>JACZYW010000019.1 GCA_022570885.1 Chloroflexota bacterium | reverse complement strand
AACTGCATCGTAGCTCCCACGTGATACCGCCGCGACTCAGGATCGCGAATCACACCCTCAATACCTCGCGGGGAAGCACGTCCCGACATACTCACCTGAGCCCACAACGCAGAGTCGTCAAGGCGACCTGGTACCCACCCACGCACTCGTCGGGCTGGGCCGTTCCGGTAGTGGATGATCCCTGCGGTCGCCTCAGGACAGATGCCACCCTCAAACCTGTTCCACCCGCTACCAAGCACCAACAGTCTAACGGGGTTGGTGTAGAGTGCCCGTAGCAGCGCCCCCTGGTCACGCCTAGCCATCCGGTTCCACTCGGCATACCAGGCCGATAGGAATGCTTCTGTGGCCGGTGTACGTCTGAAGCCCATAACTCCACCGGCGAGCTGTAAGGCCCTGTCTGAACCTATAGCTTCCCAACCAAGCCGATGCTCTTCGCTGTCACGCCGCCAGAGGCTATGGATGAGATCGTAACCCTTCACATCCTTCGTACAGACTAGCTCCCAACCGTCACGCAACACGTCGAAGAGGAACGGGATAGGAGCCACCAACTCAGTATCGGCATCGAGGTATAGGACATACTCCCACTCCTTCGGCGCCAGATCCCACATCTTCGTCTTCGCCGCCCGCCCCCCTAAGTCCTGGTCTGGATGAGGAGTAAACACATCGGCGGCGGCAAGCGGCCGGTCACTGGCTACAGCGATCGGGGTATCAGGCATGTGTGTCCTAATGGAAACGATCAGGTTCTCAGCGCAAGCACGAGCCGGTTCGCCGTAGGCCACCACATAGATCCCGTGGTCAGACTTCTTGGCCCGTGTCACCCGTTCGCTCTGGGCGCCAAACGCCTCCACATGACCCTCCACCCAGCCCTCCATCGTGAACCGGCTGGTTACTTCACGCAGTTCACTACGGTCTATCCCCCCACACTCTATCTGTGTATATGCTTCACCAAGAGCAACCTCCAAAGTTACAGCGTCACCGGCGTCGTATCGTATGATCCCGGAAACATTGGGTAGCTCATCGAGGATACCAACTCCACGGGGCACGATGACAGGTACACCACAGGCCAGGGCCTCCAACGGGCCATAGGGGATGCCTTCGATCTGGGATGGGCACACGTACAGGTCGAGGCCCTGGTAGAACGCTGGCAGCTGGCTGTATGCCACAGTAGTTGTCCGTACCGGCCAGCCCCGTCCTACTGCCTGCCAGTCGTACCTGGCAGCTGTAGGTGTACTGAGAACAGCCTGGAGAAGCTGCTCCCCCTTACGTCCGCCGCTGTAGACGTAACCCGACACACCGGCACGCAATCGGCTTCGTGTCCCAACACTCTCGGACTTGGGAACAAACGCCTCACGGTCGAGTGGTGGCGTCAGCCGCACCGTTCGGCCGTGGGCCTCAAGGTTGGCCGCGTACTGCTGAGCCCATGTGATACGGATGTCTACAGCCTTGGCGAGCGTGTCCCAGATCTTAGCCTTACCGGGAAGGTTCTCCTCGCGGTGTGTGAATAGTGCTGCCGACGGGCCGATCGGTTGGCCCCTACGCAACTCGAGATACGGTAGGTAGTAGTTCAGCTTGGCCTTGGGATCAGCCGTGGGGCCAACCGTCCAACCAGTAGCGTCTGCGAGGCTGTGTGCCAGACGTGGGAGGATACGGTCGATCTCTAACAGAGAACAGACTATGTGTACGTTCACGCTGGCGCTTCCCCTTCAACTGGCGACGGGTTACAGTCCGGATCTTCCTCGGTGTACTGAGCATTGCCGTCGTAGATCTTAATGTCGGCCACGATGGCCTTGGCCTGGTTCGGTAGGAGACCCAAAGGCTCGATGATACGGTGGATCGTAATTTCGGGGGCGGTCACCAAGTCTTCGTACTGCACACGGGTGACGGGTATAGCTGGCCCCCGTGGGTCGTCCAGGATGGCAAGGGTAGTACGTGACCGCTGAATGTGCTGGCGAGCAATTCCCTCGTTCTTGACGTGGTCACGGACTTGGGCCTTGACCATAGGCCCATCCAACCGATCGGTAACCACAGCACTCACTATGTACCCTTGCAGCCGGAGACCCCGCACCATTTCACCGAGGTCGGGCCAACTCTTGTCATGCGGCAGGCTTCGGCGCCACACGATCGGGGTCTGGCCGTCAGGTGGGTTCCAGTCGAGCCACTGAACGTGATTGTCGTCACCGGCACAGCCAGCCCTAACCAGGATACGTGTCACCAGACGTGTCCCCGAGGACTCAGGCCCGACGACGAGGACGGCGCACTTAGTCATGGTGGAAGCCCTTCTCCATCGGCGCGCACTCGTGGGTCTCGCTGTCAAGCGCCTGCACCGTGCGGGTCGTCTGAGACGGCGGCCAGACCTCACGGATGTCGTGCCGGTAGAACCCGGCCAGCCCGACACCAGAGTCGTCCTGTACTAGTACGTCGATGGGGTGACCTAGTTCTGAAGCGAAGGTGTTGATAGCCTCCCAGACGGGGCGGCACTCCCGCTTACTACCTGGCGGACTGTAATCATGATGCAGGAAGAGACCGTCTGGCCTGAGCAAGTTCCAGTACGGTAGGTCGTCTCGCACCTTGGCGTGGTCTCCATCGACGAAGATGAGGTCGTACTTCTGTCCCTCCTCTACGCAGTATCTGAGGAAGATAGTAGATCGCTCAGCTCGTACCGTAACTCCAAGCGATCCGACCGCAGCGCGCACGCGTCTGCGCCGGTCTCCATGCGGCTCCAGCGTCGTAACCGTCGCTTGCGGAGCGGCGAGCTTCATCAACGCAGCGGAGTAACCCTGACAAGCTCCAATCTCCAGTATGTCAGCGTCGGGCCGGTCGTACTGGCTGGCGAGGTACGCAATCGCAGCCCCCTGCTCCAGCCAGACCTCGCGCTTGCTCCGAGGGCCAACGAGCCGACGAGCCTCGTTGTCGATCCGCTTCCACTCGGGATACAGCTCCACAATCTGCTTGAGCAGCTTTGCCCTCTCGGCTCTTAGCTGTAGGTTATTCATCCTCAGAGTCTCCTCCGTTGGTACACAGGAACTGAGCCCTGCACTTGTTGTCTGTGGCGTCGGCCAGACGCTCGACGGTTTGGTAGGACTGCTCCAGTGCCGGCAGGTAGTGGTCAACCTCAATATCCCCGTGGCCTTCCAGCCACAAGGTCGGGGCTAGGTGGGCCAGCCACGGAACCGCCGCAGCGTCTCCCAGGTACTTGACGGCGCTCAGGCACACAGCCACATCGAAAGCTATGTGAGGGAGAAGTGATCCCTCCTTGGGTAACGTAGCGTCAACCACATCAACTCCCCAATAGCCGAGTAGAGTGTGTATGAACCTACACAGCAGAGCAGTCTCCCCATGATCTACACCCACCACACGGACAGCCCCTCGGTCTACCGCCAGCCTTGAGAAGTGACCGAGGTTACAACCGATGTCGAGGACGCTCATTCCGTCTAGGGGGAGCCCATCGGGGAACTCACGTGTGCTCGGCCGGTCTCCCGGGATACCCAATGCCCGCACCTCTTGGTAGGCGCTACCGGCTGGGACACCCTTCTTCAGTGTCGCCCGTTCGTGTACCCACCCAACAAGCGTATCGACAGCTTCCCCTGTCAGGTACAGCCCGGAGAAGTCGACGAACAGGCCGTTGCGCCAGTTCCCCCTATTAGGGGAAGCGTCCCAGTTCTTTCGGGTCTGCACCCCCAAGTGCTTGAATGTCCGCATCAGGTCTGGGATACGTGGAAGGTGGTCACCTTCGGTTACGTAGTCAGTGATCTGTGCGGCGTGTGTACCATTGACCAGGGCGAGGCCGTAGACCCGCGGAGCCAATCCAGCCTGAGCTAACAGGTTCTGAACAAGGCTGGCCATCCCCAGCTCGACTCCATCCCACAACGCGAGGCCAGGATGTTCAGCCGGCCCGAGTGGTATGAGCTTCAAGGCCAACCCTACTCGGTTATATCGCCGGCTGAGGGCCTCTTCCCTCAGCACCACTGCGTAGCTACCAGGATGCTCCATCGTATTCGGGGGAGCTGGTATCACTGCGTCGAGGGTCAGCACATCGTAGGACAGAGCCTCGATGTCGAATGTGTAGTTCACTATTTGGTCTCCTCCACCCAGCTCTCCGGTAGGGCTAGCAAGAGAGGCTTCGCCTTCCAGATCGCACGTAGCATCGGTAGAGGACAGTCGTCGTCCTCGCACGTCTCTTCATCACGAACGACGAACAGCGCGTCAGCCGAACTTCCGAGACGGGCAAACGTCACACGCTCGTCGTAGACTAGCTGCCGAAGGTCTCGGATGAGCGCAAGCGTATCCGAAGTCGAGCAGCCCTCATGTATGAAATCCAGAGCTAGCAGCTCGTATGACTTGATCGGCATCAGTACGTCCCAGGTCTCCAGCCAGCGGAAGCCTGACTCGATGTCCTTAGGCGAAACGCTGACGCCGGGAGAGAGGAAGAGGACGCAGTCGCCTCGCTTGACTGCAATGGTCGGCTGCGTCCTCTTAGTCATCTCGTCACTCCTCCTCTACTCAGGCCGGCGGCTAGGAGCCACCCGCCCACAGGTTCAGGGAGATCTTCACGAACGCGCTGGGGTAGAAGATCGGGAAGCCCAATCGCTCCTCGAACAGGACGGCGATCAGGTTCCTGATGAACCAGTCGCTATGACTGTCCGTGGTGTAGACCGTAATTGGCATACGTTCCAGGACGGTCGCGCCGACTATGAAGGCTCCAACGAGCACTGTGCCTTCCGGGATCGCCTCGGACTCGACACGTCGCAGCCCCCACAGGCTTTGATTGAAGTTGAAGTTGCCCACGGGATTCCCACCGCGGAACAGACTGTTACCGTCCGTCAGCAGGTCGAACTCTTCGCTGTCGTTGGGGTGCATGACAACGGCGTCTGCCGAGACGCGTGCCGTGCCGGTCTTCGCCATGCGCTTCGCGCTGCGGATGGACTTGAGGTTCAGTAGCCCAGCCGCGTCAGCATCGGCGCCGACGGCCACGACCAACGTCTGTACACCCGTCTCGTTCAGAACACCCTTCAGGTTCGGCGTCGACCCATCACCCGATATGAGCTGGTCTTCCTCCTCCAACTGGAGCATCAACCGACCCTGATTGTCGATGAGGCTTTGCACCTGTGGAGCGTCGGCGAGTTGCTGACGTGTCGCGGCCATGTAGGTCGCGATCGTCTCAACAGGCTTCGTCCGACGTGCCCAAGCGACGCTAGACTGCGGCTTCGCTCCTTCATCAGTAGCAGTAGCCTGAGCTACCGTAGCAGCTGCGTCATCGAATGCAGTCTGCGCCGCATAGCTGATGTTGTCACTGGTAGCCTGTCCAGATGCGAACAGCTCCCGGATCGTCAGTGGGCGCTGTGGCAGCTGGAGGATACCGGGAAGGAACTGGTCGAGGATAAGCGCATCGGCACCAGAAGACGGTGTGCCCGAGTAGATGAGGTCGCTAGCGGCCTTCATCTCGGTCAACCGATCAGTGGCCTTCTGGTCACCGTCAGCCGCCTCCTTCTGTAGGCCAATGACCTCGTTCAACGGCCCTATCGACGTGATGCGTGAGCTCTTGAAGCTGGCGCCTTCACTGTGAAGGACACCCGAATCGACCAGCTCACGGTACGTCTCACTGGAGACGAACTGTTGGCCCAGCGTCTTGCCGGACAACTTCATCTCCGTCACCTGGCCCCAAGGTAGGGGCTTGCCAGTGGCCTTCTCGTGGAAGTATTCGTAGTTCTGCCGCAACCCCTCCCAACGGCCCTCAGACTTGGCCGCGATCGTGTACTGCTCACGTAGGTCGTGGCCCTCGGCCATGATGGCGTCGAACTTCTCCAGCACCTCGGCGCCGACCTTGGACTCGTCGCCCTTCAGGTCTTCCATGGAGATACCGGCCGTTTTACACGCGGCCTCGATGAAGTTGTTGGCCTCCAGGAACTTAGCCGCGGCCTCTTCCCGCAGCGCGGTCGACTTGGCATCCTTCTCCGCCCCGACGGTGCCACCGCCGAACTCCGAGGCGAGGGTGTGGCCGTACCGCACCATATGAGCCCGTGTCCACTGGAGCACCCGCCCCAGTAGGCGTCCACCGCGAGGCCGGTATCGCGCCCACGCCTGCAACGTCGGCTTGGAGACTGCATGGTATGGTCTTGAAGCCAGCGCGAACAGGAATGGCATTATGTAGTTCGACATCGTCCGTGTTCCTCCTTGCTCTACTACTGTCCTATACTTCTTGCAGCTCACGCATCTGCCGGCCAACGTCGGCGAGACGTAGTCGCCAGCTGGGTGCGTGGGTGGGCGCCGGCGCGGCCGACCCCTGTTGTTCGAGGAGAGCAGTTAGTTGCTTGCCAGCGGCTTCCACCCCAGCACACAGACTGTCGAGGACGACACGCTTGCTATCGGTCAACTGCTCTTCCTTCTCACGCAGAGCCTCAACGAGAGTCTCCGCGCTCCCGATAAAGCCAACGACATCGGACAACGACGCCTTGGCAGTGTCAGCTAGATCCATGAATGTGGTGGCCTTCTCCGGTGGCGCCCAGAGGGCCTCCGGGGCCTGCTTGGCCTCAGGCTCCCACACCGTGCGGCGTACAACCGCGCGAGGGGAGTCGGTAACAGTAACCTCCCCATCGTTCAGGGTGTACGTCACCTCGTAGTACCGGCTATCGATTGAGGCCACCATCGTCCCGTCGTAGACGACGTCAACGTAGGCATACTGGTCTTCAACGTCGAAGATGGACGGGTAACCAGCCTTGATCGCGACGAGTAGAGCGTCCCGCAGGTCCTCGGTGGACATCCCCACCGGCAGGTCGATCGCCTTCTCGGAGCGAACGGTCAGGGCCTCCGGCACGTCCAGACCAAGGGCCTTCATGTGGTCAGCCGGTGTTGCCGCCATCTTGAACTCCTCGATCGTGGCCACGGGGTTCGCCGGACGGACTGTAAGAGTCTCCTCAATCCACGGCCAGGTCTTGATATGACCGTTGCGCTCCTTCTCGACAAGGTGACGCATCGCCAGACTGGAGAACCCAATCTTCTGTTCTCCGATTAGACCCATGACGGCCTCTGCGTAGCGATGGCTCATGTTGATCTGTCCCTTGACCCAGACGCCAATCTCATCGACGACCTGGTGCTCAGTCTGCCGGCCGATGAGGTCGAGGCCGAGCTTCTTGTCGGTGCCGTGGTCGTACAGCATCGGACGGCCGTCGGGGAACCAGTCGAAACGAAAATCCGTCTTCGCTGAGAAGAACTCACCGTCGACATCGCCGCCGGCTATGGGACCACCGAACGGTATGCCCCAGCCTTCAATCAGCCCCTGTGGGCCGTCTACTACCTTCAGTTCCGGGCTGTACTTGCTACTGGGTTCCATCTGGTTCCTCCTTACTCTCTGGCTCGTCTTCACCTTCGCTAATAACCACGACGTCCCCTGCACGCCAGACGAACGCCTGCTCGGGATTCCGCTCTGTCTTCTCCGGTACTTTGTCTTCTGGTGGGGTCATATCACTAACTCCACTATTAGTGACGAGCCGTCAGTGCTGGGGCCAATCACTCGGAATACTGAATCACGTGGAAGGATAAGCTCGAACTCGAGGTCGACCACACCCAACCCCCGAGGAGAAATAACATTAGCCCCCTTGGGAATACGAATGTCCAGGAGTCGCGTACCCGAAGGCATAGTTTCAAACGCAGACCGGAGTGACGTACTGACATACCCCCTGTCCGTGAATACGGCGCCCACCTCTGCCGGGACACCGCTGGCTGTTACTGCTCTGTGGACGACGATATTCTCTTCAACTGCCGCTTTAGCGACAGCCGTATCCAGACCATCCACCAATGACTGTATTGTCACCGTCGGGCCGCGTGGCGTCGGTTGCAAATACTTGGACAGATCTTGGAGTCCACGTAGGTCTCCGTTGATGCGCCCATACGAAGCTCCCTTGTAGGAGTCTAAAGCAAACCGCTCCGTAGAAGTCACAGTCGGTTTGAGGGCGGCGTTATTCGTCAACCAAGCCTCAGCCTTACTATCGCTCTCAAATCCCAACCAATCTCCGTCATCAACTGGCGTATCCTTCACCTTCGTACGTGGGACTGGGCTGAAGCTGAGTGTACCGTTGGGGTGCTCGACAGCGGACTCCATACCCACCTCGCTCCCCTTGACCACCAAACCATCACGTGCCACACAGTCGGCATCACCAAAGCCGAGGCGATCGTCGAAGGCCACAAACTCTTCAAACCCCGCGGCCCTACCCATCTCAGCGACGCTGATGTTGGAGGCGTACCGTGCCTCAGTACGTGCAATCATGGTGGCCCTATACTTGGAGCCAGCATGCACGAACCGGCCTGCTGGTACACGGTCGCGTATCAGGCGGGCGGTCTGTGGTATACCCAGCCCCTTAGCCTGGGCCTCCTCGAGTGTAGCAAACAGACTACTGCGGGTATCACCACGTAGGTCTAGGAGGCCCGCTCGGCGCCCACCTTCGCTGAGGACACGTTCAGCGGCAAGGTCGCGGCTACCTATGTCGATGCTGGCCTCAAGGAGCTGCTCAATACCACCGGCGGCTAGCGTGGCAGTAGCCTCATACGTCCCACCATACATCGCGTCACGCCGCAGCTCGAGGGCACCAATGTCCATATCACTGATGATCACGTTGACCATGTCGTCATGGGTCTTGGTTTCCTTAGGTACACGGTCACGGTAAGCCTTGGCCGCCCTGTCACCCAAGACGTTGAACAGGGTAAGGAGTTTACGGTCAAGCGTCGCCTCGATAGGACGCAGCCCACGTAGCTGCTGCTGCACGAAGGCCAACCCGACCGGAATGAAGTCGGGATCGACAACACGCTGGGACGTGGTGGTCTTACGCTCGAGAGGAGGGGCCATTGTCATCGTTGGGTGCCCCCTACACCAACCGGCGTTTCGATCAGCATACCTGAACGGAGATATATCCGCTGGCTTTCGTCCACGGGGTAGCCGAGCAGCGCTTGCCCTGTAGCGACATCCAGAAGCCCACCGGACACGTCTTCACGTGTACGCTGGTGAAGGAGCTGGCGGTCTTCCTGTAGCACACGCACCTCGCTGGTATCGTAGCCCAACTGGTAGTCACTTGAGGTGGTCTGGAACTCGTACATGAGCTGACGGTGGAGGGCCTTGGCGAACCGACGCCACATCGGTACGAGGACCTGTTCGAAATTGCGCAGGACATCCAGCACTTCTCATCGAAAGAAGTGCTGGTCGCGCCGGGCGGACCGGGACGAGGCGAGGACGAGGAGCCGGACGAAGACTTCCCGGAAGAGCTTCGCGACTACGAAATAGGCGCGCCACCGATCACGTCTGACCCGCCGATCCACACCTGGGCGCGACGGCTGCTGCTGCCGCCCTTCTCAAACAAATCCATCGCGAAATGGGAGCCCGTGACGCGCGAGCAGTGCCGGTTGCTCATCGATGGCTTTATCGAGAACGGGAGAGCGGACGCGGCCGTAGACTACTCGCAGCAGATCCCGCCGTACATCATCGCCAGCATGCTGGGCATTCCGAAGGAGATGTCGGGCACATTCACGGAGTGGGTGCGAGGCGCCCTGGAGCTTGGACTTACGAATGTGGACGTGCAGAGCGAAGCCATGCGCAACATCTTTCTGTTCCTCTGGGAACGCATCCAGGAACACAAGGACCACCCTCAGGACGACCTGATCAGCTACCTGCTATCGTCGGAAGTGGACGGCAAGCCCGTTGAGGAAACGCACGTCCTGGGAACCTGCTTCCTGATACTGTTGGCTGGGATCGACACGACGTGGAGTTCGATCGGGTCGGCGCTCTGGCACCTGGCACAACACCCCGAGGATCGGGCGCGGCTGATAGCGGAGCCCGAGCTGATAACGTCGGCCGTGGAGGAGTTTCTACGGGCGTACTCGCCCGTGACGATGGCACGTGTGGTCACGGAGGATTACGAGTACAACGGCTGCCCGATGTCAGAGGGCGACAAGGTCATCATGAACTTCCCCGCCGCGAACCGCGATCCGGCGAAGTTCAAAGACCCTGACAAGTTCATCATCGATCGGGAAGAGAACCCGCACATCGCGTTCGGCGTGGGGATCCACCGCTGCGCCGGATCGAACCTGGCGCGGATGGAGATGCGCGTATCGATAGAGGAGTGGCTGAAACGCATCCCCGAGTTCCGGCTCGAGGATCCGGAGGCGGTCACGTGGGCCGGCGGGCAGGTGCGAGGCCCGCGGACGATGTCCGTGGTGTGGCCGTAATGCGTGTCCGAGTAGACGCCGACAAGTGTCAGGGGCACAACCGGTGCATCCAGATAGCGGACGAGCTGTTCGACGTCGACGACTACGGCGACGCGCACGAGCGCAACGATGGCGTCGTGCCACCGGAGCTTGAGGCGAAGGCCAGGCTGGCGGTGAAGAACTGCCCCGAGCAGGCGATCAGCATCGTCGACGATACCGGCTAGCGGCCTCTGAGACTGGCATGGGCGAGTTGCCGGAGGCGCCAGGGTAGCTCAGGAGGCCACATGTCCCTCAACGAACTGCAGGCGACGATCGACGCCTCCATCCGCAACGCCTCGCCTCTCACCAGGGAGCTCTTCGCTAAAGACTATATGAACGCTGAGGCCGTTCGAGATTTCGTCAATCGGGTGATGAGCGCCAGCATCGCCACCGTGGGCCCAGCGGGACGACCGCATGCCTCCCTTACCCTCGTTGCCTGCTCCAACGACGGCCAGATCTACTTCGCCGCCAACCAGCGTTCCGCCTTGTTTCGCAACCTCCAGCGCTCGCCCTACGTGGCGCTCACGGTCGATGCCCAGGAGCACGGCCTTATGGCGCAGGGCCGCGCAGAGCTGGCAGGATTCGCGGCCGATCTGCGCGATAGCCTTATTCGCGAGCTCGACGCGCTCATGGAACGAGGGCGGTGGGTGCCCACAGACTGGGACGGGGCCGCCTTCCGCGTCCACCTCGAGCGCATCTTCGCCCGATAGCCCGTAGCGACTATTGTACAATGCGGCTCATTTGTTCTACGCCTGACCGCGTGCTAAGATAGCCCCACCTTCCGCACGAGGAACCACATGCCCCGCAGCTACGTCGCCCTCGACCTGGAGACGACCGGGCTCGCCCCCGACCGCGACGCCATCACCGAGATCGGCGCCGTCCGCTTCGACCTCGACGGCGGCAGCGAGACGTTCAGCACGCTCGTCGACCCAGGACAGCCCATCCCCTACCGCATTCAGCGGCTCACCGGCATCGGCGATAACGACGTCGCCGGCGCGCCCCAGTTCGCCGAGATCGCCGCTGGTCTGAAGGCGTTCATCGGCGGCGACCCGGTCGTCGGGCAGAACATCCGCTTCGATCTAGGCTTCCTCGAAAAGCAGCGGCTGCGGCCGCCCGGCCCCGCCTACGACACGCAGGAGCTGTCGAATCTCCTCATGCCATCGCTGAGCGAACACGGCCTGGGCGCCATCGCCCGCCACCTGGGGATCGAGTTCCCCGTCCAGCACCGCGCCCTGGCCGACGCCGAAGCGGCCCGCCGGGTCTTCCTCGCCCTGCGCGAACGGCTGGCGGCGCTGCCGCCGACGCTGCTGGCCGAGGCGGAGCGCATCGCATCGCTCACGGACTGGCCGCTGCGCTACCTGCTACGCGAGGTGTCGGAGGAGCGGCCGGTGGCAGGCGACGCGGAGACGCCGGGCCTGGTGCACGGCGCAGTGCGAGCGCCGCAGAGCGCCGGGAAGGCGCTATCGCCCGACCGCGACGGCCCGACGTCAACCAACACGGCCGCGGGCGAAACAGCCGCGGGCGACACGGCGGCGGTCGAGGAGCTGCTCACCAAGACCGCGCCCGGCGTGATCGAGGAGTTCGAAGAGCGGCCGCAGCAGGTAGCGATGGCCAGCGCCGTGAGCGACGCCCTCAACCAGGGCGGCCAGCTCATGGTCGAGGCGGGCACGGGCATCGGCAAATCGCTCGCCTATCTGCTACCCGCGGCCCGCTACGCGCTGCGCAACGGCAGCCGCGTGGTGATCTCCACCAACACGATCAACCTGCAGGAGCAGATCATCGGGCAGGACATCCCCATCGTGCAACGGCTGCTGGCGAACGGCGCATCGGGCGGCGAGGAGCTGCGGGCGGCGCAGCTCAAGGGCCGCCGCAACTACCTCTGCCTGCTGCGCTGGTCGAACCTGCGCCGCTCATCGACGCTCTCGGCCGAGGAGGCGAAGCTGCTGGTGCGCCTCCTCCTCTGGCTACCGAACACCGACAGCGGCGACCGGGCCGAGCTTCGCCTCTCGCGGGACGAGGAGACGCTCTGGAGCCGCCTGAGCGCCCACCACGGGGGCTGCCTCTCCGCGCCCTGCGCCTTCGTCAAGGACGGCTCCTGCTTCCTGCTCCGCGCCCGCAGGCGGGCCGAGGCGGCGCACCTGCTGGTAGTAAACCACGCCCTCCTCCTCTCGGATGTCGCCGTCGGTGGCGGCGTCATCCCCGAGTACGACCACCTCGTCGTCGACGAGGCGCAGCACCTGGAGGAGGAGGCGACCAGCCAGTTCGGCTTCCACGCCCAGGAGAGCGACCTGGCCGCCTTCCTCGACCGCGTGGCGGGGAAAGGCAGCGGCCTCGTATCTAGCCTGCGCAGCGCCGCCCGCGGCCTAGCCTCGCAGATGGCCGGGACGCGAGAGCTGCTCGAGCTCGCCTCACGCGCGGACGACGCCGTCGAGAGCGCTCGCGGGCGGCTGCCCGACTTCTTCCTGCGACTGTCCGGCTTCATGCGCCAGCAACGCTCCGGCGAGAACGGCTACGACGACCGGCTGCGCCTGAATCGGGCGATGCGCGTCCAGCCCGACTGGCCGGAGGTGGAGCTGGCCTGGGAGAACCTGAGCGCCACTCTCGGCCAGGTGTTCTCGACCCTCGGCCTCCTGCGCACGGGTCTCGAGTCGCCCGACGCTGCTACCCTGCTCGACCACGAATCGCTGCAGGCGGAGGCAGGCGAGCTGCTCCAAGCCGGCGAGCCGCTGCGGCAGGGCATCGCCGAGATCGTGCTGCGAGACGATCCCGAGACGATCTGCTGGCTGACGCAGCAGCGCAACGACGAGGGCGTCGATCTCTCCAGCGCGCCGCTGCAGGTGGCAACGTTGCTGGAGGAGCGGCTCTTCTCGCAGAAGGAGACGACGGTGCTCACCAGCGCCACGCTCACGACAGAAGGAGAGTTCGACTTCCTGCGCCAGGGGCTGGGCCTGGCGGACGCGGACGAGCTGCTGCTCGGCTCGCCCTTCGACTACGCCAAATCGACGCTGGTGCTGGTGCCGCAGGACATGGCGCTGCCCAACGAGCGCGGCTACCAGGCCGCCCTCCAGCAATCGATTATCGAGCTGGTGCGGGCCAGCCGCGGACGGGCGCTGGTGCTCTTCACCTCCCACGCCAGCCTGCGGGCGACGCACGCGGGCATCAAGCAGACGCTGGAGGAGGAGCAGATCCTGGTGCTGGGCCACAACATCGATGGCACGCCCCGCCGGCTGCTCCAGTCGCTACGCGATCAGCCGAACACCGTCGTGCTGGGCACCGCCAGCTTCTGGGAGGGCGTAGACGTCGTCGGCGAGGCGCTGTCGCTCCTCATCATCGCCCGCCTCCCCTTCGCGGTGCCGAGCGACCCGATCTTCAAAGCGCGCTCGGAGCTCTTCGACGAGCCCTTCAACGACTACGCCGTGCCGCAGGCGGTGCTGCGCTTCAAGCAGGGCTTCGGCCGGCTGATCCGGCGCAAGACCGACCGCGGCGTGATGGTGGTGCTGGACGGGCGGCTCCACCGCAAGGCCTACGGCGGGGCGTTCCTGCGCTCGCTGCCGCCGTGCACCGTCCGGCGGGCGCCCCTGGGCGAGATGCCGGACATGGTAGGCGAGTGGCTAGGCGACGAACGCTGACCAAGCTGCGCCCGCTCCGGAAGGGCGACCTGGCGGGGCTGGCGCGCTGGCTGCCGCAAACGGCGGCCGATCTGGGCTGCCCTCGCTGGGCGAGCGAGGAGCGGCTGCACGATGCGATCGGCGAGCAGGGCGTCCTCGTCGCCGTGGAGGGCGAGCCCGTGGCCTTCGTTGCCTACGAAACCGGCGCGCCGAAGCGGGGCTCGGCCCGCGTGCGGCTCCTGGCCGTGGCGCCCGGCCAGCGCCGGCTCGGCATCGGCGGGCGGGCGGCGCTCGCCCTGGAGAAGCGGCTCGCCGAGTCGTCGAAGCGGCTGTACGTGCTCGTGCCGGCGAAGCTGGGGCTAACCTACTACTTCTGGCTACGGTTGGGCTACCGGCCCCTCACCCAGCGAGAGTGGCCTGCCCGGCCCGAGGAGCCGCCCTCGGCCTGGATGGTGCGCTCGCTAGGCTAACGGCCTCGGCGGGCGACGAAGAGGCGCGTCACCATGTGCGCCAGGCCAAAGGCAACGCCGAAGAGCGCGCCGAAGAAGAGTACGTCTGCGCGAAAAACCACGGACAGCAGGATGACCGCTAGCGCCCCGCAGGCGAACGCGAAGAAGACGGGAAAGGAGCGCCAGCGCCAGTCGGGAAGCTGCGGCGTGGCCTTCGCCTGTGGCTGCTCAGGCCCAGCGGCGCTCCCAGCGCCACCGCCGCCACCCCGGTGGCGGCGACGCCTTCGCTTCCTCCGCGATCGTTCCTCGACCATCACGTTCGCTTCCGGTAGCGGCGGCGAACGGCACGCTGCCGAAGGACACGTGGCTTAGGCGCAGACTCGGGCTCGTCGCCCGCGAGGCATCGCTGGCAGGCGAACTCCAGCGCTAGGAACTGCTCGTTGATCCACACGCTGCCGCAGTCCTTGTCCTCTGTATCGTTACGCTGGTTGAGGTGGAATCGATCACCGCACGAGTGGCAGACGGAGGACGTTCTCTCGTCCACCTCCTCGCCGCAGACGACGCAGGACAACTGCTCAGCCACGCCGCACCCCGGCAAGCCGCTTCTTCTTCCGCACGACCAGCGCGATCTCCTCTTCGCGATTCTTCGTCCGGCCATCCAATCGCGCCTCCAGCAGCGACGCCAGCGCCGCGCCGATCTTGGGCCCGTGCGGCACGCCCAGCGCCTCCAGATCTCGTCCGTTCAGACGGGGCCGGACGAACCGCCACTGCTCAAGGTAGCGACGGGCCCGCTCGGCGGCAAGCGGCCGCTCCGCCAGCAGAGCGAACGCCTCGACGGCCGCGACGGGCGCGGGCGCGAGCAGCCCGACGGCCTGGCTCGGCCGCAGCGATTCCCTCGCCAGCGTGGCCTCTTGTCCGCGCAGCGTGAGCAGCCCCCGTACCGCCTCCGCCTGACGCCCGGTCAGCGCTAACCGATCGATCGCTCCCTCAGCCTGCGCCCGGGTCGCCTCCGCGAGAAGCAGCGCGAGGAAGACGGCGTCGCGACGCGACGGCGCTACCTCCAGCAAGCGTTCGATGGCCGCTGTCGCTCGTTCGCCCGCGCGCAAGGCCGGGTGTATCGCGGCGAGGACACCGTAGCCGCTCGCGAGCCGCACGATCGACGCCGCGCGCGCCTCGCCGGCGATCGCCTCCAGCTCGTGGCGTAGTCGAGTGCCGCTGATCGTTTCGAGGTACGAGAGGTCGCGCTTCAGGAGCGCCTCGGTCGCCGGCGTCAGGCGAAAGCCCAGCCGGCCGGCGTAGCGCACCGCCCGCAGGATGCGGGTGGCGTCGTCGCGAAAGCTCTCGTCGTGCAGGACACGGACGTGCCGGCGGCGCAGCTCCTCACCACCGCCATAGCGGTCGATCAGCTCGCCGGACCGCTGCCCGGTCAGCCGCAAGGCCATGGCGTTGATCGCGAAATCGCGCCGCGCCAGATCCTCATCGAGCCGGGCCGGCCGCACCGAAGGCAGGGCGCCGGGCCGCTGGTAGCGCTCCGTCCGAGCCTGCGCGAGGTCCAGCCGAAAGCCTTCGCCTCGAACGGCCGCGGTGCCGAAGCGCGGATGCGACACTACCCGCGCCTGCAGCGCCTCGGCCGCCGCCGTCGCCAGCGCGATAGCATCGCCCTCCACGACAAGGTCGAGATCGACCTGCGCCCCGCCCAGCAGCAGGTCGCGCACGCCACCGCCGACCAGGTAGAGCTCGACGCCGCGCTCCTCGGCGAGGGCGACGACTATTCGCAGCGCGTTGCGTGTCGCCTGGGGAAGGCGATCCTGTAGCAAATCGAGCAATCGCTCCGTCGTTCGGGCCATATCGGAGGCAGTGTAACAGAGAGTTACGGCTCCGCTGGCGCGCGCGGCTTGACATGAGGCGGGCTTCCTTCCTAAGATAATGCTAGCTCGACAGCAACGATGACCCCCAAGGATCGGGGGCGTCGAAAGGACGGTGGTGTCGCTGCAGGCGGGCGTTGGCCCAAGCGCGACGGAGCGAACATGGCGTGATTGGCACTACACCTATCACGGCTCGCTCTCCCGACCCCTGATCGACCCAGGGCTCCACGCAACGATCGTCATCCGAACCCGCCGTCCTCAATCCTACTCTCCGCTGGACAAGGACAACCGTTGGGCAGCAGCCGCCGCAGCATTGGCTGCCGCCGCGTCCTTCCGATCAAAGGGGTATCCCAATTGGCTACACGAAGCGCGCTTGAGGAGCGTCTGGGCGTGACGTTCAAGAATCCCGCCCTCCTGCAACAGGCGCTCGTCCACAGCTCCTACCTCAACGAAAATCCTAACGACGCTCGACAGTCGAACGAGCGCATGGAGTTCCTCGGCGACGCCGTTCTCGGCTTGGTCGTCGCTGACGAGCTCTACGACGCCTACCCTGACCAGGACGAGGGCAAGCTGACCGAGCTGCGCACGCATCTGGTGCGCCGCGACACCCTGGCGAAGGCGGCCCGCCGGCTGAAGATGGGCGATGGGCTGCTGCTGGGGCGCGGCGAGGAGGCCGGCGGCGGCCGCGCTCGCCCGACGAACCTGTCCCACGTCTACGAAGCGATCGTCGGCGCCATCTTCCTCGATAGCGGGCTCGCCAGCGCCCGCCGTTTCGTCCGCCGCTCGCTCAAGCCGGAGTTCGAGCTGGCCGCCGATGCGACGTTCCCCGCCGACCCGAAGTCCAAGCTCCAAGAGCTCAGCCAATCGCACTACCAGAGCGCTCCTCGCTACCAGTTGGTGAAGAGCGTAGGGCCGGATCACGCCCGCCGCTTCACCGTCGAGGTCATCATCGATGACCGAACCATGGGGAAGGGAACAGGGAATAGCAAACAGGAGGCCGAGAAGGAAGCGGCCCGCAAGGCGCTTCCCCGCATGGAGGCCCGAATCACAACAAGCAAGAGAAAGATCGCTGGCGGATGTATCTAAAGCGGCTGGAGCTACACGGATTCAAGAGCTTCGCCTCACCCTTTACGTTCGAGTTTAGCCCGGGCGTCACCTGCGTCGTCGGTCCCAACGGCTCCGGCAAGACCAACGTGGCCGACGCGATCCGCTGGGTGCTGGGCGAGCAGGCCAACCGCGTCATCCGCGCCCGCAAGACGGAGGACGTCATCTTCAGCGGCAGCGACAAACGCTCCGCACAGGGGATGGCGGAGGTAGGCATCGTCCTCGACAACAGCGACGGCTGGCTCCCCCTCGCGTACGAGGAGGTGATCGTGAGCCGGCGCGCCTATCGCAGCGGCGATAACGAGTACTACATCAACCAGAGCCGCGTCCGGCTCAAGGACGTGACCGAGCTCTTCATGAAGGCCCAGGTGGGCCAGAACAGCTACGCCTTCATGGGTCAGGGGCTGGTCGAAGAGGTGCTCACCCTCCGGCCCGAGGATCGGCGCGGCCTGATCGAACAGGCGGCCGACGTGCGCCTGCACCGCACCAAACTCGACGAAGCTAGCAGACGGCTCGCCGCCACCCTCGATAACCTGGAGCGCATCGCGATGCTGGTCGCCGAGATCGGGCCGCGGTTGCGTCAGTTGGAGCGCCAGGCGAACCGGGCCGAGATCCACGCCCGTCTCAGCGCCGAGCTGGCGGAGACGCTCCAGACCTGGTTCGGCCAGCAGTGGCAGGAGGCCCAGGAGGCGCTGGCCGCCGCCCGCGCAGTCTTAGACCAGCGCCAGGAGGAATTCGACAGCGCCCGCCGCGAGCTACAGGCTTGCGAAGAGGGGATAAGCTCCCTCACCGGCGCCATCGAGGAACGCCGCACCGATATCGCCGGCCGGCTAGAGGCCGGGCGCAGCCTGGAGGACTATCGGCGCGACCTCCAGCGGCGCACCACCATGGACAAAGAGCGGCGGAGCATGCTTACCGGCCGTCGCGACGAGTTGGCCGGCGAGATCGAAAGGCTGCGGCCGGAGCGCGAGGAGCTCACCCTCCTCGTCGGACAGCAGGACGAGCGCGGGCAGGCGCTGGAGCAAGAGCTCACCGCCGCCCGTGTACCGGAGGCGGACGCCCAGGAGATGGAGCGGCTCGAGTCGGAGCTGCGCGAGCGCCGGCGGCAGCTGATGGAGCGGGAGAAGAACGCCGCGCAGGCGGGCGCGCGTCTGGCCGAGGCCGAGCCGCGCATCGCCGCTCTCGACGAGCAGCAGCGGCGCCAAAGCGACGAGCTGGCCTCGCTGCAGGAAGCCCGTGGGAAGCACCTCGCGTCGCTCAAGTCGTGGGCGCGCGAACTCGCCTCTCTACAGGAGCGATACACCGAGCTTGCCCCCTTAGCCCGGCGGGCCACGCGCACCCTCTCCGAGACGGAGATCCGGCTGAACGAATCGTCGGCAGCCGTTGCCCGCCAGCAGGACGAGGTTCGCACGCTCAGCATCGAGATCGAGTCGGCGCAGGCGCGGCTGGAGGTAGTCGAAGGAATGGACGTCGAGCTGCCCGCCGCCGACGCCGGCGTGCGCGCGCTGCTGGCCGCCGGCGGCAAACTGGCCGGCGAGGAGCCCACGCCGGATAGCCACATTCACGGCTTGGCCGGCATGGTAGGCCAGCTCATTCGAGTTCCGTCGGGCCTGGAGCGGGCGATCGAAGCCGCCCTGGCCGAGAGCCTCCACGCCATCGTCGTCGAAACGCAGGACGACGCGCTGGCCGCCGTCGAGCTGCTGGTCAGCGAAAACCTAGGCCGTGCCACCATCTTCCCCCTCAGCGACCTGCAGCCCGGCCATGCGCTCAACCTGATGGAAGAGCGCGGCGTCATCGGCGTCGCCTCGGCGCTGGTGCGCTGTGACCACCGCTATCGCTCGCTGGTCGATGCACTGCTCGGCCGCACGATCATCGTCGAGAACCTCGGCATCGCCAAGCGGCTGCTCCGTCGCGGTCTCGGCAGCATCGTCACGCTGGACGGCATCCTCCTGCGGCCGATGGGCTCCCTGACCGCGGGCAGCGCCAAGGCGATCCGCCGCGCCTTCGTCCACCAGCGAGACCTGGGCGAGCTACCCGGCGAGCTGGAGCGGCTGCGCGCCTCCCACCAGGAGGCGACCGCCACACTGGAGACGGCACAGCGGGAGTTGGCCGAAACGCAACAGGCCCGCGACACGCTGGCCGCCGACCTCGATCGGATGCGGACGGACCTGGCGAAGGCGGAGGAGGCGCTGCGCCAGCACCGGTCGCGGCTACCCGCCACTGCCTCCCGCCTCGCCGCGATCCACGCCCACCGGCTCGACGCCCAGCGCGCCCTTGGCGAGGCAGAGCGCGGCCTCGACGCCGCCCGTCGTGATGTCGAGAGCGCGCGCGGCCAGACGCAAGAGCACGAAGAGGCGCTCCTGCGGCTCCGTGGCGAGGTCGAGGAGGCGGCGACCACGCACGAGGCGCTCGTCCGCGCGTCCGCCGAGCGCACGACCCGCCTCGCCACGCTGGAGGCGGAACAGGCGGCGCTGTCCCAGCTACGGACCAGCCAGACAGCCACGCTGGCCCGTGTGGAGCAGGAGCTGGCCAAGCGCACGGAGCTGGCCTCCAGCCTGGAGGAGGAGCTGAAGGCGGTGCTCGCACGGCTGGAAGCGACGCAGCAGGAGCTGGAGGAGAAATCGCAGGAGGCCGCCGCCGCAAGCGAGGAGCTGGCGCCCGCTCGCCACGCGCTGGAGCAGCTTGAGTCGCGGCAGCGCACGATCAACGACGAGGTGGCCGCCGCCCGCTCGAGCGACCTCACCGCCGAGCGCGCGCGGCTCGATGCCGAAGCCAACGTTCGCCTCCGCAGCGAAGAGATCGAATCCCTGCGCGCGCGGCTGGAGGAGGATGGCTTTCGCCCCTCCGACGAAGGCGAGATCACGCCACTGGAAGCCGAAGCGAGCCCTCCTGACTGGCTCACCACCGACGCAGCTTCGCCAAGCTCAGCCGAGACTCCGTCAGCAGAAGGCGACGCCGAGCCGACTTCGGAAACCGAGCCTGAGCATTCGCCCGAAAGCCCGGCCGAGGCATCGCCGGCCAGCTCAGCCGAGGCGCGAGGCGGCGACGAGGAGCTGCCCCCGATGCGAGGCGGCGCTCAACCCGACCCCACCGCCCTCAAGGAGCGCGTCGCCGAGCTGCGGGCGGAGATCCGCTCGCTGGGCCCGGTGAACGAGCAGGCCCAGGTCGACTACGCCGAGAACCGCGAGCGGTACGACTACCTCAGCGGCCAGCTCGACGACTTGCGGCAGGCGGAGGCTTCGCTACAGGAGGCGATCGTGGAGCTGGAGCGCATCATCAAGGAGCGCTTCTCCGCCACGTTCCAGCAGGTGAACCGAGAGTTCCAGCGCTACTTCGAGACCTTCTTCGGCGGCGGCCAGGCCGAGCTGACGCTCACGAAGGCCGAAGGAGAACGGCTGCCCGGCATCGAGATCATGGCCCAGCCGCCCAGGAAGAAGGTGCGCTCGCTGAACATGCTCTCCGGCGGCGAGCGCTCGCTCACGGCCGTCGCCCTCCTGTTCGCGCTGCTCCACACCCACCCCTCGCCCATCTGCGTGCTGGACGAGGTGGACGCCGCCCTGGACGATTCGAACGTCGACCGCTTCGCCGCCGCCCTGCGCGACTTAGCGCAGAAGACGCAGTTCATCATCATTACCCACAACCGCCGCACCGTGGAGATGGCCGACACCATCTACGGCATCTCCATGGGGGAGGACAGCACCTCCGCCGTCCTCTCCCTCCGCCTCAGCGACGTGCAAGTGAGCTAGGGGCGCTCGTCCCGTTGCCTCCGCACCGCGCCCGCGCTACTATCGAGCCGTAGCCAGGCGAGCCGTAGTCACGCAGGCAAGGAGGTGCCACCCTGCTCCGCTTCTTTCGCAAGAAAGCCACCGTCGATGAGGCCACCGAGGAGGCGGTCGACGCCGTCGCCGATGAGCAGCTCGTCGAGGAGCTGCAAGAGCGCACCGACGAGGCGCTCAAACGCACCCGCAAAAGCTGGTTCGGCCAGATCACCGGC
>JACZYW010000152.1 GCA_022570885.1 Chloroflexota bacterium | reverse complement strand
GAGGTAGGGCAGCAAGAAACGGGGGTAGCTTGGAACGTTGTTATGTGCTCAGAGAGCGGGACGTCTGAGTCTTGTAGTAGGCCTCCCACTCCTCAGGTGATTTGAGAGCATTGTCTGGGACCGACTTCGGAAACCTAAGATTTGGGCCATCGCTAATGAAAAGCGAGACGGTTCTGTATAAGCCAGAAAGTTCGATAGCACTGGGACTCTTTCCTTCGTGGACGATCGCATTTCTGAGATCGATAGCGCTAATGGTATCCTCCAAATCGCGCGGGTCTGCTCCCAGCGTTGTGACTAGCGAAACAACTTTGGATGGGAGTGGAAGATTCCAAAACGACTGTATAGACTTCTTGAGGATGTCAGTGTCTCCCACTTTGTTCCGAACGAAGTCACCAATGGCTAACTCGAGAGCCGTAACACCCTCGATTAGGGCGTAATTCGCATTCCCTTGCTCTGATAGTTGGCGAGAGCGTGTGAGGATGGTCGCTGCCAACGATGGCTCATAGCCAATTTGCACGATTTCTGCGACATCATTCCAGTCTTCTGCGGTAAGGTAGGGATCAAACTCTGGGTCCTTATAGAGTGCGGTTATGTAGAAGATATTTTCGTCGGGCCGGAACTTCTCCCAGCTTTCGCCTCCATCAAGACTCCAGTCTATCTGGAGACCCGAGCAGTAGCTCCCCACTGATTCGCTCCGTGAGTCCCATTCCTTCAGTGGTGATACCCAGTGCTGGCCATAATTCGTTCGAAGTGTATCCAGGAAGCGTGCGATTGGAGGACGCAATAGCTTCACGATTTTCTTGCCGAGATTGATGTAGTCTTCGTCCCCAAGCCTGTTCTCGGTCATGGGGACAACGTATTTCTTGGACAGGTTCTCAATCTTCAACGAGCCGAAGAGCGGCCCGGCGTCTAGAACTGCCTGGGTTGGGCTTATGGAATCGTCTACATCCCGTCGATCAGCGTCGAACCCAATGAAACCGCCATCATCCACATATCCCATGCGTTCGAACCAGATCTTGAGTTCCGTGTCGGGCTTTCCGGTATCAAATGTGATAGCGTCCTTCTCTCCGTCAGGAAGCCATCTGTGAAATAGGGGGCCGTGATTTCTAAAAGGCAAGTGATAGTCCTCAAGGATAACGGCGAATCTTAATAGAAGCGTGGCCATCAGCACCCTCTACTTCCCGTACTTCACCCGCGGGCGGCGGCCCCGGCGCGTGCGATTGGACGTCTCGCGGGCGCCGCCGGGACGCGGGCGACGGCCTCCCAGCGAGCCGTAGGCGCTCTCCGCGAACTTGTGCAGCACGCTGGCCTCGCCCTCCTCGTCGATGAGACGCTTGCGTAGCTCGTAGATCTGGTCGCGCAGCAGCGCCGCCTTCTCGAACTCGAGGCCCTGCGCCGCCTTCTTCATCTGCCCCTCCAGCTCCTTGATCAGCCGCGCCAGCTCGTCCTTGGGCACCTCCTGCGCCGCGGTGTACTCCGCCCGCTCCTCCGCCACCTTCCGCACATGGTCGGTGATGTCGCGGATCGCCTTGCGGATGCCCGCCGGCGTGATGCCGCGCTCGCGGTTGTCGGCCTCCTGGGCGTCGCGGCGGCGGTTCGTCTCGTCGATCGCCTGGCGCATCGAGTTGGTCATCACGTCGGCGTACATGATGACGTGGCCGTTGATGTGGCGGGCGGCGCGGCCCATCGTCTGGATGAGCGAATCGCGCGAACGCAGGAAGCCCTCCTTGTCGGCGTCGAGGATGATGACGAGGCTCACCTCCGGCAGGTCGAGCCCTTCGCGCAGCAGGTTGATGCCGACGACGACGTCGTAGACGCCCTGGCGCAGGTCGCGCAGGATCTCCACCCGCTCCAGCGTATCGATCTCCGAGTGGAGGTATTGGGTGCGGACGCCCATCTCCTGGAGGTAGTCGGCCAGGTCCTCCGCCATCTTCTTCGTCAGCGTGGTGGCCAGCACCCGCTCGCCGCGGTCGACGCGCACCTTGATCTGCTCCATCAGGTCGTCGATCTGGCGCTCCGTCGGCTTCACCTCAACAGTGGGGTCGAGGAGGCCGGTGGGCCGCACGAGCTGCTCGACGAGCTGGCTGGTGACCTCGTGCTCGTAGGGGCCGGGCGTAGCCGAGGTGAAGATCGCCTGGTTGATGTGGGCCTCGAACTCGGCGAAGTTGAGCGGGCGGTTGTCCATCGCCGAAGGGAGGCGAAAGCCGAAGTCGACCAGCGTCTGCTTGCGCGACATATCGCCGTGGTACATGCCGCGCACCTGGGGCACGGCGATGTGCGACTCGTCGATGAAGAGCAGCCAGTCGTCCGGCACGTAGTCGAGCAGCGTCCAGGGCGTGCTGCCGGCGTCGCGCTGGGCCAGGTGGCGAGAGTAGTTCTCGATGCCGGGGCAGTAGCCGGTCTCGCGCATCGTCTCCAGGTCGTAGCGCGTGCGCTCCTCCAGCCGCGCCGCCTCCAGGATGCGGTCGCGCGCCTTCAGCTCCTGCACTCGCTCCGCCAGCTCCGCCTCGATGGCATCGATCGCCAACCGCAGCTTGTCTTCCGACGTGACGAAGTGCTTCGCCGGGTAGATAGAGACCTGATCGCGCTCGGCGAGGAGTTCGCCCGTGAGCGGATCGATCTCGATGATGCGCTCGACTTCGTCGCCGAAGAAGTCGATGCGGACGGCCAGCTCATCGTACGACGGCTGGATGGTGAGGCTATCGCCGCGCAGGCGAAACTTGCCGCGCACCAGGTTCATATCGTTGCGCTCGTACTGCATGTTGACAAGGCTGCGCATGGCCGGCCCGCGGTCGAAGCGCTCGCCCTTCTTGAAGGTGAGGATGAACGACTGGTACTCCTCCGGCTCGCCCAGGCCGTAGATGCACGAGACCGAGGCGACGATGAGCACGTCGCGCCGCTCGAAGAGGGCGCGGGTGGCGGAGTGGCGCAGCTTATCGATCTCCTCGTTGATGTCCGCGTCCTTGGCGATGTAGGTATCGCTGCGCGGGATGTAGGCCTCGGGCTGGTAGTAGTCGTAGTACGAGACGAAGTACTCGACGGCGTTCTCCGGGAAGAACTCCTTGAACTCGGAACAGAGCTGGGCGGCCAGTGTGCGGTTGGGCGCGAGCACCAGCGTGGGCCGGTTGACCCGCTCGACGACGCTGGCCATGGTGAAGGTCTTGCCGCTGCCGGTTACGCCGAGCAGCGTCTGGAAGCGATGCCCGGCCTCCAGCCCTTGCACGAGCTTCTCGATTGCCTGGGGCTGGTCGCCGGTGGGCTGGTAGTCTGCGACGAGCTTGAAGTCAGGCATGGGGTTAGGAGGCGGCGTGCTATGCTTCCACGACTTCCTCACCGAGCGGCATTAATGAATGCACGATAGGGTGAAGAATTTGGTAAGCCGTCTTGAGCGTTGTCTGGTCGCCTAGAGCCCGGGCTCCCTTCACGGCGTGAAACTGATTGTTTCGTATGGCGTACAGCAAGCAGCCCGCAACCTCTTGAAGAGTCCCGCGCTTCGCTCGGGCACCCGCGGTAGCCGGGGCTACGTGATCGACGTGAGCAACACATTGCGCTGGCTCTTTGCCAAGGAAGTAGTTCCGCATGTTCGGAATGCCCTCAACCGGTGCCCTAGAGTCTGGCCCTTCTCTGAATTGCGCCGAGGGACCGTCATTCAGGAACCTAATGTCCCGCACGTAATCCGATCGGTAGAATGATTCAATCTCCTGCAAAGGCACCTTTTCCAAGGCGACCCGTATCTTTTCCGGCTCGGTACCGTCGATTCGAGCGAGGAAGCAATAGAGGTTGTTGAATGCAACGAACAGATACAAGTACGCAGTGAAAAAGTCGCACCGGTTGAAGAATAGCTGCGCCCGACGATAGCTCTCGCGCGTCGAAGCCAGATACGCCCGCCCCCAGTAACGGATTCTTTCGTCCGCCAGCTCGGCTCGCACGTCCTCCTCGGTCACTTTAGTATCCGTCGCACACCTCGGCGATGGTGGAGCGCAGGGCTAATGCCTTGACGAGAACCTGCAGGGGCACGCGGGTTCCCTTGATCACGAGCTTGCCACCCATCACATTCGGGTCGATGGCGATGCGCTGCTCCCAGTTCATACCGCCTTCATCTTAGCATGGCACCCCGGCCACCAGCATGTCAGGAGGCGCTCGCCTTGACGCACGCACCGCCCGCCCCGACACTGTGAGTATCACCCGTGGGCCCGGCCGGATCCGAGGCTTCCTCCATGCAGCAGCCTGACCTCGCCTCACTGCGCGCCGTCTGCGCCGAGCCCTACGGCTTCTGGCTCGACAGCGCAATGGCGGACCGCCGCCTCGGCCGTCGCTCCTTCTGGGGAGCGGCGCCAGCGGTCGTGCTCCGCTCGTGGGGGCGCTGCGTGGAGGTGGAGCGGACACGCGGGGGCACCGAGCGCTTCGAGGGCGATCCGTTCGATGTGCTGCGCGAGCTGCTGGCGGAGTTCCAGAGCGCCCGGGGAGGCGCCGCCGTCGGGTACCTGGGCTACGGGCTGAAGCGCCACCTCGAACGGCTGCCGGATACGGCCGTGGACGACCTGCGGCTGCCGGAGTGCCACCTGGCGTTCTACGACCGCGTGTCCTCCTTCGATGCGCGCTGCCTCGCGCCGCCGCCGCCCTGTCCGGGGCTGGCTCCGCGCTTCGATGGCCTGTGCTCGTCCTTCGCTCGCGAAGAGTACGAGGCGATGGTGCGGCGCGCGCTCGCCTATATCGAGGCGGGCGACATCTACCAGGCGAACCTGTCGCAGCGCTTCCAGGCGGCCTGCGAGCGTGACCCGTTCGACGTGTACCTGCGCCTGCGCTCGCGCTCGCCCGCGCCGTTCGGCGTGTATGCGCAGTATCCGGGGTTCGCGGTCCTGTCGTCGTCGCCGGAGCGATTCCTTCGCTACGAACCGGCCAGCCGTCTCATCGAGACGCGTCCGATCAAGGGGACGCGCCCTCGCGCCTCCGACCCGGGCCGCGACCGGGCGCTGGCGCGGGAGCTGCTGGCGAGCGAGAAGGACCGGGCCGAGAACGTCATGATCGTGGATCTCGAGCGGAACGACCTGGGGCGCGTGGCCGAGATCGGCAGCGTCAGGGTGACCGGACTCTTCGAGCTGGAGACGTACGCGACGGTGCACCATCTCACGTCGACGGTGCAGGCCCGCCTGCGCGCCGGCGCGGATGTCGTCGACCTGCTGCGGGCGACGTTCCCCGGGGGATCGATCACGGGCGCGCCGAAGATCCGGGCCATGGAGATCATCGACGAGCTGGAGCCGGTGGCCCGCGGCGTCTACACGGGCGCGATCGGCTACATCGGCTTCGACGGCCCGATGGAGCTGAACATCGCGATCCGCACGATGGTGATCAAGGACGGGACGGCGTTCTTCCACGTCGGCGGCGGCATCGTCGCGGACTCGGACCCGCGCCTCGAGTACGAGGAGACGCTGCACAAGGGGGCGGCCATGGCCCGCGTGCTGCTGGACGAAGGCGCTCGATGACGTGGGTCTACCTGGACGGCGGCTTCCTCCCCGCCGACGAGGCGATGCTGCCGGCTACGGACGCGGGACGCCTCTACGGTCGCGGCCTGTTCGAGACGTTCCGGGCGCGCAAAGGCTCCGTCTTCCTGCTCGATCGTCACCTCGCGCGGCTTCGCGAAGGCGCCCGCACGCTCGACATCGAGCTGCCGGAGGAGCTCGAGCAGCTTCCGGCGGTCGTGCGGGAGCTGGCGGAGCGGTGCGGCCTGGAGGACGCCCGGATGCGGTTGACGGTCAGCGCCGGGCC
>JACZYW010000018.1 GCA_022570885.1 Chloroflexota bacterium | reverse complement strand
GGGGGCTGTCAACGGCGTAGCTGCGCCTATCTATGGCCATCGTACAGGCGCCAGCGTATCTGTGCCTATCTGTGCCCATCTGTGGCCATCGGAAACGCGCCAGCGTATCTGTGCCCATCTGTGGCCATCGGAAACGCGCTAGCAAGAATCAACTACTCATCGCCTTCTATCTTCGGCGGCATCACCGACAGCTCCGGATCGTTGGGGCGGGAGATGTCGATTCGCAGCTCCCAGTGGACAGGAGCCTCCAGGTCCAGTTCCTGCAACACATCGACGGGGTTGATCACGGTGGTAGAGGCGACCAGGCGCACCGGCCAGCCCCCCTCCTCTGCGAGCCAGAGATCCCAGGCGAGGTCTGCTAGGTTCCCCACCAGCCCTTCCGGCACGAGGAACGCCTCCACGAACTCCCGGCCAGCCTGGCCCACCTGATAGTGGTTGGTCGCCACGCCGTTCACCAACTCCTCGGTCGATGGCAAGCGGCGGACGCTCTCCTGCACCAGCCGGAACTCGGGGCCGCCCAGGAACTGAGGGCGAGTCGCGGTGAAGGCGACGGCCAGCAGCTCGGTCAGCTCAGGATCGTCACGCGTCGTCGCTCGCCACGGTTCGCCGTCTGCCTGGATCCAGGCCTCCTCTCCGATGATCACGGCGCTGCGGATGACGGTGTCTTCGCCCAGGTCGATGATGTGGATAAAGGCGTGGCGATCGGGCGACTCGAAGTTGCCCTCGGTGGAGATCACCACCTCGTCGCCGCCGGCATCTGCGCCGGTCTCGCGCAGGGTGAGCGAGGCGACGTAGTGGAAGCGCACCAGCGGCAGCGCGCTGGCCTCCGCCGTTGGCGTCGGCGGCGCCGTCGGCGTGGGCGTCGGGGCGGGCGATGCGCTGCTCCGGCAGCCAGCGAGCAGCAGCGCCAGCAGCAGGCCGCCGGCGACGGCGGCCGCCCGGTGAGAGGAGCGCGGCTGGCTGGCTCGCTGCATGGTACCTCCGAACGGCGACTCTGCAGATCATAGCGAGGGCGCTCGTCTGGGGCGAGCCCCGCTGGGGCAAAAGCGGGTGGCCGCGCTTGATCGTGATATACTCGCGTATGTATGGCATTCAGCCCAATGAAAAGCCGCCTACATCATGACAAAGAAACGGCTGTTCATCTTTTCCGGGCTGGTCCTGGGCATTGTCGCGGGCTTCGTGCTGAGCGGACAGCTAGCCCTGACCCGCCAGCCGGGGCTAACACCAGAGCAAGCTGGCAACGTGTCGGAGCTTCAGAATCAGGCAATCGCCGGGGAGATCACGACGGACGAGCTGCTTGCTGAGCTACGAGCGATCGCGCGCGAGCAAAGCCCAGCAGCCCCTTCCCTGGACGTGCCTCAATCACTCGCGCCCGGCCAGCCGGACTTCCCATTCGAGAGCCAGGTGCACGTTGACAATCACACAGGCGGCTCCAGCGACTACCGCTGCTATGCCGATGGATGGATAACCATGTCAGAAGCCGGGCGAGTCAACCAGATCATGCCGGGCTCACCGGAGAGTTTGAGCGGGCTTCTCGTGTACCCGATAGACGAGGTGCGTTCAGGGAATGCTATCGGCAAGGAGCCGGTCGACTTTCCGCTTGGAGCAGCCGACCCGGTTGAGAACGGGCCACTCCAGGGCGACGGCCCTGTTCACTTTGACGAGGAAGGCAAGCTCGTGGCAGGCTGGGCGATCTGCAGGGCCCTTCCAGTTGGAAATTGGGACGTACGGCTACCGCGCTAATCAGGTAACACCCCCTACCCTTCCACGCACTTAGCAGCGCTACTACCAGCTCGGTGGCCGCGCTTGATCGTAGCTTTGGGCGTTGATACACTCCGGCACGTGGAGGCGAAGCCTCCATTACGTTTGCCTGAGTATGCCTGTAAGCATTCCCTTTTAGTAGGAGTTACCCATGGAGTTAATCTGGATCGTACCGTTCTCTGGCTTCGCCGCCGTGCTCTTCGCGCTTTGGCTCGCCTGGGACGTGCTGCGCCGCGACACGGGCACCGACGAGATGCGCCGCATCGCCAACATGATCTTCGAGGGGGCGAACGCCTTCCTTAGCCGCCAGTACCGCACCATCGCCATCATGGCGGTGGCGACGTCCGTGATCATCGGCGTCCTCGTCGGCTTCCTCGATAACGATATCGAACTGGGCATTCTCACCGGCGCCTCCTTCATCGTGGGTGCGATCGCCTCCGGCGTCGCCGGGCTGGTCGGCATGTACATCTCGGTTCGCTCGAACGTGCGCGCCGCCGCCGCCGCGCAGAAGAGCCTCAAGGAGGCCGTCACCGTATCGCTGCGGGGTGGCGCCGTCTCCGGCTTCCTCGTCACGGCGCTCAGCCTGCTCGGCGTCTCCGGCATCTACGCGTTCTACAGCAGTGTGCTCGGCAACGAGGTCGCGGATACGCCATT
Source organism: Chloroflexota bacterium (assembly GCA_022570885.1). GTDB lineage: Bacteria > Chloroflexota > Dehalococcoidia > DSTF01 > RBG-16-68-14 > JACZTE01. Next base: position 19,014 of record JACZYW010000018.1, on the reverse strand, counting down.
CCTCATCGTCGGGTTCGGCTTCGGCGCCAGCTTCGTCGCCCTCTTCGCCCAACTGGGTGGAGGCATCTACACTAAGGCTGCCGACGTAGGCGCGGACTTGGTAGGCAAAATAGAGGCCGGCATCCCCGAGGATGACCCGCGCAACGCTGCTGTCATCGCCGATCTGGTTGGCGACAACGTGGGCGACTGCGCCGGCCGCGGCGCCGACCTGTTCGAGTCGATGTCGGCGGAGAACATCGGCGCGATGATCCTGGGAGTGGCGATCTTCCAAGCGACGGGCAACATCGAATGGGTGCTCTTCCCGCTCGTCCTCCGGTCGTTCGGCATCCTCGCCACCATGGTCGCGCTGATCGCCGTGCCGTTCCTCACTACCGGCCGCGAGAAGGATGCGATGGGGCCGCTCAACAAGGGCTACTACACCGCCGTCGGCCTCTCCGCCGGCTTTCTTGCCTTCACCACATACATGATGATGGACGACTCGTGGGTCTGGTTCTTCGGGGCCGGGCTCGTCGGTATCGCGACGGGAATCGCCTTCGTCTTCATCACGCAGTACTACACATCGGGTAGCTGGCGGCCGGTACAGGAGATCGCCAGGGCGTCGAAGACGGGGCCAGCGACGAACATCATCATCGGTACTGCCGTCGGAATGGAGACGACGGCGCTCACCGCCATCGCCGTCGGCTCGGCGCTGGTCGCCTCCTTCCTGCTGGGCGCAGAGTCGCCGATAGCGGACCAGGAGGGCGTGGGCAGGTTCAGCGCAGGCATCTTCGGCACGGCTGTGGCGACGATGGGGATGCTGATGACCGCCGCCTATATCCTGGCGATGGACACCTTCGGCCCGATCACCGACAACGCCGGTGGCATTAACCAGATGGCAGGCGCCCCGCCAGAGGCGCGCGAGATTACCGACAGCCTGGACGCCGTGGGCAACACCACCAAGGCGCTCACCAAGGGCTACGCTGTCGGTTCCGCGGCGCTGGCTGCCTTCCTCCTCTTCAGCGCCTATCTGAACAAGGTGAAGGAAGAGCTCATAGAATCGGGCAAGCCGCTGGCCGACGGGACCGTGATCACCTCGCTCAGCGATACGCTGCCCATCGATCTCTCCACCGTACAGGTCTTCGTCGGTGCTCTCATGGGGGTGATGCTCGTCTTCCTCTTTAGCTCGCTCACGATTCGAGCCGTCGGCACAGCCAGCGGCCACATCATCGAGGAGGTCAGGCGCCAGTTCCGCGAGCACCCGGGCATCATGGAGGGCACGGAAGAGCCGGACTACGCCCGCGCGGTGGATATCACCACGAGCGCCGCGCTGCGTGAGATGATCGCGCCGGGGATGTTGGTGATCCTGATGCCCGTCGCAGTCGGGTTGATCTTCCGCTACATGCCGGGCATGGACCCTAACGCCGGCTGGCAGGCCGTCGCCGGTTTGCTGATGGTAGGCACCATTGGCGGGGTAATCCTGGCCACCTTCTTGAACAACAGCGGCGGCGCCTGGGACAACGCCAAGAAGTTCATTGAAGCAGGTAAGCTGCTCGACGATGAAGGCAACGTCATCGGCAAGGGCACGGACACACACGCTGCCGCTGTCGTGGGCGATACGGTGGGCGACCCCTTTAAGGACACCGCGGGCCCATCGCTACACGTCTTGGTGAAGCTGCTGAGCACGATCACGCTGGTGTTAGCGCCCTTGTTCATCGCCTAGCCACGGAACCCCACCGCAGGCCCATCGCTACACGTCCTGGTGAAGCTGCTGAGCACGATCACGCTGGTATTAGCGCCTTTGTTCATCGCCTAGCCACGGAACCCCACCGCAGCCCCATCGCTACACGTCCTGGTGAAGCTACTGAGCGCGATCACGCTGGCGTTAGCGCCCTTATTCATCGCCTAACCACGCAACGTAGCGTCCCTTTCTCAGCCATGGCCCGCCTCCCTCGACGACGGTAATCGCGTACACGCGCGGGCTTCTTCACCCCTCCGGCTGCACCCAGACCAACACTAGGCCGATAATCCCTTCGAGACCTGAACGGATCGAGGAGGCGCAACTTGCCCGCAAACAAGCGATCGACAGCCGCGCGCGCGGCTGAACCCAAACACCAGAAGCAGGACGAGGAACAGCCGTGGCCTTTGGCGGCGCCTTCTCAGGCAGAGCTGGCCAGCGCGTTCGCGCAAGGCATAGACCTGGCAGAAGGGCACCGGCCCGGTCACGCCGCACGCGTCTGCTACATCGCTACCAACCTGGCGCAAGCGCTGGGCCTTTCGACGGAGGTACGCCGCGCCGTTAGCTACGCATCCCTCCTTCACGACGCTGGCACCGTCTCGACGGCAGCCGAGATCTGCCGCCTGATCAACGTGAGCGAAGAGGCGATCTTCTACTCCGGCCCGGAGAGGCCGCCCGAACAGTTGGCCCTGGAGATCGCCCCGAACGACACCGAGGTCGTGGTCAAGCTGCTACGCGCCCACCCGGAACAGGGCGCCCAGGTGGCCCGCGATCTCAACTGCGATGCGACTGTCCAGGAAGCGATCGCCAGCCACCACGAGCGCTGGGACGGCCACGGCTATCCGCAGTCGCTCAAGGGCGAGGCTATCCCCATCGTCGGACGGCTCGTCGCCACAGCCGACGTGATCGAATTCCTGATCTCCGGCGAAGACAACGCGCTGGTCGCACGCCGCAACCTCCTCGCCGAGCTTGGCGAGCACGACGGCCTCACCCTCGATCCGGAGTTGGTGCAGAAGACCCGCGAGCTTGTCGGCAGCGACGCCTTCTGGCTAGGCATCTACCGCGACGATCTCTCCCAGGTCGTCGCCGCTACCTTCCCTGAGGAGCCCCAGGGGGTAGACCGCTCCCCTGCCCACCTGTACACCTTCGCCAAGGTCTTTGCCGGCCTGGCGGACTCCAAGGGTGACAACACGAAGCACCACAACCAGCGCACGGCCGACCTCGCCGACCATCTCGCCGAGGCGCTCGGCTTCAGCGCAGGACGCAGGTCCATGCTGCACATCGCCGCCCTGTTGCACAACGTAGGGTTGCTGGGCGTCCCGGCGCGCGTCATCGCCAAGCCAGACATCCTCTCCCTGAAGGAGATGGAGGCGATGCGCAAGCATCCCACCTACTCAGAGATGATTCTAGGGGCGCTGCCCGGCATGGAAGAGGCCGCTCGCTGGGTGGGCGCGCACCATGAACGGCCCGACGCTAAAGGCTATCCGGAGATGTGGGAAGCGGAGATGATCCCGATCGAGGCCCGCATCATCGCCGTCGCCGATACCTACGTCGCGCTCACGTCGACTCGACCGTATCGAGGCGCCCTCTCAGACAAGGACGCCCGCCAGGTGCTAAAGGGCGGTGCTGGTACACAACTGGACGCGAAGGTGGTGAAGCTGCTCTGCTCGCTCTCGCCTACGGCTACGTCTTCTCGAACCGCTCCACGTTCACGACGAAAACGATAGCTCCCCCCGCGCGCACTTCAACCGGCTCCGAAGGCAGGGCGCCTTCGCTAAAGAAGGGCAGCGTCTGGACGGGCACGAGCTCTGTGCGGGAGTGACACTCCGCCCGAACCATCGCCAGAAGCTCCTCCACCTCGTCGGCTTCCACGCCAGAGAGGACGGTGGCATTACCGCGGTGGAGAAACCCGCCGGTGCTGCTGATCTTCGTCGCGGGATACCCCCGCTCCACCAGCCCTCTCATCAGCCGGTCGGCGTCAGCGTCCGAGGCGATAATAATGACAAGTTTCATCTGCCCGCTCTGCACAGGCGGTTCCTTACGCTAGCCGCGGGCAGACACGGATTAGGCGTCGTCGCCGTTCCGATGCGCCCGTTCTCGCACCCGCTCCCAGAGCTGCTGGCGGGTGAGCGTACCCGGCTGCGGAGCGAACGCCAGCGCAACCGACGCACCCAGCATCATCCCGAAGAGAAACCCCATCAAAAAGCGCATCTTCATCACCGTACCTCCTTGTCCGGACTGTAGAGGGGAGACAGAACCACCTCCCGCCCACGGCGGGCTCAGCAGTGATCTGTCGCTTCCTACCCGATGCTACTCCGAGGGCGCGTGACTTGTCAAGACGCCACCCGTGATCGCCATCACCTCTTTGGCAGCGCCTTATCCGCCGGGCCGCGGCGACCCGGCACGGCCACGACGGCCACGACGCTCTGCAACCTTCAGCCGCGCCTGCGCGCGCCTGAGCGAAGCCTCGATCTTGACCAGGTCGGCCAGGTCGTGGCGCTCCCCCAGCTCCTCCTCGGCCTGCCGGCGCGCCGCCTCCGCCCGCTCGATATCGATCTCGTCCGCGCGCTCGGCGGCGTCGGCCAGGACGACGATGCGGTCGTTGCGCACCTCGAAGAAGCCACCCGTGATCGCCATCACCTCTTCGGCGCCGCCTTTGATGATGCGTACCTCGCCCGGCGCGAGCGTGGTGATGAAGGCGGCGTGCTGTGGCAGGATGGCGAACTCGCCGTCCGCACCAGGCGCGACCACTTCGTCTACCCCCTCCTGGGAGTAGACGAGCTGCTCGGCCGTGACGATCTCGACGGTGAGGGGCATGGTGCTCCTTACGCCTTCGTGTCCTCTTTCGCCAGCTTCTCCGCCTTCTCCAGTACCATGTCGAGCGTGCCCACCAGGTAGAAGGCCTGCTCCGGCAGCGCATCGTGCTGCCCTTCCAGGATCTCCTTGCAGCCGCGCACCGTCTCCTTGGTGGAAACGTACTGACCCGGAAGGCCCGTGAACACCTCCGCGACGAAGAACGGCTGCGTGAGGAAGCGCTGCAGTCTACGTGCCCGCGCCACCACCAGCTTGTCCTCGTCGGATAGCTCCTCGATGCCGAGGATGGCGATGATGTCTTGCAGGTCCTTGTAGCGCTGGAGGATACGCTGCGCCTCTCGTGCCACGTCGTAGTGCTCCTGGCCAACGACCAACGGATCGAGGACGCGCGAGACCGAGGCGAGCGGGTCCATCGCGGGGAAGAGGCCCTGCTCGAAGAGGCTGCGCTCCAGCGTGATCAGCGCGTCCAGGTGGCCGAACGTCGTCGCGACGCCGGGGTCCGTGTAGTCGTCCGCCGGCACGAAGATCGCCTGGAACGAGGTGATCGAGCCCTTCTTGGTGGTGGTGATGCGCTCTTCCAGCTCGCCGACCTCCGTGGCCAGGGTGGGCTGGTAGCCGACGGCCGAGGGCATGCGGCCCAGCAACGCCGAGACCTCCATGCCGGCCAGCGTGTAGCGGTAGACGTTATCGATAAAGAGGAGCACATCCTGCCCTTCATCATCGCGGAAGTACTCAGCCATGGTGAGGGCGGTCAGGCCGACGCGAAGGCGCACGCCCGGCGGCTCGTTCATCTGGCCGAAGACGAGCACCGTCTTTTCGAGGACGCCGGACTCGCGCATCTCGTTCCAGAGGTCGTTCCCCTCGCGAGAGCGTTCTCCCACCCCGGCGAAAACGGACACGCCTCCATGCTTCGTGGCGATATTGTGGATCAGCTCCTTGATGATCACCGTCTTGCCCACGCCGGCGCCACCGAACGCACCTACTTTGCCGCCCCGGGTAAAGGGGGCGATGAGGTCGATGATCTTGAGGCCGGTCTCCAGCACCTGCACCTTCGTCTCTTGCTCCTCCAGCGATGGAGGCTGTCGATGGATCGGCCGGCGGTCGCCGGCCACCTCGCCCAGGTTGTCCAGCGGATCGCCCAGCACGTTGAAGAGCCGGCCTAGGGTGTCGTTGCCGACCGGCACGGAGATGGCCCTGCCGGTATCGACGACGCGAGCGCCGCGCCGGAGGCCGTCGGTGGTGTCCATAGCCAGGCAGCGCACCTGATTATTGCCCAGGTGCTGCTCCACCTCCGCCACCAGCTTGCCCTCGCCAATATCGATCTCCACGGCGTTGAACAGCGCGGGCAGCTGCCCCTGGGGGAACTGCACGTCCACCACCGTGCCGATAACCTGCCGGACCTCTCCTTCAGCCATGACTACCTCCGTAGGAACAAGGAACTTGGAACGTAGGAACTAGGGAGCATTACACTTTCATTCCTTCGACGCCGCCGACGATGTCCAGCAGCTCACTCGTGATCTGCTCCTGGCGTGCTTTGTTGTAGGTAAGCGTGAGATCCTCGATCATCTCCTCTGCTGCATCGGTGGCATTGCGCATCGCTACCATGCGCGCCGACTGCTCGCTAGCGATGCCTTCGAGGATCGCCTCGTAGATCTCCATCTCGACATAGCGGGGCAGCAGTTCCGCGAGCACCTCCTCGCGGCCGGGCTCGTAAATATAGTCTACCGCGCGCGTGGCCTCATCTTCGGGCAGCTCCACCGGTAGAAGCTGGCGTACCCTCGGCTCTTGATTCATGGTGTTGACGAAGTATGAATAGACCAGAAAGACCTTGTCGAACTCGCCGGCCGCGTAGTCGTCCATCACCACCCGGGCGATGGGAAGGATCTCCTGGTAGTCCGGGTAGTCACTCAGCTCTGTGAACTCGGCGCGGATCGACACGTTCGCCCGGCGGAAGTAGTCGCGTCCCTTCTTCCCCACCGCCACGAATTTAGTGGGCACGCCCAAGTCGAGGGTGAGGGCGCTCGCCTTCCTGTTGACGCTGGTGGGCAGTCCGCCGCAGAGGCCGCGGTTCGGCGTGATCAGCACGATCCCTGCCGCCTGCAGCTCGCGTCGCTGGAGGAGCGGCGGCAGCGCCTCCTCGTCTCCCAGCGGCAGCGTCTCCGCCAGATCGGCCAGCACCCAGGTGAGCCGCTCTGCGTACGGCCGGCCGGCCAGCGCCCGTTCTTGGGCCCGTCGCATCTTCGATGCGGCGACGAGCTCCATCGCCTTCGTGATCTTCGCGGTGGAGCCGACGGAGCGAATGCGACGCCGGATCTGGCGGATCGTCGCCATCTGCTACTCTGCTCCTTTGTCCGCTGTCGAGCCGTAGCCGGCCGTCTGCTTGAACTCGCGGATGGCGGCGTCCAGCTCCTGCTCGCGCTCGGGCGGCAGCTCGTACGTCTCCATGATCGAACGGCCGATCTCGGGCTGGCTGGCTTCCATGTACTGGAAGAGCGCCTTCTCGAACTCCACCACCTTATCGACCGGCACGTCGTCCATCAGGCCGCTTGTGCCGGCGTAGGTGATGATCACCTGCTTGTCCAACGAGAGCGGCTGATACTGGAGCTGCTTGAACATCTCCTGCAGCCGCTGGCCACGCTCCAGCTGCCGGCGAGTGGTCTGGTCAAGGTCGGCGGTACCGAACTGGGCGAAGGCCTGGAGCTCGCGGAACTGAGCCATGTCCAGCCGAAGCTGGCGCACCACCTGCCGGATCGCCTGGCGCTGAGCGGCACTGCCCACGCGGGAGACCGAGATGCCGGGGTTGATGGCCGGGCGAATGCCGGCGTTGAAGAGCTCCGCTTCGAGGAATATCTGGCCGTCGGTGATGGAGATGACGTTGGTGGGGATGTAGGCGGAGATGTCGTTCGCCTGCGTCTCCACGATGGGCAGGGCGGTGATAGAGCCGCCACCCTCCTCCTCCGACAGCCTGGCGGCCCGCTCCAGGAGCCGGCTGTGCAGGTAGAAGACATCGCCCGGGTACGCCTCTCGACCGGGCGGGCGACGGAGCAGGAGGGAGACCTGGCGATAGGCCCAGCCGTGCTTCGAGAGGTCATCGTAGACGATCAGGGCGTCCTTGCCCTCCTCCATAAACGCCTCGGCCATGGCGCAGCCGGAGTAGGGAGCGAGGTACTGGAGCGCAGCCGAATCAGCCGCGGAGGCGAACACGATGATCGTGTGCTCCATGGCGCCGTGCTCCTCGAGGACGCCGATCACCTGCGCGACCTTCGCGGCCTTCTGGCCGATCGCGACGTAGATGCAGGTCAGGTCGCCGCCCTTCTGGTTCAGGATCGTGTCGATGGCGATCGTCGTCTTCCCGGTGGAGCGGTCGCCGATGATGAGCTGGCGCTGCCCGCGGCCGATCGCGGTCATGGTATCGATCGCCTTGATGCCGGTCTGCACGGGCGTGTCCACGCTCTGGCGTTTGGTCACGCCCGGCGCCATGCGCTCCACAGGAAGCGTCTTCTCAGCGTTGATCGGCCCCTTGCCGTCCAGCGGGACTCCCAGCGGGTCGACGACGCGGCCGATGAGCGCCTCGCCGACGGGCACCTCCGCCACGCGACCGGTGGAACGGACTTCGTCGCCCTCCTTGATCGCGCCGTAGGGGCCCAAGATCATCGCGCCAACGCTCTCCTCCTCCAGGTTGAGCGCTAGCCCCATGATGCCGTTGGGGAACTCCACCAGCTCGTTCGCCATCACGTTGGAGAGGCCGTGGATGCGGACGATGCCGTCGCCGGCCTCGACCACGACGCCGACGTTGGTATCGGTCACCTCCGCGCCGAACTTCTCGATCTGCTCCTTGAGGATGGATGTAATCTCTTCTGGTCGTACTGCCATCTGTTCTACCCCCGGTCTTCGCTAGCGGGTCGCCCCCGCCAGGCGGCGCTTGAGCGCCAGTAGCTTGCTGCGGGCGCTGCCATCGATCAGCCGGTCGCCGATGCGGACGACCAGGCCGCCCAATATCTCGGCGTCCACCTCCATCTCCAGCTGCACCTGTTTGCCGGTCAGCTCGGAGAGGCGACGGGCAAGCGCCTCCTGCTCTTCGTCACTCATCGCCACCGCCGTCAGCACCCGCGCGTGGGCGATGCCTTTGTGTTCGTCCAGAAGCGCCTGGAACTGCTCGCCGATCTGCGCGAGCAGGGCCAGCCGGCCTCGAGCCAAGAGCAAGCGCACCAGGTTCCATACCAGCGGCGCTGGCTCCTCCACCACCCGGCGGAGGAAGGCCTCCTTGGCGTCGGCGCCCACCTGCCGGTTCTCCACGAAGGCGAGCGCCTCAGGCACGGCGAGCGCGCCGGCCAAAGCGCCGAGGTCGCGCTCCCAGACGTCCAGCTCGTCCCGATCTCGGGCCAGCTCGAACGCGGCCAGGGCGTATCGCTTGGCGGCCGGGTCGCGCAGCACCTATCCCTCCCGAAACGTCGATTCCGCCAGCACCTCGTCGATCAGCCGGCGGTGGGCCTGGTGATCGAGCGATTGGCCGATCACTTTCTCGGCGGCGCTAACGGTGAGGTCGGCGAACTCCCGGCGCAGCTCGGCGATCGCCTGGTCGCGCTCGAGCTGGATCTCGCTTCGGGCGCGCTCCAGCAACACTTCAGCGTCGCGGCGCGCCTGGCTCCTCGCCTCTTCCTGGATGCGGCTCGCCGCCTCCTGGGCTTTGGCGATGTTTGTCTGACTCTGCTGGCGCGCCTGCTCAAGCTGCTGCGCGACCTCCTGGTCGGCTTGCGCCGCGCGCTCTATCGACTGCTCCGCCGCCTCCAGCCCTTCCTTCACGCGCTTGGCTCGCTGGGCCAGCATGTTCAGGATCGGCTTGTAGAGGAAGATGCGCAGCAGCACCAGCAACAGGAAGAAGTTCACCAGCTGGGCAACCAGCACTGGGACGTTTAAGCCTAGCTCGTCCATATTGAGCCCTCTTCGCTCCTCGCTTGCTCAGCAGTTTCGCTAAAAGACGAAACCAATCATCACCGCCACAACAAGGGCGTAAATGGCGATGGCTTCGGCGAAGGCGATACCCAGAATCATGTTCGTCTGGATAACGGGCTGCGCCTCCGGGTTGCGGCCCAGCGCCTCCATCGCCTTCGACACCAACATGCCGATGCCGATGGCCGGCGCAGCGCCGCCGATGCCAATGGCGATGCCCGCGCCGATGAACTTCAGCCCCTCATCGGTGATCTCTAGTAGCGGAATCAGTCCGAACAGTTCCATCATTCCTCCCTTTCGCTATCCTACCTCGGTAGCCGTAACGGCTTCCCCGACGTCCGCCGGGCGGTCTTCCTCTTCGTGATCATCGCCGTGGCCGGTCACCGCCAGCGCGCCGAAGACCAGCGTCAGCATAGCGAAGACGAAGGCCTGAATGGCGCCGACGAAGAGCTCTAGCCCGTAGAACGGCAGCACCAGTAGCAATGGAACAAGAAACGTCATCATGAGCAGCAAGATCTCGCCCGCCAGCATGTTCCCGAAGAGCCGGAACGTGAAGCTGACGAGCCGTGCGAACTCGGCGATGAGCTCCAGGAAGCCGACGAAGAGATCGATCAGGCCCATCGGATCGCCACGCCGCAGCCGCCTGAAGTTAAAGAACCTACTCCCGTAGGCCGCCAGCCCCAGGGTGCTGATGCCCCAATACTCAACGAAGATCGCGGAGGCGATGGCGAGCGAGAGGGGCGACATGAGGTCAGTGTGGACGCTGCGGAAGAACGGCGCAATCACCCCCACCGTCGCGTCCGGGTCCACGCCTTCCGCCTCCCGCGCGGCCTCGATGGCGTGCTCGCGCTGCTCCGTGAGGCAGTGCTCGTGCGCCTCGCCGTCCAGTCCGGAGCACGGCGATTCGTCGACATCGAACTCCAGCTCCGTCGGGTTGGGCATGATAAGGAAGAGGCCGCTCTCCTTGAAGACCACGGCATTCTCCCGGAAGTGCGCCTCCTCGGCGCCAATCGGCTCCACCTTGCCGATGACGTTGAAGAACGGCAGCAGCGCAAACCAGTTCGCAATGAGCACGTAGATGAAGATGGTGGCGATCACGGGGAAGAAGCGCGGCGCGTGACGCTCGCCGACGGTGTTGACGACGAGGTTGTAGAGCGCCTCGATCACCGCCTCGACTGCGTTCTGCCAACCGGCGGGGATCAGCCGCATACGGCGGGTAGCGAGTACGCCGACCACGATGATGAAGGCGACGACGAACCAGGAGGTAAACAGGGTATTCGTGATGTCCAGGGGGCCAACGCTCCAGAGGTGCTCACCTTTGATCTCGATCACGGGCTTCGGCCCGCGCAGGAACATGAGTCCCACCACAAGCAGGATGAGCAGCCCTGCCGCGATGCCGATGTTTCTCAGTCGGGTTGACACGATATGCCCGCTACTCCTTTGGGCCCTGATTCGTCTCGAGCACCTCTTTGAGCATTTGGTAGCCGCCGTAGAAGGCGAAGAACAATCCGAGCAGCAACCCAATCAACGTCAGGATGGGACGGCTATCAATGAGCCTGTCGAGCAGCACGCCGCCGCCCAAGCCACCGACGATACAGACTACGAAGTACCAGCCGATGCCGATCAGACGTACGGTGGGCGGGAGTTGTTGCATAGCCGGGCTCCGTCGGCACCCCCGTGCTCTAACTTTGCGAATCTTATCACAGACGGTTGCCACGATCAATCGTACAAGCGACTGGCGTCAAGCGATGGCCGTCATTCGGTTGGAGCGGGGAAATAAAGAAGGCGCCCCAGCTATCGGGGCGCCCTGTGCGATCAGGTTGCGGATGCTACGATTTTCGCTTGTCGAAATCGTCCAGGTCTAGGCCCTCGATGAAGTCCTTGAAGGCGGACATGCGCTGGATCTCCTCTTCGCCCACCTTCGTCTCTTTTCCAGGCAACTGTTGTCCCTCCAGAGGCTGGCCGTCCTTGTCCAGCAGTACACCGGCCTTATCCAGGACGGTGTCCTCGGCGTAGATAGGCACCTGGGTGCGCACCGCGAGGGCGATGGCGTCGCTGGGCCGGGAGTCGATCTCTATCTGCTCGCCGTTGCTGACGCTGATCATGATGCGCGCGTAGAAGGTGTCGTCGGTCAGGTCGTTCACCACCACGCAGTCCACCCGGGCGCCCAGCTTTTCCAGCAGATCGCGCAGCAGATCGTGGGTGAGCGGCCGGGCGACAGAGACCTCTTGCAGCCGGACGGCGATCGCGTCGGCCTCGGCCGGTCCGATCCAGATGGGAAGGTATCGGCTGGCATCTTTCTCCTTGAGAATGACGACCCGCTGGTAGTTCGCCAGATTCACTCTGATGCCTTCGATGGTCATCTCAATCACGATATTTCACCCCTTCGATCCAGTCTAGCCTACGACTGCAGTGGTGTCAATTGAGTCTGGCACCGCCTCCCCGAGCGGCTCACGTCGCCGGCTTCACCGGTGGAGGGTGCGGCGGTTGGTTTTCGTCTTGCTGCCAGCGCCGCTCCAGGTAGAGGCTGAACGCTGCGCCCAGGGCCAGAAGCAGGCTAAGCGCGAGCACCACCCGGCTTACACCATAGACATCGGCTATGCCGCCGGCGACCACTAGTGGGGTAAGCGCTACGCCGTTCGCCAGCACCATCTGCGATGCGAAGACCCGCCCGCGCATTTCGACGGGCGTTCGCTCGTGGAGAATCGTCTGGGCGGGGGCGTTGAGCAGCGCGTAGCCGAAGCCCATCGGGCCAGCGAAGGCGATCGTGATCGCCATGAGGATCGACTGGCCAAAGACCCGCTCCGTCCCGAAGGGGTTGAACTGCTCCGTGCGCTCTAGCCCGGCGGCGATGGTCTCGACCATGCCGAAGACGGCGAGACAGAGGCTGAGCGTGAAGAGCCCCAGCACCACGGCCTTCGTCTTGCCCAGTCGCGCCACGATCCAGGGCACGGCCCGAAGGCCGATCAGGGCGCCGATGGCGACCGGCGCGAAGACGGCGACCGCATCCTCCAACGGCCGATCGAGGATCGCCTGCATGTAGCGCGGCACCAGGATGGCGAAGAGCAGCACCACGGTGCTGCTGGTGGCGATGTGCGCCATCGCCAGCGTCGAGATCGAGTCCGCCCGTAGGGTGCGCATGGCGACGGCAAATTCTGAGAGCGCGCCTCGCAGCTCCTCACGGCCGGGGAAAGTCCCCTCCTGCTCTTCCTCGCCGTCGCGGCCAATGGGCGGGAGGAAGCGGGTGAGCACACTTGAGAAGGCGAACGCCGCAGCTGCGCTGGCGAAGAGCGCCTCCGGGCCCGCGGTTCGCAAGATCAGCGGCGACAGGATGATCAGTCCCGTAACCTGGGCGAGCGTGAAACCGCCGGCGAAGAGGCTATTGGCGGAGATGAGTTGCTTTCGCGACACCATGAACGGGATAGAGGCCGCGTTACTCGTCGTGAAGAGCTGGCTGAGGCTGGCGAAGACGACGGTGATGGCGTAGAGCGCCACGAAGTGGTCCAGGGCAAAGAAGAAGGCGATAGCGGTAATCGCGCGGCCTACGTTCGTCAATATCAGCAGCCGTCGCTTGCTCCAGCGGTCCACGAGGACGCCCGAGAACACGCCGAAGATTATTATCGGCAGCACGTACGCGAGCAGCACGCCGCTGGTACTGGTGGTCGATTCGGTAAGGTTGAGGACGACAATGATGAGGGCATAGAGGATGGCGTTCTGCGCGCTCTGGGAGATGATCTGGGCCAGCCAAAGCAGCAGGAAGCCCCGGTTCGTCAGCACCGGCGGCACCCGCTCTTCGCTCCCGTACGCCCCAGCGTCAGTATCCGTCAACGTCCAACCTCAATGCCGGCCGCGCGGCCGCTCGGGCCAGCGTCCAGCCGGCTACGCCCACGATCACAATCACGAACAGGAAGAGGACCGGCCCTACCCCAAAGAGCGCCGACAGCAGCCCGGCGAGGAGGATCGGCGGTATCGACGCCAGGTTGGTCAACACCACCTGGGCGGCGAAGATCCTCCCCTGGATATCCAGGGGCATTCGCTCGTTCACCAGCGAACGGCTGGCGACGCCGACGACGGAGAAGGAGAACGCCGCTACTGTGGAGATCATGACCGTGACGACGATACGTGCCGAGGTCTCGCCGAAGGGGCCGGGATCGAACACGGCGAAAGGATTTATGCCCTCCAGCATGGCGGCGAACGTCGTCGTCAGCGCCAGGCAGATGAACGAGGCCGCCAACAGGCAAAAGCCAGCGCCCACTAACCAGCTCTTCTCGACTCGACGCTCCAGCCACTGGACCAATCGGAGGCCTGCCAGCACGCCGATCCCGGCCGGCAGGAAGACGAAGACAGCGTTTCGCACGGGGATGTCCAGCACCTCCTCGGCAAAGCGCGGCATGAGCGCGGTAGCCACGAGCGCTGTTGTACTGGCCAGCACGACGATGATCACGCTCATGTACGCCCTGAAATCGCGGCTCAGGACTTCCCAGGCCTGCGCGAACTGCTTCCGCACCTCGCGCACTGCATCGATCGTCTGGTCGAGGTCGACCTCGCGGCCGCCTAAGCTCCTGATGCCCAGGAACACCGCTGCCGCCGCCCCAAAGAGCACGGCCGCGACGAAGAAGAGCGGCCTAGGGCCGACCGTATTGAGAAAGAGCGGCGGTAGCACGGCAAACCCCACAACCTGAGCGACGAGCCCGCCCAGGTTGTTCACCGAGTTGGCCGTCGTGAACTGCTCTGGGCGCACCAACTGCGGCACTGCGGCAGCCTCCGCCGGGCTGGCGAATTGCGTGGTGATGGCAAGCAGCAACGCGACTCCGTAGATGGTCCAGAGACCGGTGTCTGAAACCAGGAGGATGAGCATCAGCCCCAACCGGCCGATGTTCATGACGCAGAGCACCAGATGCTTCGGCAGCCGGTCGACAAGAACGCCGGAGACGGTGCCCAAGGCGGCCGTCGGCAAGATGTAGGCCGTGATAAAGAGCGCGCTCTTCACGCTTGCGGCAGTACCCGTTCCCCGCACCACCAGCACCAAGAGCGTGTACAGCACCGCGTTCATGCCCGCGTGGGAAAGCAGCCGGCCCAGCCAAAGCCCGCGGAAATCCTCCTGCTGGAGGATGGCCGTGCTGCCGATCAGCATCTGCCAGCGCGGGCGGCGCGGACTCGTCTCCGCCACTTCGCCGGCCATCATGCGCCCGCGTCGTCTTGGCGGAAGATGAGCCGCTCCTTCTCCGGATCGATAGGTTCGCCTCGGGAGACAAACGCCCGCAGGCGCTTCTCCAGCGTGCGACGCTCCAGCAGCACGCGACGGCCGCAGCTCCCGCAACGGAGGCCGATGTCCGCTCCCAGACGCACCACCTCCCACTCCAGGCCGCCGCAGGGGTGCGGCTTGCGCAGTTGCACCACATCGCCCATGCGAAACTCCTGCGGCATGCTACGCCCTCACCTCAGCCCGGGCAGCTTGCCGGTGCTCCTCGATGGCATCCCGCAGCGCCTGCGCTTCCGCTCGCGCCGCCTGGGCGAAGTCGGCCCCTGCCGAAGCGTAGAGCACCGATCGGGAGGCGTTGACGATGATGCCGGCGCCATCGACATCGAGCCCCGCTCGCACCGCCGCGCTCAGGTCTCCCTTCTGCGAGCCGATGCCGGGCAGCAGCAGCAGCATCTCCGGGCAGAGCTCGCGCAGGCGACGCAGCTCCTCCGGGTAGGTGGCGCCGGTGACCAGGCCAACGTTGCCCCGGCTGTTCCACTCTTTCGCCAACTCCGCCACCACCTCGTACAACGGCCGCGGGCCGCCCTCGCCGGTGACGGCAAGGTCTTGCAGATCGCGAGCGCCTGGATTAGACGTGCGGCAGACGACGAAGACGCCTCGGTCGGCTCGCTCGACGAACGGCGCGACGGCATCGCCGCCCAGGTAGGGGTTGACCGTGACCGCGTCGAAGCCCAGCTCGTCGAAGAGGGCGCGGGCGTAGGCCTGGGCGGTGTGGCCGACATCGCCGCGCTTGGCGTCGGCGATGACCGGGATGTCATCCGGGATCGCCTGGAGGACGGCGCGTAGCGCGGCGTAGCCCGGCTCGCCCATCTGCTCGTAGAAGGCGAGGTTCGGCTTATAGGCGCACACCAGGTCGCTGGTCGCCTCGACGACGGCGCAGAGAAAGTCAGCGGCATCGCCCGAGATGCGAGCGGGGTCAGGATCGAGCCCCACACACAGCAGGCTGCCATTCCGTTCGACGGCGTGGGCCAGTTTCTCGCGAAAGCTCATAGCCCGTTCGATGGTATCCTTGTCTGGGAAGTCGAGCAAGCGGCGGTACGGCCCCGTCCCGGCGGATCGGCGGCCAACCCCAACCTCCAAGGAGTGCGATGCGCGTCGAGGTCGCCTTCACGCCGGCATTGCTGGTGGACGCCTCCAGCAAGGTTTGCATCGTCGTCGACGTGCTGCGGGCGACCTCGACGCTGGTGACCATGTTCGGGCGCGGGCTGGCCGAGGCGCTGGTGGCGGAGACGGTGGACGAGGCGAGACGGCTGGCTGCGGAGCGGCCCGACTATCTCCTCTGTGGCGAGCAGGGCGGCCTGCCGCCCGCCGGATTCCACTACGGCAACTCCCCCAGCGAGTTCGATCGGCTGGACCTGACGAAGCGCCGCGCGATCCTGGCCACTACCAACGGAACCCCCGCGCTCGCTCGCGCCGCCGACTGCCCGCTGGTGCTGGTGGGGGCGCTGCTCAACGTGCAGGCCGTGGTCGAAGTCGCGCTACGGGAGGCGGCGGCCGCCGGCCGGGACGTGGTGATCCTCTGCGCCGGGCACAATCGCGCGCGCTCGTTCAGCTTGGAAGACGCCTTTTGCGCCGGTGCGATGGTGGAGGTGATGCTCTCGCGCGAGGGTGCGCGGCCTGAGCCCCGGAGCGACGCGCTAGCGTCCCGCCGCCTCTACCGCTCGTACCGAGGCTCGGCCCGCGCCGCCTTCCTGGAGGCTGACCACGGCGCCGCCCTCATCGGCCTTGGCCTGGGGCACGACCTCGACTTCTGCGCGCAGCGCGACCGCTTCGCCGTCGTGCCTCGCCTGGAGCATAGCGAGCGCGAGACGCTCCGGGTCGTCGGGCGTTAAGCCGCCTGGCCGGTCGCCCGATGACTCCAGGCGCGGCTAGCGTCGCCGCCGGCTGCCTTCGCGGCGTACATCGCCTGGTCGGCATGCCGCCCAAGTGCGGCCATCGTCGCACCGTCCTTCGGATAGCAGGCTACACCGACACTGATCGTGAATTTGGGGCCGCCCTCCGCAGACGAGGCCTCCAAGGAGTGCTGTAGAGAAGCCCGCAGCTCTTCCCCGCAGAGGACGGCCTGATACAAGCCAGCGTCCTCCAGCCCGATCTCAAACTCGTCGCCGCCCAGACGGCAGGCGACGCCATCCTCTCCCACAAGCTCAGCCATGAGCAAGCCTAGTCTGATCAGCGCGTTGTCTCCCGCCTCATGGCCGAAGACATCGTTGACCGCCTTAAATCGATCGATGTCGATGACGAGCACAGCAAACTGGCCGCCCTCGCTCTTCGCCCGCGCCAGCCTCTCTTCCATGGCGACGAGCCCGGCGCGGCGGTTGAGCAGATTGGTCAGAGGATCGCGCCGCGCCTGCTCTTGGAGCGCGTCCTGTGCCCGTTTTTGCTCTGTGACGTCGCGGATGACGGCCGTGACGAGGACACCACTGTCCGTCTTCAGGCTACTAAGATGAATATCTATCGGGAACTCGCTCGCATCGCTACGCCGCCCGACGAGATCGGTGAGGCTCGTCCCCATTGGCCGTGTGTACGGGTGTTCGAGGTAGCCAGCGCGGTGTCCAAGGTGCCCCTCTTGAAAGTGCTCTGGCATCAAGATCTCCAGGGGCTCCCCGACCAATTGAATCCGATTATACTTAAACAGCTTCTCGGTCTCAGCGTTGACCATCACGATGCGGCCCTCGCCGTTGGCGATCACCATGGCATACGGTGCGCCTTCGATCAGCCAGCGATAGCGCGCTTCGCTCTCCCGCAACGCCTCCTCCGCCCGCTTGCGCTCGGTCACGTCCGTCAAGATGGCGAAGCTTCTGGAAACCCCGCCGTCTTTGTCGCGCTCGGAGACTGCCGAGAGCAGGATATCGACGATCTCGCCATTCTTCTTCACAAACTGATAGGCGATCTCCCTGGCGTGTCCTGTCTTCATGAGTTGAGGTAAAACGACGGTCTCTGCGTAGTGCCTGGATTCCTCCGTGAGAAACTCTGGCGCCCTTCGTCCGATGACTTCACTCCGTTCGTAGCCAAGCACTTCCAGCCACCGATCGCTGACATCAACGAGTCGGCCGCTTGCGTCGATTGAATGCAACATGCCGGGAGTCCTCGTGTAAAGAGACCGAAAGCGCTCCTCGCTCACCCGCAACGCCTCCTCCGCCCGTTTGCGCTCTGTCACGTCCATGGCGACGCCGATAACGCCGAGGATCTCGCCATTGTCGCCGCGGATCGGCGTAGATCGCATCTCGAGCATCAGTCCCTTCACCTCCACTGTGATGGGAGCCGAATCACTTCCGCTCGATTTGCCAGCGAGCGCGTTGCGCACGCCATCGAGAACCGCCGGAACATCGCGGAATACGTCGAAGATCGAGAGGCCGACAGCCTCCCCAGATTTCAGCCCCAGCGCCTTCAGCCCTTTCCCCTCCGAAACCGTCAATATGCCTTCCGGGTCGATCGCCCAGAGGATAACGGGCACGTTCGCAAAGACGGCGCGTAGACGCTCTTCGCTCTCCTGCAGCGCGGCGGTCGCCAGCTCGCACTCGGCGTGCTGCGCGTTCACGAGCTCCTCCAGCTCGGCGTTCGCGCGCTCGAGTTCCGCCCGGGCGCCTAACACCTCTTCCTGAGCGCGGACGGCTCCATCGCGTTCGCGACGGAGCTGGTAGCCCACCCAGTTCACCCAGAGGTAGATGCTGAAGAAGACGCCGACGCTGCCGATGATGGTCGTCGCCACGAACTGGGGGTCCGTGTAACGCAACGCCCCTTGCTCCAGATAGACGTAGTGGGGAACGGCGCCCGTCGCCTCCAGCAGGACGAGACCGACGAACGCGAGGCTGGCCCCGCTGGTATAGACCAAACCGCGCCGCAAGTCCAGAAAGGCATTGGTGAAGATCAGCCCGAACACGTAAGCGAGAGCCCCCAGCCAGGAGGCGCCTCCCAGGAAGTAGACCGTGACGGTGTAGAAGATGATATCGAGAGCCAGCATGCCATAGTGGGCCAGTTCGACAGCGCGAACGGTGGGCAGCCGGAAGACGAGCCGCCAGTAGAGGAGGAAGAACAGTATGTATGCAAAGAGGTTCAGCAAGAAAGGGACCGGCATGGGAATGCTCAGCACCCAGAGAAAGATCCAGAGCACAGTGAAGAGCGCTCCCAGCGCGAGCCGCGCCAGCACCTGAGGCGTCTGCTCGCGGCGTTTCGCGTCTAGTGAGCGCACGGTGTGTTCTTCGTTCGTCGTCATAGCAGGGGTTCAGGCATGTTTTCTAAGTGGAATATTCTCATATATGAGTATCGGTTACCC
>JACZYW010000151.1 GCA_022570885.1 Chloroflexota bacterium | reverse complement strand
ACGCCACCGTCACCACCACGAGCGCGGCCAGCACCAGGAAGACGGAGTCCGTCCCCCAGCGTTCGGCGAAGAAGCCGGCTATCGTCGCCGCAATAGATCCGATGCCGAATGCGGCGAAGAAGGAGATGCCATAGCTGCGGCCCAGCGCCCGCTGCGGCGAGTAGTCGGCGATGAGGCCAGTGTAGATCGGCTGTCCGCTGAAGTTGGCGAAGATGAACAGCCCCGAGAAGAGCACCAGCGGCAGCCCGGTCGTCGTTCCCATCAGGAGCAGGAACGGCAGCATGCTCAGGGTGAGGGGCACCGCCAGCCGCTCCAGGCGGAAGCGCTCCGAAAGGACGCCGCCGAAGATCTGCCCGAACGCGCCTCCCAGCAGCGCCAGCGTCGTGAGCGAACCGGCCAGCCACACCTCGTCCAGCCCGAACCAGGAGACGTTCAATCGCTCCTCCAGATGCACCGGCAGGAAGGTCAGGCTGCCTCGATAGATGAAGCCGTTGAGGATGAAGACGGCGTAGACCAACAGCAGCGGCCGCATGGTCTTCAGCTTGCGAGACGCCGGCGGCGAGCTGCCCGGCTCCTCCGCGACGGGTGGGCTCTCCGCGACGGGCGTGGCGCCGGGGGAATCGAGCCGCACCATCCGCAGCGAGATGGCGGCGAGCATGGCGAGGATCGCGAGCACGACGTAGGCCCAACGCCAATCGAACACCTCGGCGACGCCGATCGCCAGCGCCGGCGTCGCGGCGATGCCCAGGTTGCCCGCGACGCCGTGCCAGCCCAGCGCCCGGCCCCGGCCGGCGGTATCGCCCGGGCGCCGCGCCATCACCTGCGAGATGAAGGAGAGGCCCGCCGGGTGGTAGAGGCCGATGCTCATGCCGAGCAGCGCCAGGAACAGCCCCAGCGTCCAGGTGTTGGTCGCCGTCGCCACCAGCAGCGCGGAGGCGGCGGCCGCCGTAAAGGCGAGGAAGAGCACTCGCTGGATGCCCAGCCGGTCGACCAGCACGCCGGAGGGCAGCGCGGCGAAGCCGAACATGAAGGCGAAGCCGTTCGCGATGATGCCGAGGGTGAACAGGTCGGTGCCGAAGTCTTCGCCGATGCGCGACAGCAGCACAGCGTACGTGATCTCGATGGTGTGGATAAAAGCGTGCGCCACCGAGATGTACGCGACTAGGCCGCGCTGTCGAAATCGCAAGCGGATCTACCTCCCTAAACGCGCTGGGGGTGCATACTGACTATCGCTTTCGCCGAGCAGCGTGTCAACCGCCGGGCGGTTCAGCAAAGCCGCGCGCCTTGTACGCCCGTTCGAGGCGGTGCTAGAATAGAGCCCCTGAAGCCGCCCGACTGAGCTTCCCGTAAGGAGCGCGCCGCCCTGTGATCCTCTCCGACCGCGACATCCGCAAAGCCCTCAAGGAGGGCAGGATCAAGGTGACCCCTAGCGATGGGCTGGAGAGCCGCATCGGGCCGGACGGCATCGACCTCCGCCTGGGCCACACCTTCCTCGTCTTCGAGCGCAACAAGCAGCCGTACATCGACTCCCGCCACGCGGAGACGGCGAAGGGCGCCACCCGCCAGATCGAGGTAAAGGTGGGCGAACAGTTCATCATCCACCCGCAGGAGATGGTGCTCGCCACCACGATAGAGCGGATCACCATCTGCGACGAGCTGCTGGGCCGGCTGGAAGGCCGGAGCAGCCTGGGACGGCTGGGCGTGATCGTCCACAGCACGGCCAGCCTCTTCCACCCCGGCTGGGACGGCACCGCCACCATGGAGCTGGGCAACCTGGGCGTAATGCCCGTCGCGCTCTACCCTCGCATGCGCATCTGCGCCTTCACGTTCGAGATGATGTCGTCGCCCGTCGAGCGACCGTACGGCAGCGGCAAGAACAAGTATCAGGGCCAGGACGGGCCCCAGCCCAGCAGCATCTGGGAGGAGCTGGATGAGGAGATGGCCGAGGAGGAGCTCCATCGTGGCGTGCAGCAGGGCCTAACCTTCGATAAGGACGGCGGGTCGTGACCCAATCCGCCCAGAAAGACAGCGAAGCCGGCGAGTTCATGGCCCGCGCCCTGGCGCTCGCCCGCGAGACGGCCGGCCGCACCAGCCCCAACCCGGCGGTGGGGGCCGTCGTCGTCAAGGACGGGCGGATCGTGAGCGAAGGTTGCTACGAAGGCCCGGGATCGCCTCACGCTGAGGCGGTCGCGCTGGCGATCGCCGGCGAGGAAGCCCGCGGCACGACGCTCTACGCGACGCTGGAGCCCTGCTGCCATCGCGGCCGCACACCGCCCTGCGCGGAGGCGATCATCCAGGCCGGCGTGGCCGAAGTCCGCTTCGCCCACCTGGACCCCGACACGCGAACCTCCGGGCGCGGCCAGGCGCAGCTCGAAGCGGCCGGCATCCCTGCCATCGGCGGCGAGGGTGCGGCGGAAGCGCGCCGGATCAACGAAGCGTATCTGAAGCATCGCACCACCGGGCTCCCCTTCGTCATCGCGAAGTTCGCCGCCAGCCTCGACGGCAAGATCGCCACCGCCGGCGGCGATGCGCGCTGGGTGAGCGGAGAGCCGGCGCGCGCCTGGGTGCACCGGCTGCGCTCGACCGTCGACGCGATCGCCGTGGGCGTGAACACCGTGCTGGCGGACGACCCGCAGCTCACGGCTCGGCTGGCCGACGCGAACGGCGAGAGCCGCCTCGCGGAGCGGCAGCCGCTGCGCGTGATTCTCGACTCGAACGGACGCACGCCCCGCGACGCGAAGGCGCTCGGCTGCGGCGCGAAGACGCTCGTCGCCACGACGGAGGCGTCGCCGGCCGCCTGGCGGCGCGAGATCGAGGAGACCGGCGCGCAGGTGGCGGTGCTCCCGGCCGACGCGGAGGGCCGCGCCAGCCTGCCCCCGCTGCTGGAGCAGCTCGGCCAGTCGGAGGTGCTGACGCTGCTCGTCGAAGGCGGCGGCATCTTGCTAGGCTCGTTCTTCGACCAGGGACTGGTCGATAAGGTGCACGCCGTTATCGCGCCCGTGATCATCGGGGGCGCCGCCGCGCCGACAGCGGTCGCGGGCGAGGGCGCGGCCCGCATGGCCGACGCGCTGCGCCTGCGGGAGGTAACGGTAGAGCAGTTAGGCGAGGACGTATTGGTCACAGGCTACCCACCCGGGGAAGCGTGACCCACGAAAGGAGGCAGCAATGCCATTCTTCTTCAGCATCGTCCCGGAGTACCAACGACTGGTGCATTTTCGCTTCGGCAGGCTGGTCGGCGACGGCCAGAAGGGGCCAGGGTTCATCTTTCCCCTCTTTCCGTTCATCGACCAGGTGGTGACCGTCGATCTGCGGGAGGAAGTCCTGGACGTAGAGCCGCAGACCTGCATCACCAGAGACAACGCGCCCGTCTCCGTCGATATGCTCATCTACCTGAAAGTGGTGGGGCCCGTCGATTCGGTGATGCAAGTGGAGAACTTCATTGCCGCCGCACGCGGCATGGCGATCACGACGCTGCGCGCCGTGGTGGGCGACATCGTCCTGGACGACGTGCTCGCCAAGCGCGACCAGATCAACGCCATCATGCAGACGAAGCTGGACGAGGTGACCGACCGCTGGGGCGTGAAGGTGATGGCGGTGGAGATCAAGGAGATCACGCCGCCGCGCGACATCCAGGAGGCGATGAGCCGCCAGATGTCGGCCGAGCGCAACCGGCGCGCCGCAGTCCTCGATGCCGAGGGGCAGCGCGAAGCCGCGGTCACGGTGGCGGAAGGCGACAAGCAGGCAGCGATCTTGAACGCTGAGGGCCAGAAGCGGGCGGCGATCCTGCACGCCGAAGGCCAACGGGAAGCGGCGGTACTGGAGGCTCAGGGGTACGCCGACGCGCTGGCCAAGATTCACGAGGTAGCCCAGGGGCTGGACCCGAACACGATGAGCCTGCAGTACCTGGAGATGATGCGCTCGCTCGCTGCCAGCGATTCGAGCAAGTGGATCGTGCCGGCGGAGCTGACGCAGTTCGTCGCCAACTTCGCCGCCAACGCGGCCGGCGGCGGTAAGGCGAGCTAACCGATGTTCACCGGCATCATCGAAGAGATCGGGACGGTGCGCGAGGCGGGGCCCGGCAAGCTGGTGATCGCCGCGACGAAGGTCGTCCGTGGCACCAACCTGGGCGATAGCATCGCCGTCAACGGCGTCGATCTCACCTGCGCCTATCAGGAGGAGGAGACGTTCCACGCCAGCGTGATGCCGGAAACCTATCGCCGCACCAACCTGAGCGACCTGAAGCCGGGCGACGAGGTGAACCTGGAGCGGGCGCTGACGCTGGCCGACCGCCTGGGCGGGCATCTCGTCCGCGGCGTGGTGGAGGCGACGGGCACGCTCGAGTCGTTCACGCCCGATGCCGATGCGGTGATCGCCCGCTACCGGGCGCCGGCGGAGATCCTGCGCTTCGTGGTGGTGAAGGGGCCGATCACGATCGACGGCGCCAGCCTCACGGTGATCGACAAGACGAGCGATACTCTCGCCGTCTCCCTCGTCGAGTTCACGCAGGAGCATACGAACCTGATGCGCAGGAACCCCGGCGATAGGATAAACTTAGAGTCGGATATCATCGCGCGCTACGTGGCGCAGTTGCTTGAGGAGCGCCAAGACTAACCGTAGCCGCTGGTGAGCGAGTGCGGGCCTTCGCACGTGCGAAAGGGGGGACACCATGGCCAAGAAAGACGGATCCCACCCAAAGGGACTAGCGACAGTCGAAGAGGCGATCGAAGAGTACCGGCAGGGCCGCTTCGTCATCATCATCGACAATGAAGATCGAGAGAACGAGGGCGATCTGACGCTCCCCGCCCAGTTCGTCGACGCCGCCGCGATCAACTTCATGGCCAAGTACGGCCGCGGTCTGATCTGCATGCCGATGACGGCGGAGCGCGTGGGCCGGCTGGGCATCCCGATGATGGTCAGCAGCAGCGATTCGCACTTCGGCACGCCGTTCACCGTCACCGTCGAGGCGCGCTCGGGCGTCAGCACCGGCATCTCCGCCGCCGACCGCGCCCGCACCGTCCAGGTGCTGATCGACCGCCAGACGAAGCCGGCAGACCTGGTGATGCCAGGCCACATGTTCCCGCTGCGCGCGCGTGACGGCGGCGTGCTGGTCCGCGCGGGCCAGACGGAGGCCGTCGTCGATCTATGCAAGATGGCCGGCCTCTATCCCGCCGGCGTCTGCTGCGAGATGATGAAGCAGGACGGCACCATGTCTCGCCTGCCGGACCTGCGCCGCTTCGCCACGCGGCACAAGCTCAAGATCATCAGCGTCGAGCAGCTCATCGCCTATCGCAAGCTGAAGGAGAAGCTAATCGAGCGCGTGGCCGAGACCGTGATCCCGACCGAGTACGGCCAGTGGGACGCGATCGCCTATAGCAGCCCGATCGACGCCGACGAGCACCTCGCGCTGGTGATGGGAGACATCACCGGCCCGGAGCCGGTGCTGGTGCGCGTGCATAGCCAGTGCCTGACCAGCGACGTCTTTGGCAGCCAGCGCTGCGACTGTGGCGACCAGCTTCACGCCGCCATGAGCATGATCGCGGAGGAGGGCCGCGGCGTCATCGTCTACATGCGGCAGGAAGGCCGCGGCATCGGATTGCATAACAAGCTGCGGGCCTACGCGCTCCAGGACAAAGGCATGGACACGGTCGAGGCGAACGTGGCGCTGGGCTTCCCGGCGGACCGGCGCGACTACGGCATCGGCATGCAGATCCTCGTCGACCTCGGCGTCAAGAAGATCCGCATTTTGACGAACAACCCGGCGAAGCGGGCCGGCCTGGAAGGCTACGGCCTGGAGCTGGTGGAGCGCGTGCCGATAATCACGAAGCCGAAC
>JACZYW010000017.1 GCA_022570885.1 Chloroflexota bacterium | reverse complement strand
CACGCCGACCGTCGAGGACGCCATCGCGGAGGCGGAGCGCATCCACGGCCGCGACTGCTCGATCGTCTGCGTCGAGCAGGCGATGGGCTAGGAGCGAAGGGGCTCAGCGGGGCGCAACGTGTCCAGTAGTAGTGGGCCCGCCACCCCAGCCTGAAGGCTGGGGCATAGGTATCAGATTCGATGCCCCCGCCTTTAGGCGGGGGTCGAGAACCCGTAGCTCCTTGACATCCTGAGGGGCCGTGTTTACCATGCACAAGCCCGTTTCCTATGCACTGGAATTGGAGGGGAGCCGCCGCCGATGGACGAAGAAGCTAAGAAGACTTCGCTGCGCATGATCCCGTACGGCCTCTATGTGCTCGGCACCAAGGACGGCGAGCAGTTGGGCGCCGCGACGATCAACTGGCTCACGCAAACATCGTTCAAGCCGCCGCTCCTCGCCCTGGGCGTCAAGACAGATAGCGGGGCGTTCGCTCACCTGAAGAGCAACGCCGCCTTCGCGCTCAGCATCCTGGGCACCGGCCAGAAAGATATGGCCTTCGCCTTCTTCAAGCCGACCGAACAGGAGGGCGATAAGCTCAACGGCTATCGCTTCGAGACGCAGGAGACGGGCGCGCCGATCCTCGTCGACGCCCCGGCCTGGGTCGAGGCGAAGGTGACCGACGTCGTCGAGCGCGGCGATCACGCCGTGGTCGTCGCCGAGGTGACCGCGGCCGGAGTCCGGCAGGAGACGCCGGTCCTTACGCTGCAAGAGTGCGGCGTGTTCTACGGAGGGTAGATTACCATCATGCACCATCCACTCCACACGCCGATCTGTGACATGTTCGGCATCGAGTATCCTATCTTCCTCGCGGGCATGGGGGGCGTGAGCACCGCGCCGCTGGTGGCGGCCGTCTCGAACGCGGGCGGCCTGGGCATCCTCGGCGGCGCCACGATGGACCCCGAGCTGCTGCGCGAGGAGATCCGCCGCACCCGCGACCTGACCGACCGCCCCTTCGCCGTCGACCTGCTGGCGCCTCTGCCGGAGATGCTGCGCCCACCGCTCGAGGTGGTCTTCGAGGAGGAGGTGAAGATCTTCGTCGCCGGGCTGGCCGTCCCGAGCGAGTTCATCGATGAGATGCACGAGCGGGGGATGACGGTGGTGGTGATGTGCGGCCGGGTACGCCACGCCCAGAAATCGGAGGCCGCCGGCGCCGACGTGGTCGTCGCCCAGGGGACGGAGGCGGGCGGACACACGGGCGAGATCGGCACGATGGCGCTGGTGCCCCAGACCGTGGACGCGGTGAATATCCCGGTGCTGGCCGCCGGCGGCCTCGTCGACGGACGGGCGCTGGTGGCCTCGCTGGCGCTGGGGGCGCAGGGCGCGGTCTACGGCACGCGTTTCATCGCGACGCCCGAGTCGCAGGCGGCGGCCGGCTACCGCCAGGCGATCGTCGACGCCCAAGGGGACGACACCGTGCGCACCCGCTCCTACACCGGCAAGCCCACGCGAGCGATCCGCAACGAGCGCACCGACGAGTGGGAGGCGAAGATCGACCAACTGCAGCCCTTCCCGCAGCAGGCGATAGGCTCCGTTCAGGAAGGGGTGATGGACTACATGGGTCTCTCCGACCGGTTCGACCCGAAGCGGACGTTCCTCCCCGCCGGCCAGGGCACCGGCCTGATCAACGAGGTGAAGCCGGCCGCGGAGGTCTTCGAGGAGATCGTGCGCGAGGCGGAGGCGATCATCGGCGACCGCTTCCAGCTCCCAACGTCGACGGCGGAGCCGCCGTCGCGCCGCTCGTAGCGCGCCCCGCGCTCATCGCCCCGCGTCCATCGAGAGGAATCGAGCATGGACTTCGCGTTTACGCCCGAGGAGATAGCGTTCCGGGGGGAGGTACGCTCGACTCTCCAGGGGTGGCTGCGCGACCGGCCCGAGGGCGGGCTGGAGGCGTGGCAGTTCTACCGAGGCTTCATCAAGAAGCTGGCCGAGCGCGGCTGGCACACGCTGGCCTGGCCCGAGGAGTGGGGCGGCCAGGGCGCCAACCACATGAAGCAGGTCGCCTACAACGAGGAGATCGCCTATAACGACGCGCCCGCGATGGACCTGGGCAGCGATCGCGTGGGGCCCACGATCATGCTCTACGGCACGGAGGAGCAGAAGCAGCGCTTCCTGCCGCCCATCGTCCGCGGCGAGGCCGTCTGGTGCCAGGGCTTCTCCGAGCCCGGCTCCGGCTCCGACCTCGCCTCGCTGGAGACCCGCGCCGTGGAGGACGGCGACACCTTCGTCATCAACGGCAGCAAGATCTGGACCAGCCTTGCCCACCTGGCGCAATGGATGATCCTCCTCGTTCGCACCGACCCGGACGCGCCCAAGCACAAGGGCATCTCCTACCTCCTGCTGGACATGAAGACGCCGGGGATCACCATCCAGCCGCTGGTGGACATGGCCGGGCGGCACACGTTCAATCAGGTCTTCTTCGATAACGTGCGCGTGCCTCGCGATTGCCTGGTGGGCGAGCTCAACCGTGGCTGGTACGTCGCGGCGGCCACGCTCGACTTCGAGCGCTCCGGCATCCAGCGCGTGATCGGCAACCTGCGTACCTACGAGCAGCTCCTCGCCTACGCCCGCGAGACGAAACGCAACGGCCGGACGCTATTGGAGGACCCGCCGGTGCGCAACAAGCTCGCGGAGCTGAAGATCGAGTTCGAGGTGGGGCGGCTCCTCGCCTATCGCGTCGCCTGGATGCAGAGCCAGGGGCTGGTGCCGAACTACGAGGCGTCGGTCGCGAAGCTGTACGGCTCGGAGCTGGCGCAGCGGCTGGCGAACGCGGGCGTGCGCATCCTCGGCCTGGGAGGCCAGCTCGCGCCGGGCTCGCCCTGGGCGCCGCTGGGGGGCCGCATCCAGGCGTTCTACCTGAGCGCCGCCGCCCTCACCATCGCCGCCGGCACCAGCGAAGTGCAGCGCAACATCATCGCCGGCCGCGGCCTAGGAATGCCCAGGGACTAGCACTGGCTACCGTGTCATTACCCGCCACGTCTCGCGCCATCGTCCAGACCGGCCCGCGCAGCCTGGAGCTGCGCGAGCTGCCGCTGCCGTCGAGCATCGGGCCGGAGGAGGGGCTGCTGCGCGTGGAGGCGTGCGGCATCTGCGGCTCCGACTACGAGCAGTACCAGGGCCTGATGCCCAACCTGCCGTTCCCGCTCATCCCCGGCCACGAGCCCGTCGGCACCATCGCCGAGATCGGCGAGGTGGCCGCCCAGCGCTGGGGCGTTCGCGCCGGCGACCGCGTCGCGGTGGAGGCGCTCCTGCCCTGCGGCTTCTGCCGCCAGTGTCGCGGCGGGGAGTATCGGCTGTGCAGCGGTCGCAAAGGGCTGAGCGGCTACGGCTACCTGAGCATCGAAACGCCGCCGGGCCTCTGGGGAGGGTATGCCGAATACCTCTACCTGGACCCGCACACCGTGCTCCATCCGATCTCGCGGGACGTGTCGCCGGAGCTGGCGACGCTCTTCAACCCGCTGGGCGCGGGCATCCGCTGGGCGCAGCAGGTCCCCGGCACGAAGCTGGGCGATACGATCGTCATCCTCGGCCCGGGGCAGCGCGGGCTGTGCAGCGTCATCGCCGCGCGCGAGGCGGGCGCTTCGTGCATCATCGTCAGCGGCCTGAGCGTCGACGAGCGAAAGCTAGCGCTCGCTCGCGAGTTCGGCGCGCACCACACGATCGACGTGGAGCGCGAGGATATCGTGCAGCGCGTGCGGGAGATCACGGACGGCGCGATGGCCGACATCGTGGTCGACGTATCGGCGATCTCCAACGAGCCGGTGATCCAGGCGATCGACGTGGCGCGTCGGGGCGGGACGGTGGTGCTGGCCGGGATGAAGGGGCGGCGGCCGGTGGAGAACTTCTACAACGACCGCGTGGTGGCGAAGGAGCTGACGATCAAGGGCGTCTTCGGCGTGGACTTCCACGCGTATGAGCCGGCGATCCGGCTGATCGAGTCGGGCAAGTATCCGCTGGAGAAGATGCACACGCACACGATCGCGCTGGAGGAGGCGGAGCATGCGCTCCAGCTCCTGGCGCGGGAGATCCCGGGCGAGGAGGCGATCCACATCGCGCTGGTGCCGGGCTAGGTATCATAGGTCGGGCTCCAGGTCGGGCCCCAGGTCGGGCTCCCGGTCGGGCCCTAGGTCGGGCCTTCAGCCCGACTCCCGACTTCAACTGTATGCGGAGGTATCGATGGCAGAGACGGACGTGAACGAGAACACGAAGCGCATGGCGAAGCTGATCGAGATGATGCCCTATACGCGGCACCTCGGGATGGAGCTGGTGGAGACGGGCGAGGGGTACGCGAAGCTGCGCCTTCGCTTCCAGAAGGAGAACACCACCGCCGCCGACGCCCTCCACGGGGGCGCCATCGCCTCGCTCATCGACACCACCGGCGCGATGGCGGCCTGGACGACGGCGCCGATCGGCACGACGCGCTACTTCGGCTCCACCGTGTCGGTCTCGGCGAACTACCTCTCCGCCGTCATCGGCGAGGACTGCTTCGCCGAGGGCCGCGTGCTGAAGCGCGGCAAGGAGATTATCTACACCGACGTCCGCGTCACCAACGATGCGGGCAAGCTGCTCGCGCAGGGCAACGTGATCTACCGCATCGTCGACCGCGGCGAGGGGTGACGCCTAGGGCGTCTGGCGTGCAGCGCCTGGCGTGGCCGTTGGCTCGGGTTCGCCCGTGAGTCTGGGCGTGGGCGTCGCCCGCGGCTCGATCTCCCCGCGCAATACCGCTAGGATGCGCTCGTCCAGCTTGCGCGCCAACTCAGCTACCTCCTCGCGTACATCCTCCTCGTCGAACCGAACGATAACGACCTCGCCGATGAGGCGGCCACGCCGGAACTTCACCCACGTGAGGTTGGTGGGCAACGGTTCCGCTTCTCCAGGCGTATAGTAGGCGAACATCCCGACAGATTCGTCGCCGATGCCCTCCGGGTGGTACTCATCCAACCTCTCCAGCATGCCGGCATCGCTATCGGGGTCTACGCCGACCTCGCGCTGCGTGTCTTCCAGATCGTCTCGCAGATATCCCGAGGCGCCATCCCCGCTTTCGTAGATGGTTACTCTCGTGCTTATCAGTAACACGCCTTGCCGGCTGATGAATCCTTCAATAAAGATAAAACTCTCGGCATAGCCGGTAACGCGGCCAAAGCGCACGATGTCCTCTGCTTCGTCCTCTCCGTCGAAGGCATCCTCGGCAGCATCCTCGTTGGCTCGGAACTGGGAGCTGTTTTCGTGTTCGAGATCGGTGTACGCCGGGCCAAGATCGGCCAGCCGAAGCATCATCGCGACGAGTTCACCGTCACTGATCTCGCGGTCGGTCAGGTCAGCCGATCCGCCGTTGCAGGCGAGGACAAGAGTTACGAGTGACAGGGGGAGTAGTAGGAGCGTTCGCATCGGGGGGCATCCCCTCCATAGCTATGGCAAGTGTAGGACGGGCGGAAGAGCACAGTCAAGCACGCGAGGCCGTCTCGCTTGACACCTCTGGCGGGCACTGGTACGATTCTGGCGCGAAACGCACCCTAACTCGCGTCTGACCATTATCGACCGCGAGACCCTAAATCGTAAGGAGGCGAACACATACTGACCACTAGCGTCATCAAGGCCGGCGTGGGCGGCATGACCCACGAGCGAGGCGTGTCGGACGAGGACGAGTACACCGGATCGCCCGGACCGCCCAAGCTATGCTATGCCGGGCAGTAGCCGCCTTGGAGGTCTGCCGTCGATGGTAGAGACCTCTTCTCCCGTTACGCAACCGCACTCAACACTCGACGAATTCCTGATCGCTGAGCGGGATCGTTTCCGCGAGTTGCCGGGCCTTGACGATGTGCTTCGCGCCGTCGCAGGCGCCGCCGAGCGCATCAACCACTTAGTGCGGCGCGCCAGTCTTGCCGGCGTCCTCGGCGCCACCGGGGAGATCAACGTCCAGGGCGAGGTCGTCCAGCAGTTGGACAACCTCGGCACCGAACTCTTCGTCGAAGCGTTGCGCCGATCAGGACGGATCGCGGCGCTCGCTTGCGAGGAGCTCGGCGACGTGCTGCTGATAGAAGGGGCGGAAGACGCGCCCTTCTTCGCCGTCTTCGATCCCATCGACGGCTCCTCGAACATCGACGTCGCCGTCCCGATCGGCTCCATCTTCGGCTTCTATGCCCGCTCCGGAAAGGTATCGCCGGAGTCCCTCCTCCGTCCCGGCAGCGAACAAGTCGCCGCGGCATACATCGTGTACGGTTCCTGCACGATGCTGGTGCTCGCGACGAAAGAGAGCGTCGATGGCTTCACGCTCGACGAGACGATTGGGGAGTTCGTGCTGAGCCACCCGGGCATCACGCTTCCCGCCGGCTGCCCGTACTATTCCGTGAACGAGGCGTACCAGGACAGGTGGGACGCGGGCATGCAGCGGGCGATAGCAGAACTTCGGTCGCGCTGCTCGCTTCGGTACGTCGGCTCGCTCGTCTCGGACTTCCACCGTACCCTGCTCAAGGGCGGCATCTTCGCCTACCCGGCCGATAAGAAGCAGCCGCAGGGCAAGCTACGCCTCTTGTATGAGGCGAGCCCGCTCGCATTCATCATCGAGCAGGCCGGCGGGGCAGCCAGCTCCGGACGGGAGCGCATTCTGGCCATGACACCGGACGCCATCCACCAGCGAACCCCGCTCATCATCGGCGATAGCGAGGCGGTCGCAATGGTGGAGCAGTGCGTCGCGCAAGACTAGCTGACCGAGCTCGACGAACAGGAGGCAGCCCATGGTAGATGCACCGGCCATCGTCCAGCGGCCGACACTACAGCAGTTGAACTTGAGCGCCGGGAAAAAGGCGAGGCTCCACAGGCTCTTGTACCAGTTCGGGCCCGCCAACGGCACGTTGCTCCTGCTCCCATATGATCACGGCATCGAGCACGGGCCGGTTGACTTCATGGACAACCCGGACAGCGCCGATCCGACCTATCTGTTCCAACTGGCGATCGATGGCAACTTCTCCGGCATCGTTACCCACACGGGCATCGCTCAGCGCTACTATGCGGACTTCGCTGGCCAGATCCCGCTGATCGTTAAGCTGAATGGCAAGACGACCATCCCGCCAGACGATGAGGCGTTCTCGCCGCTGACCGGCACGGTCGAAGACGCCGCCCGGCTCGGCGCCGACGCGGTCGGCTACACGCTCTACATCGGCTCGCCCGCGCAGGACCGCGATATGCAGCAGCTCGCCATGGTACGCAAGGAGGCGGACCGGCTCGGCCTGCCCCTGATCGTGTGGTCCTATCCGCGAGGCAAGCCAATCGAGGAGAAGGCTGGCCGCGATTCGCTCTACGCCATCGACTACGCGGCGAGGATGGCGCTTGAGATGGGCGCCGACATCGTGAAGCTCAACCTACCCAAAGCTCACAAGGAGAACACCAAGCCGCCGGACGCCTACCGAACGCTGGAGGCCGACCGGGCCGAGATGACTCGCCGCGTGGTAAGTTCGGCCAAGCGCTGCCTCGTCCTCTTCTCCGGCGGCAGCTACAAGGATGACGAGACGCTCCTAGCCGACATCGACATGGGGATGCGCGCCGGGGCTGTCGGCGTGATCGCCGGCCGCAACATGTGGCAGCGCCCGCGCGAGGAAGCGCTCGCGGCCGTGAAGCGCACGCACGAGCTGCTCGGGCGCTACGGAGCGTCCCCGCTATAGCGTGGGAGATCTCGCGTCCCGCCTTCGCCATTACCAGGCGCGAGAAGCTTGCGCGAAGGGGTATACTATAGAAGGCACTATCGATCACTATTCCCGCTGACGATAACCGGTGTAGCCGGTACCAGCAGCGTATCGGCTAGAAGGAGCGGCGACATGGGCGAGGACTCACTCACCATCACCGACAACCGGACCGGGCGCACCTACGACCTTCCGATCGAGAACGGCACCGTCCGGGGCATGGATTTCCGCCAGATCAAGACCAGCGATGACGACTTTGGCCTGATGGTCTACGACCCCGCGTTCACGAACACTGCATCGTGCAAGAGCCGGATCACCTACATCGATGGGGAGAAGGGCATCCTCCGCTACCGCGCGTACCCCATCGAGCAGCTCGCCGAGCAGAGCACCTATCTGGAGACCGCCTACCTCCTCATCTTCGGCGAGCTTCCCACCCGCGCCGAGCTTAGCCAGTGGATGCACGCCATCACTAACCGCACCATCATTCACGAGAACATCAAAAAGGTCATGGACGGCTTCCACTACGACGCTCATCCAATGGGGATGCTGGTGAGCACGGTCGCCGCGCTCTCCACCTTCTACCCCGAATCGAAGGACATCTACGATTCGGAGAATCGCCTGTTGCAGATCCACCGCCTCATCGCGAAGATGCCCACGCTGGCCGCCTTCGCCTACCGCCACAGCCGTGGTCTGCCGTACGTCTACCCGGACAACGACTTGAGCTTTACCGGCAATCTGCTGAACATGCTCTACAAGATGACCGAGGCGAAATACCAACCCGACCCCGTGCTGGAGCGGGCGCTGGACATCCTCTTCATCCTGCACGCTGACCACGAGCAGAACTGCAGCACCAACGCCATGCGGTCGGTAGGTAGCTCCGAGGTCGATCCGTACTCGGCCACCGCCGCCGCCTGCGCCGCCCTCTACGGCCCGCTCCACGGCGGCGCCAACGAGGCGGTGCTGCGCATGCTGGCAGAGATCGGCTCCAAGGATCGAATTCCGGAGTTCATCAAGCGGGTCAAGGACGGCGAGAATCTGCTCATGGGCTTCGGCCACCGGGTGTACAAGAACTTCGACCCGCGCGCCGCCGTCATCAAGGATCTGGCCCACCGCGTGTTCGAGGTTACCGGCCGCAACCCGCTGCTGGACATCGCGCTGGAGCTGGAGCGCATCGCTCTGCAGGACGAGTACTTCATCGAGCGAAAGCTCTACCCGAACGTGGACTTTTACTCCGGCATCATCTACCAGTCGATGGGCTTTCCGGTGGAGCTGTTCCCGGTGCTCTTCGCC
Source organism: Chloroflexota bacterium (assembly GCA_022570885.1). Classification (GTDB taxonomy): domain Bacteria; phylum Chloroflexota; class Dehalococcoidia; order DSTF01; family RBG-16-68-14; genus JACZTE01. The sequence continues at coordinate 12,697 of JACZYW010000017.1, read as the reverse complement.
ATCCCCCGCACGGCCGGCTGGATCGCCCAGTGGCTGGAGATGATCGAGGACAAGGAGCAGAAGATCGCCCGGCCGCGCCAGGTCTACCTGGGCGAAGACCAGCGCGAATATGTCCCCATCGCCCGGCGAGACGGCCCGGCCAGCGGCCGCACCAGCGCCGTCGCGTAGGCCTCACCACCACAACCCCTAGGCACTCCCTCGATAGCGGTCGCACGCTTCGCTACCGATACCTTCGTGATCCGCAGGCGCTACGCCTGTAGCAAGGAAGCGTCGCCGGAGAACATCGCCGGAGGACACGGATGGTCGAGGCCGCAGTCCGCGAGCTGAAGGATGTCATCGCCGAACACGACGGCACGAATGTGGCGAGAGCCGGCTTCGTCCGTCGCGTGGACGAGCTGATCAGCGTCTTCTACGACGACATCGGCGAGATCACGAACGTCTCTACCCGCGACCTGTTCGATCTCTTCGTCATCAAGGTGCTCTATGTAGAGCGGCGCAGCACCGACGCCGGCGTCGTCGACTACCTGGGCGAGCTCCTAGACCGCTTTCTCTATACGCGAGAGCTGTTCCCCATGTCCCAGGGCGGCCGGCCCAGCCTCTTCTACCTCTCCGACCTGTTGCGGGAGACGCAGCAGCTCAGCCACTTCCAGAACCTCTTCGAGGCGTACCGGAAGTACGGCGACAACTCGCTCTTCGTCACGGGCGTCTTCCCACGGTCGTTGCGGCGTCGCCGGGGCGGCAGGCGCGGGCCGCCGGTTGCGTTCGTCGACCGGAGCTATTACGTGAGCACGGGCAAGCGGTTCTACGATCTGGCCGCCCAGCACGATCTGGCGGAGTCCACCCAGCAGCGGGCGCTGCTGGGGAAGCTGGCCGCCTATTTCGAGGTCTACATGGACGCGCTCAACGAGATGAGCGAACGCTACATCATGGGCTTCGACCTGGCGCTCATCGCCGACAAGATGCTCGATAACTTCAACCGGTACCGGCGGACCGGAGAAGATCGCTACCTGCAGAACGCCCGACGCTATGCCGCCGTCTTGCAAGTGGGCCCCGATACCTTCCCCAGCCTGATGCAGCGCATCCGGCCTCGCGAGCACCTGCTCTAGCCAGCCGCACACCGTTCTCTAGCTGAGCCTCCCTACTATGCGCGGCGGCCTCCCCTAGGGAAGTCCCCTAATCTTGGGCGCAGATCTACCGATACTAGTCATGTAGGCGCTGTGCCATGTGGCGCGGCGGAACGAATCAGCGGCTGGGACAGGACATGGCTCTGCTCCGAGCTCTAATGGATGTCTTGACCTGGCCGCTGCGGCATATCCGCACGAAGATTATTGTGCCCTATGCCGTGTTGACCGTCGTGCTGGCCATGGGCGGCGCCTACCTCGTCACACAGCTGGTGGCCGGTTCGCTGCAGGAGCGCTTCGACAACCAGCTCGCCGAGGCCGGACGTGTGGCCTCGGATGCCGTCGTGCGGAAGGAGCGTGAGCATCTGCAGATCGTCCGCGCGATGGCCCACACCGACGGTGTATCGCAGGCGATCGAGCAGGGCGATAGCGGCCGGCTCGATGAGCTGCTCCTGCCGCTGATCGCGAACGTGGGCGTGGCTCGGGCGGAGGTGGTCGCCGCCGACGGCGAGCGGCTCCTGGCGCTGGCGGCGGACGGCGATGCCGAACACGGTTACGCAACTATTGATACAGGCAACCCGAGCGAGTGGTGGGTCGTCAAGCAGGCGCTGGGCGAGGGCGATGCGTTGGGAGACAAGTTCGCCGGGCTGGTGGAGACGGAGGAAGGCTTCGTCTTCTTCACGGCGGCGCCGGTGCGTATCGAAGGGCGAACGGTGGGCGCCGTTCTGGTGGGGACCTATCTCGATTCCCTGACGGCGCTGGTCAAGGCAGAGGCGCTGGCTGACATCACGTTCTATAACTATGCGGGCGTGCCCATCGCCAGCACGTTCGCGGGTGCTGAGGAGGTCACGGATGAGACCGACCTGACCGTGCCGCCGACGCTGGTCGGCAGTGTACTGCGGCCGTCTGGCGAAACGGTGCGCGAAAGCCGCAGCCTCTTCCGCCGGGAGTACGACCTGGCATACGGCCAGCTCCAGATCCGACAGAACGTCGTCGGCCTCTATTCCGTGGCGCTGCCCACCAACTTCATCGTCGCCGCCGGGGCCACCACGCGGTTTCAGATGAGCGTCGCCTTTGGCGCGGTCATGGCCGGCGTGCTGGTCATCGGTTACATCCTCGCTCAGCGCATCACAGCGCCCATCTTGCGATTGGTGAAGTCGGCCCAGTCCGTCGCCTCGGGCAACCTCAACACGAGGAGCAACGTGAAATCCCGCGACGAGATCGGCCTGCTGGCCCGCTCGTTCGACAGCATGACGGAAAGCCTGCAAGAGTACACCGAACGGCTGCGGCGCCAGCACCTCAGCACCGTGAAGGCGCTCACTTCGGCCATCGACGCGCGCGACCCCTATACGCTCGGACATTCGGTGCGCGTGGGCCAGCTCGCAGTGACGCTCGGCCGGCACCTGCGGCTGAGCGAGGAGATGCTCGCGGAGATCGAGATCGGCGGCTACTTACACGACATCGGCAAGATCGGCGTGCGGGACGCCATCCTGCTCAAGCCGGGCTCGCTGACGCCTGACGAGCGAGAGATGATCAAGACCCACCCCGTGATCGGGACGAGGATCCTGGAGCCGGTGGAGCTCTCGCCTGAGGCACGAGAGTTCGTGCGTTCGCATCACGAGAAGCTGGACGGCAGCGGCTATCCGGACGGGCGAAAGGGCGAGGAGCTCTCCATCGTCGCGCGTATCGCTGCCGTGAGCGATATGTACGACGCCATGACCACCGATCGCCCCTACCGAGCGGCCATGAGCATCGACCAGACGCTAGACATCTTGCGGTCAGAGGCAGGCGCACTACTGGATCCCACCGTGGTCGCTGCCATGGAGACGATCCTGCCGGAGTGGGAGCGCCGCCGCGAGACCGACCCGACGCTGCGGGGCTTCCGGCTGCCGGAGGCGGTCGGCCGCGCTACGACCGACGTGGGAGTGTAGGCAGGACAGCGGATGTCTCGTCAATGGCAGAGGCTGCGAACACTTCTCGGGTCGGCGCTGATCATCATCGGCGTCTGCGTCGCTTTGGCCTGGCTGGCGGCGACCGTGGGGCTCTCCCGATCGAGGGCGGCGGTGGCGCTGCCCTCGCTGGACTCGCTGTTGACCGCGGACTACAGCGCTGAGCCGGAAGGACCGCTGGTGCTGCCGCCGCTCGACGCCGCCATCATCGAGAGCGTCATAGATGACGAGCAGGCATTGCTGCCGCCGCCGGAAGCGGCTGAGCCTGTGTTCGTACCCATCTTCGTCGAGGACGAGGGCAACCAGGCGCCGCCGCCGGCAGCGCTGCCCCAAGACAGTGACCCCGACCCAACCTCGCCCAGCCCAGCTCCGACATTGGAAGGCCCGGCTACCCCCGGGGCACCGCCTCCACCTACGCAGCCACCGCCGCAGCATACCCCCGGGGCACCGCCTCCACCTACGCAGCCACCGCCGCAGCATACGCCCGGGGCACCGCCTCCACCTACGCAGCCGCCGCCGCAGCATACCCCCGGGGCACCGCCTCCACCTACGCAGCCGCCGCCGCAGCATACCCCCGGACCACCGCCGTAGCCGAACGGACCCTAGCAGGCGGGCCAACGCTCCGCGCCCCGCCTCCACTTACGCAGCCGCCGCCGCAGGATGACCAGGGCCACAACGAGTGGTAGGGTTCGCTTCGAGGTCGGCCGTACTTCCCCGCCGGGACGCCCAGTCTGGGTGTCCCTCTTGCCTCACCGCCTCACTTCGGGTACAAGTAAGTTAGCACTCTCTCCGCAAGAGTGCTAATTCATCCCATGAGAGGTGGTAACTATGGCAAAACAACTCCTATTCGACGAAGAAGCCCGCCGCGCCCTCGTACAGGGTATCGACGGCCTGGCCGATGCGGTCAAAATCACGCTCGGCCCCAAAGGCCGCAACGTGGTGCTGGATAAGAAGTTCGGCTCCCCGACCATCACGAACGACGGCGTCACCATCGCTAAAGACATAGAGCTGGAGGACCCGTTCGAGAACATCGGCGCTCAGCTCGCCAAGGAGATCGCCTCCAAGACCAACGACGTCGCCGGCGATGGGACGACCACGGCTACCGTCCTGGGCCAGGCCATCGTCCATCAGGGGCTGAAGAACGTGACAGCCGGCGCCAACCCGATGGCGCTGAAGCGCGGCATCGAGAAGGCTGCTCAGGCGGTGATCGCGCAGCTTCAGAAAGAGTCGACGCCGGTGACCGCTCGCGCACAGATGGCCCAGGTCGCCTCCATCTCCGCCGCCGACCAGGAGATCGGCGATCTGATCGGCGAGGTGATGGAGAAGGTGGGCAAGGACGGCGTGATCACGGTCGAGGAGTCGAAGGGCATCCTCACCGAGACGGAGTACGTCGAAGGGATGGCCTTCGACCGCGGCTACATCAGCCCCTACTTCGTCACCAACTCCGAGAAGATGGAGGCGGATCTCGAGGACGTCTACATCCTCATTACCGAGAAGAAGCTCTCCGCCGTCAACGACATCGTTCCGTGGCTGGAACGATTCCTCCAGGTGAGCAAGAACCTGCTAATCATCTGCGACGACTGTGACGGCGAGGCGCTGGCGACGCTGGCCGTGAACAAGCTGCGCGGGACGATCAACGTCGTGGCGGTAAAGGCGCCCGGCTTCGGTGACCGGCGCAAGGAGAACCTGGGCGACGTCGCGGCCCTCACCGGCGCCACCCTGATCAGCGATGACCTGGGCCGCCAACTGGAGTCGATCCAGGTAGCGGACCTGGGCCGCGCCCGCCGCGTCCTTATCAGCAAGGAAGACACGACGATTATCGAAGGCAAGGGCAAGAAGAAGGACGTGGAGGGGCGCATCACCCAGATCAAGAACGCCCTGGAGACCACTACCTCAGACTGGGATCGGGAGAAGCTGCAGGAGCGACTCGGCAAGCTGGCCGGTAGCGTCGCCGTGATCAAGGTAGGCGCCCCGACCGAGATAGAGCTCAAGGAGAAGAAGCATCGCGTGGAGGACGCCCTCTCCGCGACGCGCGCGGCGGTGGAGGAAGGAACCGTCTCCGGCGGCGGGGTTGCCTACCTCAGCGCCATGAGCGCTATCGACAAGCTGAAGCTGGACGGCGACGAGCGCACCGGCGCCAATATCCTCAGGCGCGCGCTAGAGGAGCCCACGCGGCGCATCGCGATCAACGCCGGCCAGGACGGCTCAGTGATCGTCCAGAAGGTCAAGCAGCTCGCAAAGGGCGAAGGCTACGACGCCCTGGATGACAATTTCGGCAACATGCAGAAGAAGGGTATCATCGACCCGCTGAAGGTGACCCGCTCCGCGTTGGAAAACGCGGTCAGTATTGCGGGCATGGTGCTGACCACCAACTGTCTGGTGGCGGATAAGCCTGAGCCCGCGGCGGCGATGCCGGGAATGCCACCGGGCGGCATGCCGGGCATGCCACCGATGTAACACCGCTGAGACGAAACGAAGAGAAGCCGCCCAGATCCGTCGGGGCGGCTTCTTGCATAGCGGGGAGAACGTGTCTGGCTACGGACGATAGGGATGGTATCATATCCGATGGCCATGTCCACCAAAGTCCTCTTCGTCATCGCCGAGATGTCCCCGCTGGTGAAGGTGGGCGGCCTGGCCGACATCGGCGGCTCGCTGCCGCGCGCCCTGCGCCGGATCGGCCTCGATGCGCGGGTGGCTCTCCCGTACTACGCGGCTATCGACGGCGAGGCGCTCGCTCTCCGGCGGCTCGATTCGCTCCCCGAAGGCGCGGCGGTCTGGCAAGGCGAGGCGCGCGGCGTGCCGGTCTACCTGATCGAGCACGCACCATCGTTCGGGCGGGAGCAGATCTACGGCTACGACGATGACGCGGCCCGCTTCCTCGCCTTCTGCGACGGCCTCCTCGCCGCCGCCGAGTCCATGGCCTCGGCTGAGCCTGCCGAAGTCGGATGGAAGCCGGACGTCCTGCACCTGCACGACTGGCACCCCGGCTTCCTGGCGAGCCGCCTACAGGGGACGCCCGAGCACCCGTGGGCGGGAGTGCCCCGCGTCTCCACCATCCACAACCTGGTCTTCACCGGCCCCTTCGACGGCGCCTTCGCTGAGGAGCACGGGCTGCCTGAGCGGGCGCTGGAGTCGCCCCCCGGCCTGGCCGCGGAGCTCCCCTATAGCGCCCTGGCCCAGGGCATCCTCCACGCCGATCTGGTCTCCACCGTTAGCCCCACCTACGCGCGCGAGATCCTGACGCCCGAAGTCGGGGGCGCGCTGTCGCCGCTGCTGGAGCGGCTGGGCGACCGGCTCTGCGGCATCCTCCACGGCATCGATGTGGAGGAGTACGACCCAGCCAGCGACCCACACCTGGCCGCCCGCTTCGACGCGGAGCGGATCGATGGTCGCGTCGAGAACAAGCGCGCTCTGCAGCAGAGGCTGGGCCTGCCGGTGGACGGCGAGGTGGCGCTGCTGGGCATGGTCGCGCGCCTCTTCTGGCAGAAGGGCTCGGACCTGGCGGTCGCCGCCGTCGAGCGGTTGCTTGCCGGGCAGCAGCAGGACGACACGCCGGCCGGTCGATTGCAGTTCGTCGTGCTCGGCCAGGGCGATGCGGAGCACGAGCGGCCGCTGCTGGAGCTGGCGGAGCGCTGGCCCCAACAGGTAGCCGTGCGCATCGAGTTCAACCACGAGCTGGCGCAGCTCATCTACGGCGGCTGCGACCTGTTCGTCATGCCCTCGCGCTACGAGCCTTGCGGCCTGGGCCAGCTCATCGCCATGCGCTACGGCGCTGTGCCGGTCGTGCGGCGCACGGGCGGCCTCGCCGACTCGGTGGTGGCGTTCGACGGCGCGGAGCAAGGCACCGGCTTCGTCTTCGACGAGGCGTCGCCAGAGGCGCTGACCGCCGCGTTGGAGCAGGCGCTTGCGACCTATCGCGAGGGTACAGCCTGGCGCAGCCTCCAGCGGCGGGCGATGGCGCAAGACGTCTCCTGGGAGCGCGCCGCCGCCCAGTACGAGGAGCTCTACGAACACGCCGTTCGCGCCCGGGCCGTTCGCGCGGCGGGGGAGGCGCGATGAGCGAGCCGCGGCCTGTCGTCGGCGTGGACTTGGGAGGAACGAAGATCTTTTCGCTGGTGGCGACGGCAGAGGGGCAGGTGCTGGGCGAGGATCGCCGCCCGACGCAGGCCGAAGAGGGACGCGACGCCGTCATTGGCCGGCTGGTCGACTCCGTGCGGCGGGCGATGGGCGAGGCGAATGTGACGACCGGCGAGATCGCAGGCGTGGGCATCTCCACGCCCGGCCCCTGCGACCCAGAGCGCGGCGTCGTCACCGGCCCGCCGAATCTGCCGGGCTGGCGAGACGTGCCGCTGACGCAGCTCGTGAGCGACGCGATGGGCGTGCCGGTGCTCCTGGAGAACGACGCCGCCGCAGCCGCCTACGGCGAGCTTCACTTCGGCGCGGGCCAGGGCTGCCGGCATCTCGTCTACGTCACGCTGGGCACGGGCATCGGCGGGGGGATCATCATCGATGGCCGTATCTACGGCGGCGCATCGGGCGCGGCTGGCGAGATAGGCCACCTCGTGATCGTCGAAGACGGGCCGCCCTGCGGCTGCGGCAACCGGGGCTGCGTGGAGGCGCTCGCCTCCGGCCTCGCGATCGCTCGCGAGGCCGCCGCCGCTGTGCGCGGCGGACGCAGCCCGATGCTCGCAGAGCTGGCGGGCGACGCGCCGCCGACGGCGGAGCTGGTGCTCCAGGCCGCGACGCGCGGCGATAGCGTGTCGAGGGAGATCATCGAGCGGGCGGGGCACTACCTGGGCCTCGGCCTGGTCGGCCTGCTCAACTGCTTCAACCCGGAGGCGCTGATCCTGGGCGGCGGTCTGCTGGGCCTGGGCGACCTCTACCTGGGGCCGGCCGTGCGCATCGCGCGCGAAGGCGCGTTCGATCAGGTCGTGGCGGACGTGCGCATCACCGAAGCGAAACTGGGTGGACGCGCCGGCGCCTTAGGGGCGGCGGCGCTGATCAGCGCACGCGAGCAGCGCTAACCTCTGCAAGTGGAGGGTTCACCAATGCTGGGGAAGGGTTCACTAGCCGAAACTATATTCAGGCGGCGCATTGGATGATCCCGCCGGACGCTTCGCAAAGGCAGGAACCCAATGCTCAGCACCGCACGTTCGCGGTTGGCCATCGTTCACCAACCTACGTTTAAACTGGCCCTGACGGTCATGCTATGGCAGGCGTCAAGCGGGGTGTTTCTCCTCTCGCTCGTCCAGCAGTACCTGCCGGAGCAGCTTGGGGCGAACGCCGGATTCCCGGGATACGCGCTCGCGTTCTACGCTAGTGGGCGATTCCTGCTCCAGGCGCCGGCCGGCTGGCTGGCGGACTGGTTCGGTCGAAGGCGAACGCTCATCCTGGGCGTCGCCGTCACGCTGGTATCTGTGGTTCTGATGTTCCAGGTGCAGGATGCCACCTTGTTCCTCACCTTCTCCGCCCTGTACGGCGCGGGTTCGGCTGCGATCTGGCCTTCGATCATGGCCACCGTCGGCGACAACCATCCGCCCTCCGAGCGGGGCCGCGTCCTTAACATGCTGAACCTGTCGCAGCTTCTAGGGCTGGGGATCGGCACGATGGTTGGCATCACACTCACCGACCTCATCTCGTATCAGGCCGCGTTCGCCGCTTGCCTCGGCTTCAGCAGCCTTGCCCTCGCCTGTGCCTATCGAGGCAGCAGCACGGCGAGCGTTGGCGCTGCGGCGCAGACCGCGCCTCGGCCAGCCGGGGGGCTGCGCCGAGCCTTGCTCTCGCCGCAAGTGCTGTTGCTGGCCGCGATCGCCTTGCTGCTGAGCATCGGCACGACCGTGCAGGCGCCGGTCGTCGGCGAATACTCGAGCGAAGTGCTGCAGACGAAGTTGCACGTGCTGGGGCTGATGCTGCTCCCGCCGGCGGCGGTGGCCGGCTTCATCGCGGTGCGCTTCGGCCACCTGGCCGATCGCTTCGGCCGCCAGGTGCCGCTCATCGGCGGGCTGGCCGTGGCTGCCGGCTGCTACTACGCTCTCAGCCTGACGACGCATCCGCTGGTGGCGGTGCACCTGGTGGTGCTGGCGGGCCTGGGCTACGCGATTAGCATTCCGGCCTGGGGCGCCGCCGCCCTCGACGCGACCGAGATAGGAGGCCGCGGCCTGATGCTGGGCATCCTGGCGACGGTGCAGAGCCTGGGCGGCGCTGTTGGCCAGGCTGTGGGTGGCGTGACCAACGCGGCCTGGGGCCCGGTGGCGCCGTTCAAGCTGGGCGCGATCCTGCTCGTCCTGGCCCTCGTCCTCACCGTGATGCATCTTCACCAACAGCGCCGGCACCAGCAGCGCGGGAGCGCGGCGACCGGCTCAGCAGACCTCAAGGCCGCCGCTTAGCCGGCGACCCCCGCCCGCTCCTCGGCGAGGATCGGCTCCAGCACCTCGATGAAGCGGGCAAGCCGCTCGGCAATCTCTAGCGCCAACTCGTCGGTCAGATCGCCCGTGAGCGGCAGCGTTTCGTGGAGACGGGTCCAGCTGCGCGTCCACTCCTCCAGCTCCACGCTGGGCCCAAGCTGCGCCTGGATCTCCAGCGCTCGCGGCGCCAGCACCTGCGCCCAGCGATAGCTCTCCTCCTGCTCGCCCTCGAAGTGGAGGCCGATCTCGATGCGGCGGTTCTTCCGCTGCACCCACACCTCGTAGTGGACGGTTGTCTTCTCGAAGTAGACCTGGAGCAGGCTCCAGCGCACGCGCCAGCGGTGGTCGCGCAGCGGCTCAGGCAGCCGCTGGGGGAGGGCATCGTACACCTGGAGGAGGAAGTCGCGAATACGCACAGCGAAGCTATCATGCCAGAGCGCGGCCCGGGCGACAAGGCGTAAGGCTATCCCTGCCGGTTGAAACCCGCAGCTAGGGGCTTACCGCGCTCGCCGCCGCGCCCACCAGGCCGCGACGGTGAGGGCGACGCGTAGATCCCGCTGTAGCTCCTCCATCGAGAAGATAATGTCCTCGATGCTTAGAACCGATGGAATGCGCGACGCATTTACTAGGCCGCCGCCGGTGTAGAGGAGGGTCTGGCCGACTACCGCCTTGTTTGGCTATTTCGTCGGTTTACGCCCAGTTACAACGCGTACGGGCGGAAAGATGCCGAAGTGAAGGCCCGACCTCTCCACCTCGGTCCAGCCTTCCTCGCGCAGCGTAGCCTCGTACTGTTCTGTGTGAGCTAGGTCTGCCACGAGGACGCGACCGCCCGGCTTCAAGACACGCGCTATCTCTCGCATCGCCCGCGTCCATCCCTCCTCGCTGTGGATGTTGTCGAGCACGAGGTTGGAGACCACGACATCGAAGGTTGCGTCATTGAACGGGAGCTGCTGCACGTCGCCGCTCGTCACGGTCACCCGGTCACTCACCCCTTCCGCTCGGGCATTGGCCACGGCCGCGTCAGGGCTGTTACCGGATTGGTCCTTCGTCCAGAGATCAACGCCGACGGCATGACCGCTCGTCAGCCGCTTTGCCGCCCCCACCAGTAGCAGTCCGCGGCCGCAGCCGGCATCGAGCACCCGCTCGTCCCCGCGCAGTCCTAGGCTGTCGAGCAGGCGGTCACACTCGCGGCGCTTCCATACCTTGCTGCTCGCCAGAAGGAGTCCGGCCATGATCAGCAAGCAACCACCGATGCTGGACACCGCGATGGACGCCTTGGTCCACCCGAGCCGCACTCGCAGGATAACGCCGGCGGCGACCGCGAAGAGCCCGCCGAGCGCGAAATTGCGAACGGCTTCGGGCGCATCGATACCGTAATCAGCGTCAGCCGCGCGAACGAGTTCCTTGTCGATGTTGATCTGAGCGACTTCGTCCAGCGCTTGGTGAAGCTCCTCGGACTCTGGCGATTCTGGCGTCATCATTTCTCTCTAAGGTGCGGTCGCAGCGGTGGCCCACCTGCGACGTGCTCAGCATACAGCTGACGGCAGACGGGCGACTAGCACCGCCGCCAACAGCGCCACCCCTGCGAGTGCGATTGTCTGTGCCTTTGTACGTCACCTCCTTTTGAAGAGGGATGACGCGATTGTAGCACGCGGCGTTAGCTCGGCTGGTGCTCCCTCCCGCACAGCGGGCAGCTGAGGCTCGCGGCCTACGTGGAGCGGTGCAACCGCTGCCTTACCTCGCCCACTGCCTCCTTGCGTACCAGGCCGCGGCCCCCCCCGGGGGGCTAGCGCGAGACGGCTACGGCGGCAGGACACAGGTAGCGCGCTGCTGACGTACGAGTGAGAGGAAGTCGGTGAAGCCGATCGAGCCGTTCGCTGGCTGCTCCTCCCAGAGGTTCCCCCCCGGTATCTGTCCACCGCGGTCGAAGCGCGGGTGGTAGGCCGGCGGCGGCGGCGGTTCCGACAGCGGATCGATGTTTGGGTCGCCGACCGCGCCGTTGCGCAAGAGGAGCGCCAGGAAATCGGTGAAGCCAACGGCTCCATTGCCGGTGGGGTCGAAGAAGTCCCAGAAGTAGAGCGGGTTGCGGCCGCCGCCAAGGCCGACCGCCGACTTGGGCGCTAGCTCCGCGCCGTCCGAGCAGCCGTCACCATCAGTATCCGGGTTGTTGGGGTCCGTGCCGGTGTCCGTAAGGCTGACGAAGACGCCCGTGTTGGATTCGACGGCGTCCGGCAGGGTATCGCCGTCCTTGTCCGGAAACGGCGTTGGGGTGATAGTCGGCACCGGCGCAGGCTCGAACACGTACGCCGCGCCGGTAGTCGTGCTCACGATCGGCACGCCGGGCGCCCCCACGACGACGATGCCGAAGTCGATCGCCACGCTGGAGCCGAAGTTGTCGACGGCCTGGGCGTCGGAGGCGGTGAGCTTGGTCACCTCGCCCCAGTTGCCCGGCCCGCCCTCGTCGCGCTGGAAAGCGTAGGCGGCGCCGGCGTCGTTGCCCCCGGCATCCTCCCACCGTGCCCCCACGACGGCGGTATCGCCGCTGACCGCCACGCTGACGCCGAAGCCGTCGAACGCCCCGGCGTCGAAGGTGGTGAGCTTCTCAACCTCTTGCCAGCTGTCTTGACTGCCCTGGTTGCGCTCGAAGACGTAGGCCGCACCGTTTGCCCCCACGACGGCGGTGTCGCCGCTGACTGCCACGCTCGCGCCGAAGCCGCCATCGGCCTCGGAGGCGGTGAGCCTGATCACCTCGGTGAAAGATGCTGCCTGTGTGCTGGTTGGCAACGCGATCGCCAACGCCACCACAATGCCGACAAGAACCAATAGCCTGTGCATAATAACTCCCTCCTATTGCGGCAGGCTGCCAATCAGTCCCGCGACAAACTGCAGGATGAGGGCAGCGTCCACGCTGGTGATGTTACCGTCGCCGTTGACGTCGCCATTGTCCTCACAGGGCAACGAGCCGATGAGGCCCGCGACAAGCTGGAGGACCAGTGCCGTGTCGATCGCGTTCACCGAGCCGTCGCAGTTGACGTCGCCCGTGGGCGTGGGTTTGGGCTGCAGCAGGTCGAACACGTAGGCCGCGCCGGCGTCCTCGCCCCCAGCGTCCTCGAAGAATGCCCCCACGACGGCGGTGTCGCCGCTGACCGCGACGCTTTCGCCGAACTCGTCGAAGTCCTGGGCGTCGGAGGCGGTGAGCTTCTTAACCTCGCCCCAGTTGTTC
>JACZYW010000150.1 GCA_022570885.1 Chloroflexota bacterium | reverse complement strand
GTGGCCACGCGCGATGACGCCCTCGCCTTCGTCCGGCGGCTACATGGGCAGGCGCACCAGCCGGCCCTGGTCAGCGCGGGAGGACGAGCGTGAACTTCGCCGAAATCACATTCATCAGCGTGATCGTGATCGTAGTCGCCTTCTATCTGATCACGATCTGGCCCGCACAACGAGAGCAGAAGCGCCAGCAACAGACGATCCGCGACCTGCAGGTGGGCGACGAGGTGGTCACGACATCCGGCTTCTTCGCTCGCATCAAGGAGATTCACACGCCGGAAGAGGGGCCTGTCCAGCTAATCCTCGACCTGGGGCATGGGCTGGAGGTTCGGGCCTTGACGAGTGCTATCATCCGTCGCGTGACGGAAGAGAAGACAGTCGAGGGGCCGGAAGGCCAGACGAAGGGAGCATAGCGAACCGTGCGCCGATGGTGGAACTGGATCATACTGCTGTTCATTCTCGGGCTGACCGCGCTCAGCTTCGTCATCGTCTGGCCTTCGAACCCAGATCGTTACTTGCCGGACTTCATCGACTGGCCGGAAGGGAGGGGGATCAAGATCTCCCTGCCCGTCATCAGAGGCGGCACCTTCGGCCTCACAACGCTCGAACGGCGCGGGATGAGCCTCGGGCTCGACCTGCGCGGCGGCACGCGCCTCGTGCTGGAGCCTGAGCCGGGCGTCCAGGTCGACGACCTCGACGCCGCCCTCGACGGCGCCCGCAAGGTGATCGAGCTGCGGGTGAACGCGTTCGGTGTCGCCGAGTCCGAAGTGAACCGTCTGGGCAACAACCGCATCGCCGTGCAGCTCCCGGGCATCAACCTCGAGGATGCCATCGACAAGATCGGCCGCACGGCCCTGCTCCAGTTCTGCGAGCCGGTGGTGGATGAGGCCAGAAACGTCGCGATCGTTCGCGAAGGCGCCGTCTCGTACCAGCCACAGTCATGCGAACCTGTCCTCGACGCCGAGGGGAACATCGCGGTGGAGGGCGGAGAGCTCGAGTTCGTGCCCTGGCCTCCCCCCCAGACGGAAGAGTTCTATACGTCCGACCAGATCGTCTGGAAGCCGGCGACGGCCGATCTCGACGGCGAGGAGCTAGCGCTGGACGGCACCTACCTCAGCTCCAACACTGCGGCCGGCCCGAACCCGAACACGGTAGACGCCGTCCTCAACCCGTGGCTCCTGCTCTTCTTTTGGCAGGGGGACGGGCCGGCGATATCAGAGCAGGTGACAGAGCGGCTGTCGGACGGGAACTACCCGCTGGCGGTGTTCCTGGACGGCGAGCCGATCCGCGGCGAGAACGACAGCATCATCGCCCCCAGAGTCACCAGCGTCATCACTAGCCAGGGCTCGATCACCGGCCTGAGCCGCGAGGACTCCTTCGAGCTGGCCACGCTGCTCAACACCGGAGCATTCCCGATCCCCCTCCGCATCGTGCAGCAGCAAGACGTCGACGCGACGCTGGGGGAGACGGCGGTACGCAACAGCGTCATCGCCGGCCAGGTGGCGCTGATCCTCATCATGATCTTCATGGTGCTCTACTATCGGCTGCCCGGTCTGATGGCCTCGCTAGCCCTGATCGTCTACACCAGCTTCGTGCTGGCGGTGTTCAAGGTTGGTTTGCCGGGCACCGGCCCCATCGTCCTCACGCTCTCCGGCGTGGCCGCATTCATCCTCTCCGTAGGCATGGCGATCGACGCCAACATCCTCATCTTCGAGCGGATGAAGGAAGAGCTGCGCGTAGGCCGCAACGTGATCGTAGCGTTGGACGACGGCTTCAACCGCGCCTGGTCAGCGATCCGCGATAGCAACATCTCGACGCTGATCACCTGCGCGATCCTGTACTGGTTCGGCAACCAGTTTGGCGAGAGCGCGATCAAGGGCTTCGCCATCACGCTGGCCATCGGCGTGACGCTGAGCATGTTCTCCGCCATCACCGTGACGCGCACGTTCATGCGGCTCATCGTCAGCTACCGGCCCATCGCCCGACGGCTGTGGCTCTTTATCCCAGACGTGCCAGAGACACAGCGGCAGACAACCCGCGGGGCGCCGGCTATCGCCGGCGGCTCGGGAGAGGAACGATAGCATGCGTCAGCCACCGGTCTTCGATCTCGTCGGCAAGCGCGGCTGGTTCTACCTCTTCTCGCTCCTGATCCTGCTGCCCGGGGCCATCTCGCTGATGATCCCGCCCCGGCTCACCCTGGGTATCGACTTCAGCGGGGGTTCGGAGTTCACCGTCCGCTTCGAGCAGCCGGTCTCGAAGGACGAGCTGACCTCGGCGCTGGACGACCTCGGCCATCCAGAGGCGCGGGTGCAGGGCACCGGCGAAAGCGAATTCCTGGTGCGGACGAAGGAGCTGCGAGGCATAACCTCGGCGCCGGCGCTCGGGCCGGCCCCGTCGGCAGAACAAGAAACGATCCAGGAGGGACTCGTCGAGCGTTTCGGGTCGATGCTCGATGGGCAGGACAACGTGATCGACCGGTTTCTTGAGTCGTCACTGATCTCCGAAACGGTCTCTCGGGAGATCGCCCGCAACGCGACGATCGCGCTGATCGTGGCGTCGGGCGCGATCTTCCTCTACCTCTGGTACGCGTTCCGATCGGTGCCGCAGCCGTTCCGCTTCGGCGCGGCGGCGATCATCGCGCTGCTGCACGATGTGCTGCTGGTGGTCGGCATCTTCTCGATCCTGGGCAAGGTGATCGGCACCGAGATCAACGTCATGTTCATCAGCGCCCTGCTCACCGTGATCGGCTTCTCCGTCCACGACTCCATCGTGGTCTTCGACCGCATCCGCGAGACTGTCGGGCGGGACGAAAAACAGACGTTCGCCGAGGCGGTGAACGACAGCCTGCTCCAGACGCTGGCTCGCTCGCTGAACACCTCGCTCACCCTCGTCTTCGCCCTCCTCGCCCTCCTCCTCATGGGCGGCGACAGCATCCGCGAGTTCCTCTGGGCGATGCTCATCGGCACGGTGGCCGGCGCCTACAGCTCCATCTGCATCGCCTCCCAGGTGCTCGTCTCGTGGAACGAGGGCGACGCGTCGCGCTGGTTCCGCCGCTTTTTCGGCCGCTCCGAGCCGGAGGAGGAAGAAGAAGAAGAGGAGTACGAGGCAGTACCGGCCGAGGGGTAATAGTGCTGGTTCACGTCCGAACGGTTCAGGACAGACTCCTTAGCACCATCCAGACACGACAGAGAGCACTGACGGTGGTTGGCCTCGCTTTCCTGAGCGAGCTCGTCTTGGTGCTGGCGAGCGGGAAGGCGCTGCTGGACTATGAGGCCGCTGCCGCTCTGTGGGCCGTGCTCGTTCCCCTGGGTATCGTGATTGTCATCGTCGGATTGCCAGCGGTGGTCCCGGGCGCTTATCACCCGCGACGCCTTTTTCTTGGCGCGGCCATCTACCCGCTGGTTGGCACTCTCGTGGGGTTGGTGGCCTCCCGAGCTGGCGAGACCGACGGGAGCAAGTTCTTAGAGCCCCACGAGGCGATCATTGCCGGGCTGGCCTGGCCCGTCGTGCCCTTCCTGGCGATGCTCCAAGCCATGCACGATGGCCTTGGCTGGTATTCGTAGCAACCCGTAGGGGCGACCTCTGGTCGCCCGCACCGACCTGCTCAACGGCGCTCTCGACCTGATGGACGCGGCCGTCAGCCGTGGACAGCCTGACCGAGGCCATCGGATTTCCCCTTGCTTAGGCGAGGTCGACGCGAAGCCGATCGAAGTCCTCTTTGCTAATTTCGCCACGCGCCAGCCGCTCTTTGGCGATGTCCAGCGGGCTGCGGACGCGATCTCTGTCTCGGTCTCTCGTGAACTGGCGTATCCCCCAGACAATAAGTCCGAAGACGGCTCCCCAGAAGATCACCATCATGATCGGCATGATGATCCACCCGCCGTTATTCCACCAACCACCGTGATCGTCATCCATCATCTGCGTCTCCGCCGGCATCGGCTCCGGCGTGACGCCTGGCAGAAGCATCTCGGCGGTCGAGGCCTCTCCCAGCGCGGCGTGTGCAGCGCCCATGCCTACGCTATTGCCGGCCAACGCGACAGGTGGCATAGCAGCGAGCGCTAGGACCATAGCCGCCGTCGCGAGAATAACGAGTCGAAGCGTCATCCGTCTGGTCGGAAGAGACATGATCTACCTCCTTAGTCGTGCTTTGGTTCGGCGCCTGGGGCAGGTGACTCCGGCGATGCGGATTCCTGGGCGGGAGGCCGTTCCCGCAGGAGGGTGAGAAGTTGTTCGTTCTGTTCTTTTATCTGGGACACGCCAGACATGATCACCTTTCAGGGTCAGTTGTCCGGTATGTGCTCCAGCATGCGTCCCATCAGGACGCCTGGGGCGCGCGCGACGCGCTCCAGCGGCCCTGTAGGCACGTGCCGGATGAGCGTCACCAGCCCGGCGATGATGCCAAGGATCCCGACGCCGAGCGCAAGCCCGCCCGCGACTAGCAAGAGTAGGCCCTTCTTCACAGCAACAGCCTACTGTCGCTTGGCGGCGGGGTTCACCGACTCGTGCTCGGAGACGGCCTTGCCCGGTAGGCGCTCCCGCAACAGCTCGTTCTGCTCCCTCTGGAGGGCGAGAAGCTCCTCGTTCTGCTCCTGGAGCCGGCGCAGGCTCGACATCATCACCATAGGCGGAGAGTCTTCCGGCATCATCTCCATGCACCGCTCCATCATGGTGGCGGGAAGCCGGGCGAGCCGTTCCCCGCGTTCACCACCCAGGAGACCGCGGGCGGCATACGCACCACCGAGCAGGATCGCCACCAGTATCAACAGTTTCCTCATAGCGCCTCCTTATCCGTCAATGTACACAGCCACCGTAGTCTCCATCGCCGAGCTCTGGAAGGGCCGTTCGGCGCCATTATAGCAGGGCCATCCGGCCCCAGGGCTCGCGGCGCGCTTCTACCGCTCGCGCAGCACCCGCGCATCGCCGACGCGGCGGGTGACGCGGCGGCCGAGGGTAAAGCTTAGCCTGTCGCCGTCGGGCTAAAGCCCGACCTGCAAAGGGGTGTATCGGGGCGACCTTCAGGTCGCCCGCTGTTTCTCCCCCGCCTTCAGATCCCGCAGCAGCCGCTCGAACGCCTCCTGATACGCGTCGTGCTCCTTCCAGCGCCGGAAGTCACCGATGTGTCGAGTGCGGCGGATCTCAGCGGCCCATGCCTTCCTCGTCTTCATTACTGCGTCATCGATTCGTATTGGGAAGAGGACCACTCGCTTCGTTCTACGCTCCCTTTCGAGAGCAGCCTCGACTTCCGATTCCACCCACGGGCTCTGCACCGAGTCTTTGGAGAGGATGAGCAGCAGCTTGTCGTGGAGCCGGATCGCTTCATCGATTCCGGGCCGAATTCGCTCTCCGATCTTCAGATCCTCCGGCGCAAACCAGCAGCGCACGCCATTGTCTTGCAGGTCCGCGTGCAGCCGCTTCGCGAATTCATCGTCCTTGCTCGAGTAGCTGATGAAGCAGGAGTAGAACTCGATCGCCTTCCCAAGCGTGGCTCGGAGGAACGCGATTAGCTCATCTGACAGACCGCAACCGCGCAGGAATGTCTCCGGCAACGGCCACGACTGTCGCAGCGTCCGGTCGTCAATCACGCTGGGGCCTAAGTGCTGAACCGAATCGAGCCCCTTGGCGCCGGTCAAGTTCGTGCCACCAAATACGGCCTCCATCAGCGAGGCTGATCCCAAGTTTGCGTCCCTGAGGTCCGCGCCGACGAGGCTCGCGAACGTCAGGTCTGCCCCGCTGAGGTCTGCATCGCTGAGGTCTGCCCCGCTGAAGTTTGCCCGGCTGAGGTCCGCCGCGTGAAGATTTGCTCCGCTGAAATCTGCCCAAACAAGATCTGAGCGGCTGAGCATTGCCCCGCGGAGGTCTGACCTGCGAAGGTTTGCGTTCTTAAGGACTGCGCCGATCAGGTTCGTGATCGGCAGGTTTGCCTCGCTGAGGTCTGCCCGGCTGAGATCTGCCCGGCGGAGGTCTGCCCGGAGAAGGTCTGCTCGGCGGAGGTCGGCCCCGCGGAGGTCG
>JACZYW010000149.1 GCA_022570885.1 Chloroflexota bacterium | reverse complement strand
GCGGGTGGCTCAGGTTCAGCGAGCCGGGGATGTGCGCTCTGCTATAGACAGCGGGACTGTCGCAGTCGACGACGCGCACGGTGGGGTCGTCCAGGTGCTGCGCCAGCCACTCCGTGTCGGCCAGGAGCTCAGGGTGCGCGTACTCGGCCATAGCCTACCTCCTCTCCGCTACTCGTCCTTGATCAGCCCGATCCGCACCGCGTGGGCCGCGGCCTCTGAGCGCCGCGAGAGGCCGAGCTTGTTGAGGATGCGAATGACGTGATTGCGAGCGGTGTAGGGGCTGACGACGAGCTTCGCGGCGATCTCCTTGTTCGTGCAGCCCTGCGCGATCAGCACCAGCACCTCTCGCTCGCGCTCCGACAGGACGTCCTTCTGCTGGGCCGACGCCTCGCTCAACGCGGCGAGCCGCTCGATGACGTTGCGCGTGACGCTGGGATCCAGCAGCGACGCTCCTCGGCCGGCGGCGTGGATCGCCTCCACCAGCTTGCTGTGGCTGATGTTCTTCGTCAGGAAGCCCGTCGCGCCGGCCATGATCGAGGCGAGCACCGACTCCTGTTCGCTGTACGAAGTGAACATAATGACCTGGGTGTCCGGTAGCTCGCTGCGGATCTGGCGGCAGGCGTCGATGCCGCTGGCGTCGTCGCCTTCGTCCATGCGGATGTCCATCAGCACCACGTCCGGCCGCAGCGTCCGCGCCTTCTCCACCGCCTCGTCGGCGCTGGCCGCCTCCCCGGCGATCTCCAGCCCCTCCTCGTCCTCCAGCACGGCGCGCAGGCCGCTGCGCACGACAGCATGGTCGTCCACGATGAGCACGCGCAGCAGCTTGGCTTCCTCGGTCATACCACTCATTCTAGTCGACGACCGGCACGACCACACGCACCGTCGTGCCGCGTCCCGGGGCGCTCGATATCGACACCTCCGCTCCCAGCTCGCTGGTGCGCTGGCGCATGTTGCGTAGCCCGCGGCCGCCCGCGGAGCCGTCCTCGGCTCCCTCCACCGCGAAGCCGCTGCCGTTATCGCTGATCTCCAGCGAGACCGATCGCTCGCTGAAGGCCAACCGCACGTCGACGGTAGAGGCGTTGGCGTGGCGGTAGACGTTCGCCAGCGCCTCCTGAGCGATGCGGTAGAGCGAGCCGCTCACGGCCATGGGCAGCGCTCGCTCTTCGCCTTCCACCTCTAGCTCCACCGTCAGTCCGGAGACGGCGGTGAACTCCCGTATCTGGCTGCGAATGGTTCCCGTCAGGGTGGCGTCTCCTTCCAGCAACGGCTTCAGGTCGAAGATGTAGTGGCGCACCTCCAGAAGCGTCTCCTTCGCCAGGCCCACGAGATGGCCCAAGCGCTGACTGAGCTTCGCGTCGCCGCTGGCTACCTCCGCCGCCTTCTCTAGATTGAGCGACAGCATATAGATCGACTGCGCGATGCCGTCGTGGATCTCGCGGGCGATGCGGCCCCGCTCTTCCAGGGCCGCCAGCTCCTCCTTCTGGTGGTCGAGCGCGATCTTCGTCAGGCCTAAGGAGAGCTGCCGGCTCACGGCCTGCATCAATCGCAGGTCCGTCGCCTCGGGTTCAGACAGCTCGTCCCAGCTAGCGAACGCGAGCGCGCCCCAGAGCCGGTCTTGCAGGTGCACGGGGACCGCCCAGCCCCCTGCCGATTCATCCGCCGATCGCAACGCGATCAGTCCTTCGGGCTGCGCGAGCGCCTGCCCGTCGGCCGGCGATAGGCGCCTGCCGACGGTAGCGGCAGCCTCGTCGCCGAAGCCGGCTTTGCGGACGAGCTCATCTCCTCCCGACAACGAGTATACGGTGAGCGCGCTGAAGCGCTCCATCCCTTGCAGCGTCGTGACGACTTCGGCGATCAGTTGGTCAGGGTCATCGCTGGCAGCGATGGTCTGAGCGATGTTGTAGAGCGCCGAGGTCTCGCGGAAGGCGCGTCGCGCCTGCTCGCGCTGGTCGGCCAGGCTTCGCGTAAGGGAGGAGAGGTACTGCATGACCACGACGACCATCAGCGGCGTGACGAGGACGCCGGTCAGGTTGCCCCTGTCCTCGCGAAGCCAGGGGCCGTCGGTACCGTCGCCGGCGGTGAAGAGGGTGCCCAGGTAGGCGCCCACGAAGGCGAGCATGAGCAGGCCGGATCGTCGCCAGCCAAAGAGGAAGGTGGGGACGAGCAGCGACGAGACGGCGTAGTGGTAGTACGGGCTGCGCCAGCCGCCGCTGAAGTAGAGGACGGCGATCACCAGGGTCATATCGAGCACGGCCAGGGCGATCAGGTCGTCGCGGGGCCCCCAGCGGCGGCCGATCACTCCCTGGACGCGCGGCCGGATCAGCGGCACGTAGAGGGTCGCGACCAGGTTCTGGATAAAGGCCAGCCCCAGCAGCAGCGGCTCGTAACGAACGTTGTCGTCGGGCAGGCCACCGAAGGCGACGATGACCACGGCGATGGCCCAGGCGCCCCAGCGCACGGCGAACAGGAAGACCAGCACGCCCGCGAACCCCTCGCGTTCGGGATCGGCGCCGGACTGTGCCGTGCGGCGCGTGTCCCGGCTTCCCGATAGCTGACGGCTGATCGCTTCCATTGTGGAGTGCTTAGCGTTGTACCAATCGAGGCGCAGCCGGTCAACCACGCTTCCCGCTATCATGGCGAGACTCCTCCTCCACAGATCTCTATCGTAAGCAGGTTGTAGACTCGCGCCATGGTGCAGATGCACCACTTGCTGAGTGACAAAAGCACTAGTCGAATTGGGGCGGCTGCACCTTGGTGCGCCCCTGGACAGCGCGTATGCTGAGACCAGCTACAGAAGGAGAGAGGAGGATTCGAGCGATGTCAAGAATCTGGCTATTCGGTGGCATGATCGTCGTGGCGGCGCTGGTGGTGGGCAGCGTGACCATCGCCCTGATCACCGGCCGTGACGTCGAGCTGCTACCCGCAGACTCGCCCGAGGGGGTGGTGCAGCGCTACCTGCTCGCTCTCAGGGATGAGGAGTACGCGGAGGCGTACGATTACCTGACCAGCGACTTGCAGGCGCGGTGCTCGCTCGCGGTGTTCGTGAGGAGGGCGCCCGGGACGCGAGTACAGGACACCCGCCTGACGCTGGACGAGACGAAGAGATTCGACGATAACGCCTTCGTGCGGACGAGCATCACCGTATTCCGGCCCGTATCCCAGTTCGACTTCCCCCTGCGTTCCTCCGAGTACACCTACGAGCGGACCTACAATCTGAAGCTGGAGGACGGCCAGTGGCGCATGGCGGAGCCCGACTGGTGGTGCCCGCCCGAACCGCTCAGCGAATAGCAACGCTGTGATCGTACAGGAGGTGTCGACATGGAAATTCTAGGCGGCCTTGGGTTCGCGCTGTTTCCACTCGTGATCATCGTTGCCATCGTAGCCGCAGCGGTCGCCTGGAGCCGCCGCGAGGGGCTCGAAGGCGAGCGAGAAGAAGACCGGGGCATCGGCACGGCGAAGCGGCTCTACTTCTACGGGGCCACGTTCGTGTTCATGCTGGTGGCCGGCGCAGGCGTCGTGCTCGTAGCCGACTACGTGCTCGACGACGCGTTCGGACCGGCGGCGTTCGGTCGAGGCGGCAGCGGTTCGCTCGCATTGGGCGTCGTCCTGGCGTTCATCTGGACGCCCGTCTGGGCCTGGCACCGGCTACGGGTGATGGTGTTCGCCGGGAAGGAGCCGGCGGAGCGGCGTTCGATCTTGCGAAAGATCTACGTCTACCTGACGCTGGGTGTGACCGCGGCGCTGGTGGCACAGGCTTCGGTGGAGCTGCTCCGCTGGGTGTTTGGCAGCCAGTCGTTTAACGGTTACCCGCTGGCGGCGCTGCTGGTCTGGGGTGGGCTCTGGGCCTTCCACTGGCTCACCGAAGAGGCCGAAGGCCAGCCTACGGACGAGACGCGTACCGTTCGCCGGCTGTACCTCTACGCCACCTCGGCCTACAGCCTGACGATGCTGGCGACGGGGCTGAGCATCGCGCTCTACCTGGTCTTCCGCGAAGCCTACGACGGGCTTGTCGATCTGCCGCTGCTCACGCGCGGGTACGATCAGTTCGGGGGCGACACGATGAGGAACGCCCTGGCGGTCGCCTTCGTCGGCGCCGGCCTGTGGGCGTTCCACTGGCTGTATGCCGCACGCGATGACGCGGGCTCGGACGTTCGGCAGTTTTACTCCTACGTCCTCGCCATCCTCGGCGGCGTCATCACCGTCCTCGTCGCGACGGCCGTTATCGTGTTCGGGGTGCTGCAGTGGCTCATCGGCACGCCGGACGATGGGACGGCGGCGGCCCACTTCCGCTTCCTGCCCGGGGCGCTTTCGGCGCTCATCGTCGGGCTCGGGCTCTGGGTCTACCACTGGGACATCGTGCGGCAGGAACGGGCGGCGGTGGGAGAGGCGGCGGTAGCCCGACGGGTCTACGCCTACATCATGGCCGCGCTGGGCCTGGGCGCTCTCGCCGCCGGCATGATCGTCTTGATACCGACGGTGATCGGGATCGCCATCACCAGCGCCAGGGAGGTGGCAGTAGGCGTCGACTGGTGGCGAGACCGAATCGTCACAGTGCTCACGCTCGGCCTCATCGGCGGCTCCGTCTGGGGCTACTACTGGTTCGCCATGCAGCGCCGGCTGGCCGCCGGCGGCGACGAGGAGCGGACCAGCCTTCCCCGCCGGATGCTCGTCTACGGCGTGATCGGCGTAGGCGCGCTGGCCATCCTCGGCAGCATGAGCCACATCCTGTTCCTCTTCCTCGATGCGCTGCTGGAGGACGGCCTATCGCTGAGCATGCTACGAGACATGAAGTGGAGCATCGGCATCGCCTTCACGAGTGGGCTCTTCGTCCAGTACCACTGGCTGATCCTGCAGGAGGACCGGAAGGCGACAGGCGAATCCGTCGCGGGGCCGGCCGCGCCCCGGAAGTCGGTGACGGTGCTCGTCGGAGCGGGCGGCGGGGCTCTCGTGAGCCAGCTCGAGGCGTCGCTGGGCGGGAAGGTGCGGGTGCTGCGCTGCGTCGATGCGAACGTTGGCGTGCCCGAACTCTCCGCTGAGGAGATCCAGGGCATCGAGCGCCGCGTCACCGACGCCGCGGGCAGCCGTGTGCTGCTCATCGTCGACGCGGCGGGAGTGCAAGTCCACTCCTATCGCTGACGAAGCCGACGCGCGCGCTGGCACTCCGCTTGCAGCGTGTATACTAGACCTCGCATGCAACACAGAGGCAGAGCGGGGCTAACGCATGATGCGCATCGCCTGGGCAAGGGCGTCTGTGACTGCCTGCTAATCGCATGGCGCACGACGTCGACATCGCGATCATCGGTGCGGGTGTCGTTGGCCTCGCGATTGCAGTGGAGCTATCCGCGACACGGCAGGTCGCCCTCCTCGAACGACACGAAAGCTACGGGCTGGAGAACAGCTCGCACAATAGCGGCGTCGTCCACGCCGGCATCTACTACCCACCGGACTGGCTCAAGACGACCCTCTGCATCGAGGGCAACCCGCTGCTCTATCGCTGGGCGGAGGAGCACGGCGTGCCCGCCCGCCGCACGGGCAAGCTGATCATCGCTGTGGAGGAGGCGGAGGGCCGGGCGCTGGAGGAGCTGCTGGCGGCTGCGCAGGCGAACGGCGTGCCCGGCCTGGAGCTGATCACTTCTCGCCGCCAAATCGAAGCGCTGGAGCCCGCGATCGAGGCGGTGGCCGCGATCTATTCCGCCAGCTCCGGCGTCATCGACCAGATGGGCTTGATGCGCTCCTTCCTGAGCGTCGCGCAATCGAACGGCGTCATGGTGGCGTTCAAACACGACGTCACCGCGCTGCGACGGGACGCCGACGGCTTCACGCTCAGCATCGTCGATCCGGCAGGCGACAGCTCCACGCTGCGGGCGAGGGCGCTGGTGAACAGCGCCGGCCTGGCCGCCGACCGCGTCGCGGCGATGCTCGGATACCCGCTGGATGGCGACGGCACGACGCCGCCACTACGACAGACGGTCAACAAAGGGCGGTACTACGATATCGTGACGCCCGAGAAGGCGTCGCTCGTGCG
>JACZYW010000148.1 GCA_022570885.1 Chloroflexota bacterium | reverse complement strand
TCTACTGCAGCGCCTGCTACAACAAGATCAGGGGCGCCGAGGCCGAGGCCGCTGCGCGATCCACCGAGAAGAAGGCGTCGTCCAAGGAGACCGCTGCCGAGAGCGAAGAGGCCGAAGCTGAAGCGCCGGCCGCAGAAGTGGAAAGCCCGTCCGAAAAGGCTGACGCCGAGCTCAAGGAGCTAGCCGAAGCTGCCTTCCCGGCAGACGAAGCGAAGGCCACGACCGAAGAGACAGCCACGGACGAAGCGCCAGCCGCCGAAGCGGAAAGTGCGTCCGAGGCGGCTGACGCCGAGCTCAAGGAGCTAGCCGAAGCTGCCTTCCCATCAGACGAAGCGAAGGCCACGACCGAAGAGCAGCCAGAAGAAGCTGAAACGCCGGCCGCCGACGAGACCGTAGAAGCCGAGCCGCCGGCCGCCGAAGCGGAAAGCGCGTCCGAAGAGACGGACGAAGCTGAATCTACGCCCGACGAGAAAGAGGCGACGGCCGCCAAGACGACCTCCGCCTCGTAGCGCACACCAACGATCGAGCACAAGCGGGCCGCCCCGAAAGCCGGGGCGGCCTCGTCGCGCCGGCGTCGCGGCTCGTGTATCATCGAGGCGTGAGCCCATCACGCGAACGACTGCTCCAGCTGGCCCGCCTCGTCGGCCCCTTAGCCTTCGCCGAGCGCTTCGGGCCGCCTCTGCTGCTGGAGACGGAGCCCGACGCCGAAGCGCTCCGTGCCCTGGTCGAAGAGCGGATCGACCACGTCGCGCGGAGCCTGGTCGAGGAGGCCGCCGCCAGCGACGATGTGATCGACCCGGCGAGCGCCGTCGCCTACCTGGAGGACCGGCTGCGCACTCTGGACGAGCTGCTCACCCCCCAGCAGACCGCTCGCATCCGCTCCGCATTCCGCGAAGGGACCGCTGGCTGGTAAGCGGACAGCTAGCACGAGTTGACACCGCCCCCTCGCACTCCTAGAATCGAAGGCGTACCGGCTATGACGGAGACGAGTAGGCCGGAGCGAGCCGCCCAGCGAGCCCGACGATGGTGAGAGCGGGCGCGGCCTCGCCGGTCGAAGATCCCTCCCGAGCCGCCGACCGAACGGACAAGAACCTAGAACCCAAGACCGAGAACCGTGTCGACCGCTGTCGGTTCTTGGTTCCCGACTCTAGGTTCTGCGCCGGAGGCGCACCCAGTAGGCTCGGCCGGAGCGCCCAGATGGGCAAGCCCACCGTTATCAGGGCAGGGGCATCAACCGCGATCGGGTCGTGCCCCGGCGAGCGATCCGGCATTGCCGGATAAGTAGGGTGGTACCGCGGGTACTCAGGCCCGTCCCTATCGATAGGGATGGGCTGTTTTCGTATGAGAGGTTAGATCGGTGGTTGAGGAATTGATACCCCAGCCTGAAGGCTGGGGCATGAGGATCAGATTCGATGCCCCCGCCTTTAGGCGGGGGTGGGGAACCCGCGCACCGAGCGGGAGGAAAGGCTGAGTGATGTTCCAACCTGTCGATCCTAAGCCGGACTTCCCCGCCCAGGAGCGCGAGCGGCTCCGCTGGTGGCGCGATCACGACATTCTCCAGCAGTACCTGCGCCGCAACGAGTCGTCGGCGAAGCGCTGGTCGTTCATCGATGGGCCGATCACCGCCAACAACCCGATGGGCGTGCACCACGCCTGGGGCCGCGCCTACAAGGACGCCTTCCAGCGCCACAAGACGATGCAGGGCTTCCGCCAGCGCTACCAGAACGGCTACGACTGCCAGGGCCTCTGGATCGAGGTGGAGGTGGAGCGAGAGCTCGGCTTCACGTCGAAGCGCGACATCGAGTCCTACGGCGTCGACCGCTTCGTCAACGCGTGCAAGGAACGCGTCCAGCGCTTCGCCGGCCAGATCACCGAGCAGTCGCTTCGGCTCGCCCAGTGGATGGACTGGGACCACTCCTACTACACCAACTCCGACGAGAACAACTACGCCATCTGGCACTTCCTCAAGGTCTGCCATGAACGGGGCTGGCTCTACAAAGGCAAGGACACCATGCCCTGGTGCCCTCGCTGCGCCACCGGCCTCTCCAACATGGAGATCGTCACCGAGGGCTACAAAGAGCTGACCCACCCCAGCGTCTACGTGAAGCTCCCGCTCAACGAACGGCCGGGCGAGGCGCTGCTGGTCTGGACGACGACACCCTGGACGCTCGCCGCCAACGTCGCCGCGGCCGTCCACCCGGAGCTGACCTACGTCCGCGTTCGCCAGGGCGACGACGTGCTCTACCTGGCGAAGGCCGCGCTGCCCGCGCTCCAGGGCGACCACACCGTGGAGGCGGAGCTGCCGGGCCGCGATCTGGTCGGCCTTACCTATCGCGGGCCGTTCGACGAGCTGCCGGCGCAGGATGGCGTCGCCCACCGCGTGATCGAGTGGTCGGAGGTGAGCGAAGAGGAGGGCACCGGCATCGTCCACATCGCGCCGGGCTGCGGCCAGGAGGACTTCGCCCTGAGCAAGGAGTTCGACCTGCCGGCCATCGCCCCGCTCGACGACTTCGGCAACTACGTCGAGGGCTTCGGCTTCCTGGAGGGGCGCTTCGCCGGCGAGGTAGCGCCGCCGATCTTCGAGTCGCTGCGGGAGAAGGGGCTGCTCTATCACACCGAGGAGTACAGCCATCGCTACCCCGTCTGCTGGCGCTGCGACAGCGAGCTGGTCTTCCGCCTCGTCGACGAGTGGTTCATCTCGATGGACGAGCTGCGCGAGCCGATGATGGCGGTGACGAAGAAGATCCGCTGGATCCCGGAGTTCGGGCTGGCGCGCGAGCTGGACTGGCTGCGCAACATGTCCGACTGGATGATCTCGAAGAAGCGCTACTACGGCCTGGCACTGCCGATCTACCCCTGCTCTTGCGGCCACGTCGAGGTGATCGGCAGCCGCGACGAGCTGCGCGAGAAGGCCGCCGAGGGCTGGGATCAGTTCGAGGACCACTCGCCCCACCGGCCGTGGGTCGACGCCGTGACGGTGCGCTGTCCTGAGTGCGGCGAGGCCATCTCGCGCATCGCCGACGTGGGCAACCCCTGGCTGGACGCCGGCATCGTCCCGTTCTCCACGCTTCGCTACTGGGACGACCGATCGCACTGGGAGGAGTGGTTTCCCGCCGCCTTCATCACCGAGAGCTTCCCCGGCCAGTTCCGCAACTGGTTCTACTCGATGCTGGCGCTGAGCACCGCGCTGGAGAACCGCGAGCCGTTCCTCACCGTGCTCGGCCACGGCCTGGTGCGAGACGAGCGCGGCGAGGAGATGCACAAGAGCAAGGGCAACGCCATCTGGTTCGACGACGCGGCGGAGCGCATGGGCGTGGACGTGATGCGCTGGCTCTTCCTGCGCCACAACCCGGCCCACAACATCAACTACGGCTGGGCGATGGGCGACGAGCTGCGCCGCAGCTTCGTCCTCACGCTCTGGAATACATACGCCTTCTTCGTCACCTACGCCAACATCGACGGCTGGCAGCCGGCCGGCGACGGGGTCGCGGGTCACGGGTCGCGGGCCGAGGGGAGCGAGCTCGACCGCTGGCTCCTCTCGGAGCTGCACCAGCTCATCGCCGATGTGACGGCCGGCCTGGACGATTACGACACGATGACGCCCGCGCGCCGGATCGAGGCGTTCGTCGAGGACCTCTCGAACTGGTACGTGCGCCGCAGCCGCCGCCGCTTCTGGAAGTCTGAGGACGACGACGACAAGCGGTCGGCCTACGCGACGCTCCACGAATGCCTGGTCACTCTGGCGAAGCTGCTCGCGCCCTACACGCCGTTCCTTGCCGAGGAGCTCTACCAGAACCTGGTGCGTTCGCACGATGGTTCGGCTTCGCTCACCACAGGCGATGAAGCGCCGCCCTCCGTCCACCTGTGCGACTGGCCAGAGTCAGACCCGGCGCTGATAGACCAGACGCTCAACGACGCGATGCGGCTGGTGATGCGCCTCGCCTCGCTGGGACGGTCGGCCCGCAGCAAGGCGGAGATCAAGGTGCGACAGCCGCTCGCCCAGCTCTTCGTGAAGCTGCGCGACCCCGCCGAGGAGGAGGCCCTTCGCCGGCTGGAATCGCAGCTCCTGGACGAGCTCAACGTGCGCAAGCTGGTACCGATCCACGACGAATCGGACTTCCTCCGCTACGAGGTGCGGCCCAACCTGCCGGTGCTCGGCCCGAAGTACGGCGCGGCCGTCGCGCAGATCAGGGAGGCGCTCGCCGCGATGGACGCCGCCGAGGTCGCCGCGGCCGTCGCCGGCGGACAGCGCGTCGAGGCGGCGGGCCATCAGCTCGAGCCGGACGAGATCCTGGTCTCGACGGTAGAGCGCGAAGGGTTCGCCTCCGCCCAGGAGGGCGGCTACGTGGTGGCGTTGGACACGGAGGTGCCGCCCGAGCTGCGAGACGAAGGGCTGGCCCGCGAGCTGGTGCACCGCCTCCAGAACCTCCGCCGCGAGGCCGGCTTCGAGATCGCCGACCGCATCACGACCTACTGGCAGGGCGACGACGACGTGCGTCGCGTGCTGGAGGCCCACGGCGGCTACGTGCGCGACGAGACGCTCTCGCTATCGCTGGTGGAGGGCGAGCCGCCGGCGGAGGCGCACCGCTCGGAGCAGACCGTGGACGGCCACGACGTGGTGCTGGCGGTGGCGCGAGCGGCCCGCACCCCCAACCCCTCTCCCTTGGAGGGAGAGGGGTGATTGCCAACGTAGGCGAGGGTCTTCAGACCCTCGCAGAGTCACCGTCGGGGTCTGAAGAACCCCGACCTACGAGAGGAGGGCTTCGGCGTGAGCTCAGCCAAGCCGCCCTCACCCCAACCCCTCTCCCTCCGAGGGAGAGGGGCGACCAGTTCCTGAAATCGGCTTCCGCGGGTTGAAACCCGCGGCTACGGGTTTCGCACCGGAGAAGCTGCGGGATTCATCCCGCAGTACTGGAAAAGCAAACCGACCGACTGGCGAAGCAATCACCCGCCGGGCGTCCCCTCGACCCTCACGCCCGCCTCATGTACCTTACGAGTCGTCATGCCCAGGCTGCTGCTCGCCACGAACAACGCCGGTAAGGTCGCCGAGTTCCGCCAGCTCCTGGCCGGCTGCGGCTGGGAGCTGGTCACGCCCGCAGAGCTGGGGCTGACGATCGAGGTGGAGGAGACTGGACAGACCTATGCGGAGAATGCCACACTAAAAGCAGTCGAATATGCGCGCGCCGGCGGCCTGGTGACGCTGGCCGACGACTCCGGTCTGGAAGTGGATGCCATGGACGGCCGCCCGGGTGTCTTGTCCGCCCGATATGCTGGGGCAGACCGAACAGATCAGGAGCGCGTCCAGGCCATGCTCCAGGAGCTGGCCGGCGTGCCCGACGACGAGCGCACCGCTCGCTTCCGCTGCGTCATCGCCATCACGGACGCGACGGGGCGGGTGGAGCTGGTGGACGGCACCGTCGAGGGGCGGATCGGCCACGAGCCGCGCGGCGAGAACGGCTTCGGCTACGACCCGATCTTCCTCCTGCCGGACAGGGGGATGACCACGGCGGAGCTGCCGCCGGACGAGAAGAATGCCATCAGCCATCGGGCGGTGGCGGCCCAGAAGGCGCGGACGGTACTGGAGAGATGGCTTCGTGAGACGTGACCCCGGCTCAGACAACGAGGACCTGCTGATCCCGCTGACTCCTCGCGGCGGCGAAGAGCCGGCGTCGGGCGAAGGCACGCCGGAGGCCGCATTCGAGTTCGACGGCGACGGGCCGCTCAGCGACGGCTTCGGCCGCCAGCTCAAGAACCTGCGCGTCTCCATCACCGATCGCTGCAACTTCCGCTGCACCTACTGCATGCCGGAGGAGGGGCTGATCTGGCTGAAGAAAGAGCAGCTCCTCAGCTACGAAGAGATCGAGCGGCTGGTCCGCATCTTCGTCCGCATCGGCATCGAGGAGGTGCGCCTCACCGGCGGCGAGCCCACCGTCCGCCGCGACCTGCCGGTGCTGATCGAGAAGCTGTCGCGCATCGACGGGCTGAAGAGCCTGAGCCTCACCACCAACGGCTTCCGGCTGAAGGAGATGTGCGGCGACCTCGTCGAGG
>JACZYW010000147.1:5243-6047 GCA_022570885.1 Chloroflexota bacterium | reverse complement strand
CGTCGGCGTAGAGGTTGCCCAGCCCGGCGATAGCGTGCTGATCCATGAGCACCGCCTTCACCGGCGCTGAGCGCTTGGCGAGAGCGGCGGCGAGCACCTCGGCGGTGAACGCTTCGTCCAGAGGCTCCGGCCCGAGCTTGGCGACGACCGCCTGCGGGTCGTCGGTGAGCCACATCGTGCCGAACTTTCGCAAGTCGACGAAGCGCAGCTCGCTGCCGTAGTCCAGGTGGAAGCGGGCGCGCAGGTAGCGCTCGTCGGGCGCATCGGCGGGGCGATGGATGCCGTTGCCCGACATGCGCCGGTGCAGTAGCCACCATAGGCCACGATCGAGCTTCACGAGCAGGTACTTGCCGCGCCGGCCGATCTCCTCGATGCGCCGCCCGCGCAGGCCGGAGGTGAACGTCTCGACCGGCATCGCCTGCACCAGCCGCGGCGCGTCCGGCGCGACCCAGGCGTCGGCGATCGTGCGGCCGAGGACGGCCGCACGCAGGTCCCGCGCAAGCGTCTCTACCTCAGGGAGCTCCGGCATGGATCAAGAAGCCGCCTCGGCGACGTCCGCGGCCGTCACTCGCTTCACGTCCAGATATGAGCGAATGGACCGCAAGAACATAGACATCGCTTCATCCTTCAGATAGCGGCGATTGGCTTTGTCCCACCGCTCAGGGAACGTAAGTACTGCGTCTTGTTTGGCGCGCGTCAACGCCACATACAACACTCGGCGTTCCTCTTCTCGATCCCGCCCAGGAGCGGGCATAAACCGGTCATCCAGCCAGGTAATATAGACGAACTCCGCCTCAAGTCCCT
>JACZYW010000147.1:0-5233 GCA_022570885.1 Chloroflexota bacterium | reverse complement strand
GCATGGGCGCGACCAGGACGGAGTCCTCTTCAGGAACGGCGAGCTGTTCATGCTCTGGCTGCAGCAGGCCATACCTCTCGTATATGTGCGCGATCATGGGTCCCGTAGCAGGTGAGTGCCGCGCTATCTCTGCAATGGTCGACCGCGCGTCCTCATCGGGGTCAAGAAATGGGAACTCCGCAAGCACCTCCGCGAACTGTCCAGGGTCCGGGACTGCTTCTCGAAAGCGCTCTAAAGATGAATAGAGTTCATGAACCGACCCCTCTTCGGCATCGGAGCAGAACTCGTACAGCGAGCGGCCGGACGCCAGGGCTTGTCTTCGATAGTGCCGTACTCTCTTATGTGGCAGATGCATGATCTCGAGCCACTGACGCAATGCCAGGCTGTCCAAAGCCAGCATCCTAAGGATGAGAATGATCCGCCATATCGGTTCAGGAATGGACGCTCGCTGGTGAAGCCTGGTGGGTATTCCAAAGCCTTCTTTGAGAGCTGCGGCCATTTCTATGACCTGATTCCCTGTCGGGCACAAGACCATGAAGTCCTTAAAGCTTATAGGTCCGCTAGCGTTCTCGAGCATGCTCGCAATGTGTTTTGCAACGATTTTGTTCTGTAGGTTGGGCTTCGTACACCTAAGAGTCAAAACGCGCCTACCGTCATCCCTCGGCACGCGCACTTCCGCTCCTAAGTACCCGCTGTCGCGGACAAGCGCATGTGCTGCTCGGAGCAGGTGTGGCGGCAGCCGATGGCAATCCTCAAAGCGGACTCGTTCCCAGTCTTCGCCATCCCACAGCAGCCTTAGCCCCTTTGGGTTCGCGTGGCGCCATCCGTATATGCTCTGGGCATCATCTCCAACCACCACGAGCTGGCTGCCCTCGGTTCGGCCAACCAGCTCGACGAATTTCTGATCAACAGGAGTGAGGTCTTGATACTCGTCGACCTGAAGGAAGACACGTGTTGCCTCAATCCGCTGGTTAGACAGGATGCTGCAGGCCGCGAGAACCATCCCCTCCATATCGAAAGTATTGTAGAAGCGAAGAAGTCCTTCAAAATTCTGGATGATACGCTTACGTGTCCCTTCGTCAAGAGAAAAGTCGTTTGGCCAAGCTCCGGTGGAGCGAAAGCAGGATATGGCGCGGTCTAATACGGGGCGTGGCAATGAAAGCGACAGATCTTCCATCATGTCCGACATGATTATTTCGCGTTCGCCGTGGCCGCTAACGAGGATAGAGAAATTCGCGTCCCTTCCCAACGAAGCGGCATAGCGATGCGTTAACCCCTTTGCAAAGGCGTGAAGCGTACTGACCCTAGGCAAATCAGCGACTAACATCTCGGCTGCCTTTTGGCCTATGGCATGGCGGACCTTGCTATCGGTGTCTCGCCGGCTAGCTCGGGTGAACGTCAAGAAGGATACGACTCTGTTTGGGTTCTGCTTCAGGAGTCGATTCATTCTTTCGACGATCGTTCGCGTCTTCCCGGTGCCGGGACCGGCCACCACGATAAGCCGGTGGCCCGCGAAGTCGATTACGCGTCTCTGGGCGTCGCTCGGAAAGCCTGACATGGCCGCTAGAACTTGGCTCTTTCTCCTCACCCCGCGCTCGCCACGGTCTCGACCTCTTCCAGCTCGCCCCAGTTCGTGCCCACCTTCACGTCTACCTTCACCGGCACGACCAGCTCTAGCGACTGAGGCATGATGCGCAGCGCCATCTCCTGTATGGCGTCGCGCTCCTTCGCTGGCCCCTCGAAGATCAGCTCGTCGTGCACCTGGAGGATCATCTTCGTCGCCAGGCCGCGCTCGCGAAGCTCGGCGTCGATCTTGTTCATCGCGATCTTGATGATATCGGAGGCAGTGCCCTGCACCGGCATGTTGATCGCGACCCGTTCGGCGGCGGCGCGTACCTGGCCGTTCGGCGAGCGGATCTCCGGGATCAGCCGCCGGCGGCCGACGAGCGTCTCGGCGTAGCCCAGCTCGCGACAGCTCTTGATCACGCCTTCGCGCCACTCGTTCACCTTCGGATACTTGGCGAAGTAGGTCTCGATGAACTTGGCCGCCTCCTCGCGGGAGACGCCTTCGCGGACGGAGAGGCCGAACTCGCTCAGGCCGTAGAGCACGCCGAAGTTGAACACCTTCGCTCGGCGGCGCTGCTCGGCCGTCACCTCGCCGATGGGCGCGCCGAAGACCTGCGAGGCGGTGGTGGCGTGGATGTCCTCGTCCTTGCGGAACGCCTCGATCAGGCCCGGGTCTTGCGAAAGGTGCGCCATGATGCGCAGCTCGATCTGGGAGTAGTCCGCCGCCAGCAGCACCGGGTCGTCGCCGAAGTCGCGCGCGATGAAACAGCGGCGGATGTCGTTGCCCAGCTTGGTGCGCACGGGGATGTTTTGTAAATTTGGGTCCTGCGACGAGAGGCGGCCGGTGGCGGCGACGGTCTGGTTGAAGTTGGAGTGGATGCGGGCGGTCTTGGGGTGTACCAGCGCGGGTAGCGCGTCGATGTAGGTGGACTTCAGCTTGGTGAGCTGACGCCACTCCAGCAGCAGATCGATGACGTCGTGGGCGCCGCGCAGTCCCTCCAGCGCGGTGGCGTCCGTGGTGTAGCCAAGCTTGGTGCGACGCGTCTTCGGCAGCCCCAGCTCCTCGAAGAGGACGCCCGAGAGCTGCTGCGGCGAGCCGAGGTTGAACTCGTGCCCGACCGAGTCGTACGCCTGCTGTTCGAGCCGGTCGATCTGCTTGCCCAGGCTACGCGACATCTTGCGCAGCGCGTCCGAATCGATGGCGACGCCGGCTAGCTCCATGCGCGCCAGCACCGGCACGAGCGGCATCTCGATCTCCGCGAACAGCGGCCAGAGGCTTCGTTCCTTGAGATCGGCCTCCAGGATTGGGCGCAGCCGGCCGGTCATGTCGGCGGCGGCGCAGGCGTACGGCGTGGCTTGTTCGGCGCTCACATCGGCCATGGTGATCCGTTTCGCGCCTTTGCCGAGGAGGTCGATGAGTGGGGGCATCTCCTCGTCGAGCCGCTCGGTAGCGAGCGACTCGAGGGTGAGGCCGCTGCCGCTCGCGCCCAACAGATAGGCGGCGATCATCGTGTCGAAGGCGACGCCGCCTAGGTCGAGGCCGCAGCCGGCCAGCACCTCGATATCGAACTTGGCGTTGTGCGCCACCTTTTCGAGGCCTTCGTCCTCCAGCGCAGGGGCCAGCTTGCGGAGCACGGTCTCCAGCGAGAGCTGCTCGCGATCGCCCAGGGCGGGGCGGTGGCCGATGGGCACGTAGGCGGCCTGGCCCGATGCCCAGGAGAACGCGATGCCTACCAGCGACGAGCGGAACGCGCTCTCGTCCGTCGTCTCGATGGCGAAGGCGACGGACTTCATCTTCGCCAGGCGCTTCACCAGCTTGTCGAGCTCCGCTTCGGTGTAGACCGTGCTGTACGCTTGCCCCTCGGCGGCCGCGGGCTTGGCAGCGGGACCGTCGTCGCTCTTCGACGCCTTCGCTTCGGGCAGGCGAGCGACGAGGCTTTTGAAGCCCAACTCCTTGAAGAGCGCCAGCACCGGCTCCGGATCGAAGCGCTGTAGCTGGCCCGCCTCCAGATCGAGCGTAATGGGCACGCTGGTGTAGATCGTCGCCATCTCCTTGCAGTGGCGGGCCTCCTCCTCGTGCTCGCGGAGGTTCTCGCGCAGCTTCTCCGGCGTCACCTCGTCGAGGCGTTCGTAGATACCCTCGACGCTGCCGAACTGCTGGATCAGCTTCACCGCCGTCTTCTCGCCGATGCCGGGCACGCCGCGGATGTTATCGGACGTGTCGCCCTTCAGCCCCTTCAGGTCGGCGAGCTGCTCGGGCTCGACCTGGTAGCGCTCCTTGGCGCTTGTAGCGTCGTAGATCACCGTGTCGTGCTGGTAGGGGCGGAACATGTACACCTGCACCCCATCGCGGACGAGCTGGACGATGTCGCTGTCGAGCGTGACCAGATAGGTCTCCGCGCCGGCCTCCTCGGCCTGTTTCGCCAGCGTGCCGAGCACATCGTCCGCCTCGAAGCCTTCGGTCATATAGATCGGGATGCCGAACGCCTCGATCAGCTCCTCCACCCGGCCGATCTGGGCGGCCAGGTCGTCCGGCATCGACTTCCGCTGCGCCTTATACGTCGGGTCCTTCTCGTGGCGAAAGGTAGGGCCGGGCGGGTCGAGAGCGACGGCGACGTGGCTGGGCTTCAGCTCATCCAGCACGGTAAGGAGCGTACTGGCGAAACCGAAGACGGCGCCCACCACCTCTCCCGTCTTGGGCACGGTGAGCGGCTGCTTGAGGGCGTAGTAGGCGCGATGGATGATCGCGTGGCCGTCGAGGATCACCAGGCGTGGCTTTGCCTTGCCCGAACGTGCCGAAACCTTCTTGGCGCTCACGCAGCGATTATAGCACCGGCGCGGTAAGGTCGCCGACCGGTAAGCATCGCAGCCGCGGGCGCGAGCGGCTACACTTGGTAGCACCATGCCCACACGCCGTCGCCGTCGCCGAGGCGGGCGGAAATCCGCCCGCAAGCGCCAAGACCGGAGTTCTTCCGGTGGCGTTCGAGCGTTCGCGGTCAGGTCCCTGCGACGCCGGAGCACGCGCTGGCTCGTCGCGGCGATCATCACGCTCGCGGTCGGCTTCTTGCTAGGCATGATCGGGGGCCGCCTCGGCGACGATGAATCGAACCCGCCGCCCACCCCGACGCTCACCGTCGCCCTGCCTGACCTCCAGCCTCCGCCCGATGCGGCCAGCTTCCAGCGGGCGGATGTGCTGCGGGTGATCGATGGCGACACGATCCTCGTGCAGCTGGACGGCGTCGCGGAGCGCGTGCGCTACTACGGCATCGATACGCCGGAGCGGGGCGAGCGCTGCTTCGCGGAGGCGACGGAGCGCAACGAGGCGCTGGTAGGGGACACGGTGCTGCTCCTCCCCGATGCGCGGGAGCGCGACGCCTTCGACCGGCTGCTGCGCTACGTGTTCACCGAGGACGGCGTGTCCGTGGCGGCGAGGCTGATCGCGGAGGGGCTGAGCACGGCCTGGCCGGAGGACGGGGCCTATCGCGACGAGCTGGTGGCGTTCGAGCAAGAGGTGCGGGCGCTGGGCGTCGGCTGCCTGTGGGACGAGGGCGACGGTCGAGGACAGAGCTAAAGCTTTGTCCCTACGAGGTTGGCGGTGTGCGTTGCTTCACCGTCGTAGGGACAGACCTTCAGGTCTGTCCGGGAGCGTGGTGCTGGATGTACGAAC
>JACZYW010000146.1 GCA_022570885.1 Chloroflexota bacterium | reverse complement strand
GCATGGGAAAGAGCGCGAGCATGCCCGGCGTGAGGAACTCGATGTACTCCTGGTCGCCCTCGAGCTCGACGAACACGCCCAGGCCCAGGCCCAGCGCGGTAAGGACGATGAGCGGCCCAAAGATGGAGGGCACCAGCTCCACGAACCAGAGCCGGAACACCACATCGCGGTTGCGCTGCCACACTCGGTAGCTGCGATAGGAGACGCCCAGCACGCTCATTCCAGGATCCCCCGGCCCGTGATCTGGAGGAACACATCTTCCAGCGTCGCCTCCCGCAGGCGTGCGCCTTCGCCGAAGCCGGCCAGCGCATCCAGGATCGGCTGCCACGCCTGGCCCTGCCTGAAGACGTAGAGCACGCCCTCCACCTCCTCTATCCGCAGGCCATCGTGCCGCTGCAGCAGGTCGAACGCCTCCGCTCGCCGGCCATCGTCGAGGTGCACCTCCAGCACTTGCCGGCCGACGTGCTGCTCGATCAGCTCGTTCGGCGCGCCCTCAGCCAAAATACGGCCCAGGTGCATCACCACCAGGCGGTCGCAGAGGTGGGTGGCCTCCTCCATGTAGTGGCTGGTGAGGAGCATCGTGATCCCTTGGCCTTGCAGGTAGCGGAGCTTCTGCCAGACCATGTGGCGCGCCTGCGGGTCGAGCCCGGTGGTCGGCTCGTCCAGCACCAGGATCTTCGGCTCGTTGATGAGCGCGCGGGCGACGGTGAGGCGGCGCTTCATGCCGCCGGAGAGGTTGTCGACAACCTCTCCTCGCCGGTCTAGGAGCTGGAAGAGCTCCAAGACCTCGGCGGCTCGCCGCCGCGCTTCGGGCGCGGGGATGTCGAAGTAGCGGGCGTAGACGGCGAGGTTCTGCCAGACGGTGAGGTCCGGGTCCAGGTTCGTCTCCTGCGGCACGATGCCTAGGATCGCCTTGATCCGGCGGCCCTCTGTCCTCGTGTCCATGCCGGCCACGTGTAGCTCGCCTGCTGTGAGCGGCGAGACGCAGGTGATCATGCGGATCGTGCTGGTCTTGCCAGCGCCGTTGGGGCCGATGAGGCCGAAGCACTCTCCCTCGGCCACCGAAAAGTCGATGCCGTCGACAGCGACGAGTTCGCCGAAGCGCTTCACCAGACCGCGTGCTCGGATGCTCTCAGCCATGGAGTTTGACTCTAGCAAATCGAACGGGCGCTCCGCCCGTTTTCCGATAACGGTGGCGCGCCCGAGGCGTTGGTGATGTCGCGCTGGAGGCTACTCCTCGTCCTCCTCCTCGGCGGCGGCCTCCTCGGCAGCGGCGGCATCGGTGAGGCGGATGTGGCCTTCCTGACCCTCGGTCTCGGCCTCCCAACCTTCCTTGCTCTCCTCCTCGCCGGTCGCGACGGTCTCCGGCGCGGCGTCCGGAGCCGTTTCTTGACGGACGAGCCGCTCCTTGGTGTAGGGCCGAACGCTTTCCGGCCCGGCGCTGGTGGGGAAGGAGAGTCTGCCGGCCTGGCTGGGGTCTTGGTACGTCTCTTTGATGATGATCTGACACTCGTCTCCGCTCAGCCTGGTGATCGCGGCGGCGTACTTGTTGCCGCCTTCCATCAGCCGGATCAGGCGAAGCCCAAGCTTAGGCTCCGCCTCGCCGATGCGATCTCCTTTGGGCGTTTCGATCGCGAGAGTCGTACCCTGAGGCCGCAGCTCGACCGCGTCGCCGGCGTTCGATCTGGTCAGCATCTCCGCCACCGGGTTGGTGAGGGTAGTGACCACGCTCTTCCCCATCTCCTCGATGAAGAGCGCCGGGTCGACCTGGCTGGTCTGCGCCTGTAGATCTCCCGATTTGGCGAGGACGTTGAGCCGCTCCAAGTTCTTCTTGGCGATCCGGTTGGTGGCGTCCAGCACCAGCGCCTTCTTATAGGCCTTCTTCGCGTCGCGGTAGCGGTTCAGCTCCATCAGGGCTTTGCCCAGGCGATTGTATGAGTCGACATCGTTGGGGAAGATCTTAATGATGGCGCGGTTCGCCCGCACGGCCTCTTGCCACCGGCTTGCCCTGGCGAACTCGATTGCTGTCGCGGCCTGCTGCTGCCTGGCCTGCGGCTGCTCTTCCCGCTGATACATCACTCTACCCCTACCGCGCGATTGTTCATCGACTGCGGATTGTAGCGTTGGCCGCCGCAATGCGCAAGGGGTATCGTTGGCGATAACTAGCCTATACTAGAGAGACCATGAGCTGGCTCAAGATCCTGAAACAGATCGACGACTATCGCTGGGAGCTGCCCCAGGACTACAAGCCCGGCATGCGCGTGCCCGCGCTGATCTTCGCCGACCGGGCGATGATCGAGCAGATGGGGGACGACCAGGCGATCGAGCAGGCGGCGAACGTCGCCACGCTGCCGGGCATCGTCGGCCGCTCGCTGGCGAT
The DNA here is from genome assembly GCA_022570885.1 of Chloroflexota bacterium. Classification (GTDB taxonomy): domain Bacteria; phylum Chloroflexota; class Dehalococcoidia; order DSTF01; family RBG-16-68-14; genus JACZTE01. Next base: position 3,756 of record JACZYW010000146.1, on the reverse strand, counting down.
GCCCGACATCCACTGGGGCTACGGCTTCCCCATCGGCGGCGTGGCCGCCATGCGCGTGGAGGACGGCGTCGTCTCGCCCGGCGGCGTCGGCTTCGATATCAACTGCGGCACTCGCGTGATTACGACGACGCTGCAAGAGGAAGAGGTGCGGCCGATCTTGAGGGAGCTGGTGAACCAGCTCTACCGCGACGCCCCGCCCGGCCTGGGCGGCCACGGCTTCCTGCGGCTGAAGCGTCGGGAGCTGGACGAGCTGATGGTGCAGGGCGCGGGCTGGATGGTGGAGCGCGGCTACGGCGAGCCGGACGATTTGGACGCCACGGAGTCGCGGGGCTGCCTGGAGGACGCCGACCCCAACGCAGTGAGCGAGCGGGCGCGCGAGCGGGGCCTGGCCCAGCTAGGCACGCTCGGCTCCGGCAACCACTTCCTGGAGGTACAGGTGGTGGAGCAGATCTTCGACGAGACGGCGGCGCGGGCCTTTCGGCTGGACGGGCCGGGCCAGGTGGTGATCTTCTTCCACTGCGGCTCGCGAGGCTTCGGGCATCAGGTGTGCCAGGACTACCTGCGGGTGATGGAGAAGGCCGCTGCGACCTACCAGATCGAGCTGCCGGACAAGCAGCTCGCCTGCGCGCCCATCCGCTCGCCGGAGGGCAAGGCGTACCTGGGGGCGATGGCCGCCGCCGCCAACTATGCCTGGGCGAATCGCCAGGGCATTACCCACCAGATCCGGCGAGCGATCATAAAGGTCACCGGTCGCAGCCATGAGGAGCTGGGCCTTCACCTGCTGTACGACGTGGCGCACAACATTGCTAAGATCGAGACGCATCGCCAGAACGGCAAGGAGGTGACGGTGTGCGTCCATCGCAAGGGGGCGACGCGCGCCTTCCCAGCCGGCCACCCGGAGGTAGCCGAGCGCTATCAACAGGTGGGCCACCCGGTGCTGATACCGGGCGATATGGGGCGCTACTCCTACCTGGCCGTTGGGACGGAGCGGGCGATGGAGGAGACGTGGGGGTCCTGCTGCCACGGCGCGGGCCGCGTGCGCAGCCGAGGCTCCGCCAAGCGGCTGCTGGCCGGCGTGGACATCGCCGAGCGGCTGGCCAAGCAGGGGATCGTCGTGCGAGCGCAGAACCCGCGCGCCCTGGCGGAAGAGGCATCGGAGGCGTATAAAGACGTGGCGCAGGTCGTCGATATCCTCGAGCACGCCGGTATCTCGCGCAAGGTGGCGCGGATGCGGCCGATCGGCGTAATCAAAGGGTAGCGGGAGGATAGATGCCCAGTTCGTTCAAGATCGGGAAGATCGCCGGCATCGAGATCGGCGTGCACTGGAGCTGGATCTTCATCCTGGTGCTGATCACCTGGTCCTTCGCCGACGGCATTCTGCATGATGCCTTCCCCGAGTGGTCGCAGTTCCAGCGCTGGGCCGTGGGCGTGGTCGTTGCGGGCATCTTCTTCGCCTCGATCTTGCTGCACGAGCTCTCCCACTCGCTGGTGGCGAAGTCGCGGGGCATGCCGGTGAAGGGGATCACCCTCTTCGTCTTCGGCGGTGTTTCCAACCTGGGGCGGGAGGCCGAGTCGGCGAGCGAGGAGTTCTGGATCGCCATCGTCGGGCCGCTGACCAGCCTGGGCGTGGGAGCGTTCTTCGCGATCATCTGGGCCGTGCTTCAGGGGCCGGCGCCCGGCGTGGCGGCCGTCGCCGGCTATCTGGCGTTCATCAACGCCGTTATCGCCGCCTTCAACATGCTGCCCGGCTTCCCCTTGGACGGCGGGCGGGTGTTCCGTTCGATCGTCTGGGCGCGCAATCGCAACCTGCTACGGGCGACGCGGATCGCGTCGAACGTGGGCCAGTTCGTCGCCTTCGCGCTGATGGCCGGCGGCGCGGCCCAGCTCCTCCTCTTCGGCTACGTTGTTGGCGGCCTCTGGATGTTCCTCATCGGCCTCTTCCTGCGCAGCGCGTCGACCTCGAGCTATCAGCAGCTGATGTTCGAGACGGCGCTCCGCGGCGTCTCCGTGGCGGAGCTGGCCCGCAGCGATTACCGCACGGTGCCGCCCGATATCACCGTGGCGGAGCTCGTCGACCAGCACATGCTGGTTGGGGGCGGGCGCTGCTATCCAGTGATGGCGGGCGAGGAGCTGCTGGGGCTGGTCACCCTCACGGACGTCCGCAAGCTGGAGCGCGAGCAGTGGCCGGCCACCGCGGTCTTCCATGTGATGACACCGTTCGAGCGGCTGCGCACCGTGTCGTTCGGAGAGGACGCTCGCCAACTGCTCCAGTTGATGAGCGAGGCGGACCTGAACCAGGTGCCGGTCGTCGAGGGGCGGCGCCTGCTGGGCATAGTCACCCGGGCCGATATCCTGCACCTGATCCAGCTACGTCGGGAAGTGGCGCTGGAGGATTGAGGCGTAGCTTCTCCGGGAGGCCGGGCTAGTCAGCCTGACAAGGACAGGCTAAAGGCCTGTCCTACCGGGGTAGACGGTGACGACAGGCTTCGGCCTACGCGGTGAACGCCTCCTCGCGGGTCGAGGTGACAGGCTGAAGGCCTGTCCTACGGGGATAGATTAGCGACGGGCTTCGGCGTGAGCTCAGCCGAACGGCTGAAGCCTGTCCCTGCGAACTCGAACCTCGGGCGCTACACCTTCTCCAGCTGGGCGTAGGAGAGCAGGAGCTTCTTCAGCCCTGTCTGGCCCTTGAAGGCGACGGTCACCTCCTGGTCCGAGGAGGTGACGACGCAGCTCACGACGATGCCGTCGCCGAAGCTGTCGTGGCGCACCATGTCGCCGGCGGCGAAGGCGGTGTCCGTGGGAGCCGTGGATTGCGGCCCGGTGGCCGCCCGTCCGGGCGAGTCGAGGCCCGACAGCCGCCCGTCTGGGCGGGGCTCGTCCCGACCGCCGCCAAGCTGTGTGGAAGCGGCCCGGCGGTCGTCCGTCTGGGCGGCTGAGCCGAAGCCGGCGAACTGTCGGCGCCCACCCCGGCCGGCGCTCGCCGCGACGGGCCGCCTGCCCACGATCAGCTCCTGCGGCAGGTCCTTGAGGAATCGCGACGGGGGGTTGCGCAGGCTGGTGCCCATCAGGAAGCGGCGGAAGGCTCGCACCAGGTAGAGCCGCTCCTTCGCCCGGGTGATGCCTACATAGCAGAGCCGCCGCTCCTCCTCCAACTGCGCCGGGTCGTCGAAGGAGCGGACATGGGGGAGCACCCCCTCCTCCATCCCGACGATGAACACGACAGGGAACTCCAGCCCCTTGGCGGCGTGGAGGGTGATCATGGTGACCGCTTGCGCCCCCTCGTCGTACTCGTCGGCGTCGGAGGCCAGGGCGGCGCGCTCCAGGAACTGGGGGAGCGCCGTCTCCGGCTCCAGGCCGTCGTACTCGGCCGCCAGGGTGAGGAGCTGCTGGATGTTCTCCCAGCGCTCCTCGCCGTCCGGCAGCCGCTCTTCGCCGGCGCCCTCGAACTCGTCGAGCAGAAACTTGCGATAGCCGGTACGCTCCAGCACCGCCGCCAGCAGCTCCGAGAGCGGCTTCGTCTTCGCCTCCTCGATGAGGCCGTTGAGCAGCTCCAGGAAGGCGAGCAGGGCGTTGATCGAACGGGCCGCCAGCTTCAAGGCCTGCGGTTCGCGCTCCTCGGCGAGGAGCTGGAGGGCGCTGTAGATGGGCAGCCCCAGCCCCTCGGACCAGCGCTCTAGCTGCTCCAGCGTCTTCCCGCCGATGCCCCGCGCCGGCACGTTCACCACTCGCTCGAAGGAGGGACGGTCGAGCGGGTTA
>JACZYW010000016.1 GCA_022570885.1 Chloroflexota bacterium | reverse complement strand
GTTGCTCTAGGCGGCTGGACGCCAAGCATGACGGCCGCAACCAGGGCAGCCAGCACGAGAATGCCGAGGATCGCGAAAGTGCGTCGTCGTCGCGCCGCCAGCGCCAAGAATGAAGACATCGCTGCTCCCCTCTCAGGGCTTCGTCGTGATGCTCAGCCCCCCGGCAACGCCAGTGCCAGCGCCATCGCGAGCCCGAACAGAACGGTAAGCTTCTTCATCAACAGCCCAGTGCCGCTAGCCGCGATACCGGCGCAGCACGAGCGAGGCGTTCTGGCCGCCCAGGCCGAACGAGTTGGAGAGCACGACGTCTACCTGGTGGGGCCGCGCCTCGTTAGGCACGTAGTCCAGGTCGCAATCGGGGTCGGGGGTCTCATAGTTGATCGTCGGCGGGAGGACGTTGTCGCGGATGATCCGCCGAACAGAGTGAAACATGTTATCTCCCCTTCCGTGTGCGGCGCGTGACAGCGCCTGCGAAGATGAGCGCGGCGCCGGCGAGCGCGAGCAGCGCCGGGGTTACCGGGAGCCGAGAGCCGGCTGCCGGACCGCCGCCGCCCGTTTCCGGAAAGCTACGCATGCTGTGGTCGTCTACCCGCGGAGTGTCGATCAGCACCGGCGTGAGGATCGGCCTGTATCCCGGTCCGATGCGCAGGTGAAGATAGGTGAAACTACCTAGACCGGGCGCCGTAAAGATAACCGTTACCTCCGTCGGGTTGTCCGGGTCTGCGCTCACAGGGAGGTTCGAGAGAGCGAACGTGCCGTCTGCCGCCAATGGCATGTCGATGCCTAGCTCGGGAATGGCGATCCGGCCATCGCTGATCGGCTCCAGCGTCTCGTCGACGACCACACCGTCGACGATGGTTTGATCGACAAGACGGTACGCCGTCCCGGTGAGAGTTGCCGTAGCCGGTGTAGGAGTAGTCTGAGCGTGGGTGACCGCCGTCACGCCCATGACAGCGGCCAGCAGCAGGGCCAGCGCGGCCAGCAAGGTCAGCCGTCTGAGCTGGAGTGCGGGGTTTGGTCGAAGAGATAGCTTGAGCATGGCATTACTCCTCCTGCACACTATTATATGCCTCTTGTCAAGTCACAGAAGTAGGAGGTAAGACGTAGGCGGATCGTTCCAGCAGCCCTGTGCCGCCTAACGAGGGTTCTCCTACCCGCGGTAGCGGCGCAGCACGAGCGAGGCGTTCTGGCCGCCCAGGCCGAACGAGTTGGAGAGCACGACGTCTACCTGGTGGGGCCGCGCCTCGTTGGGCACGTAGTCCAGGTCGCAGTCGGGGTCGGGGGTCTCGTAGTTGATCGTCGGCGGCAGGATGTTGTCGCGGATGGCGAGGACGCAGACGACGGCCTCGACGCCGCCGGCCCCCGCGCCGGAGTGGCCCACCATCGACTTGACAGAGCTGATCGGCACCTTGCGCGCCGTCGCCTCGCCCAGGGCCAGCTTGATCGCCGCCGTCTCCGCCTTGTCGTTGAGCGCGGTAGAGGTGCCGTGGGCGTTGATGTAGCTCACCTCCTCCGGTCGCACGCCGGCCGACTGGAGCGCCCGCATCATCGCCAGCGACTGGCCCTCGGCGTCGGGCGCGGTATCGTCCGTCGCGTCGAACGACCAGCCGGCGCCGGCGAACTCGGCCAGGATGGTCGCGCCGCGCTCCTGCGCGTGCTCCTCGGTCTCCAGCACCAGCACGCCCGCGCCCTCCCCCAGCACGAAGCCCGACCGATTCGCGTCGAACGGCCGCGACGACCGCTCCGGCTCGTCGTTCCAGTCCTTCGTGAGCGCGCCCAACACCGCCATGGCGGCGACGCCAACCGGGCTCACGATCGCCTCGGCTGCCCCCGCCAGCAGCACCTCGGCGGAGCCGGTGCGGATCATGTTCAGCGCATGGCCCAGCGCGTCGGTGCCCGAGGCGCAGGCCGAGTTCATCGTGCTGCTGGGCCCGCGCACGCCCAGCACCCGCCCGACGCGCGCCGCCGCCATGTAGGCGCCCCGCTTGGGGATGAGCAGCGGATCCACTCTCTTCGGGCCGCGCTTCTCGATGATCTCCTCCTGCTTGCCGAGCTCGAACTGGCCGCCGGAGGAAGCGATCACCACGCCGATCTGGTCGCGCGTCTCGTCGTTCACCTCCAGCCCGGCCTGGCAGAGCGCCTGCTTGCTCGCCGCCACCGCCATCTGGGCGAAGCGGCCGGAGCGGCGCGCCATCTTGAAGTCCATATGCTGCTGCGGGTCGAACCCCTTTACCTCCCCCGCGATACGCACCGGATAGCGCGAGGCGTCGAAGAGGGTGATCGGCCCGATGCCGGAGCGGCCTGCGAGCAGGCTCTGCCACGTCGTCTCCACGTCCAGCCCCACCGGGCTGATCACGCCCAGGCCGGTGACGACGACTCGCGGGAATTCGCTCACAGCAGCCTCCTTCAGTCCGAGAGGAACTCCTCGATCAGGCGGGCGACCTCATCGGGGCGTTCTTGCGGCAAGAAATGTGTCGTGTCAGCTACCAGGGCAGTGCGAGCGTTGGGCAGCGCCTCCTCCACGTTCCGATCCATGCCGAACTGGAGCAGGTGGCTCTCCGCGCCCCAGAGGAGCAGCGAGGGACAGGCCATCTCGGGCAGCATCGGCCAGGGCCTCACGTCGCTCACCGCGTCGAAGAACTGCGCCTCGATCTCGGGCGAGCACTTCAGCTCTACCTGGCCGTCCTCTCGTTCGCGCGTGCCCTCTTCTACGTACAGGCGGAGCACGTCCTCACGCCAGCTCTCGAACGGCGGGCGAGCGTGGTACGATTCAAACAGCTCCTCCCGGCTCGGCCAGACGCCCCGCCGCTTGCGAGCCGCTTCGGCCATCGCGTTGGGGTTGCGCCCGCCGGGCGGCCGCTGGAACCACTCCGGTCGCGGCAAGATCGGCTCGATCAGCACCGCCCGCCGGATCGCGCCCGGGTGCTGGGCGGCATGCACCACGATGGTGGTGCCGCCGGACGAGTGGCCAACGGCCAGCGCGCCCTCCAGCTCCAGCGCTTCGATCAGCCGCTGGAGATCGCTCGCGAACCCCTCGAAGCTATAGCCGTCTGCAGCGGGATCGCTGTCGCCGTGGCCGCGCTGATCCACGGCGACGACGCGAAATCGACTCGCCAGCCGCTCGGCGATGGGCCGCCAGAGCGCGGCCAGAAAGCCGGTGGCGTGAATGAGGATAAGCGGCGGTCCGCCGCCGCCCCAATCGAGGTAGTGAATAGCGGCGCCGTCGCTATCGACGACGCCTTCTCGAACTGTCATCGCCCTTCAGTTGTAGGGCATCTGAGGGCTGCGGGTCAACGTCTGGGGAGTGCTTGGTGAGCTTCCGCTCGCTTAGCGATCGAGGTGGCGCTGTCCTGCCCGCGCCGCGTCGATAGCCGACTGGAGGAGCTCCTGCAGCGTCGCTCCGTCCTCAGGCCCGCAGGCGTATCCGGCCTGCCATTTTGTTGTTCGTATGTGCCCGGACCGTATGCTCAGCTCGTTCTGGAGGCGGTGGGCCAGCGCCTGAGCACCGGAAGCAGCCGTCTCCGGCGCGCCGATGGCCAGCACCCGAGACGGCAGCAGGCCGATCAGGTCGCTCTGCCGGACGAGTTCGGGCAGGGAGTCGGCTGCCGCTTCGATGAGATCGGTGGCATCCTCGCCTGAGAGCTGCCGGGGAATGCAGACGAGAACAGCGTAAGGAAGATTCTCCTTGGTCGCCCGTTCGATCTCCTCAACCACATGGTGCCGGAAGTCTTCGCCTATGTAGAGTCCCTTTTCGATCTCCATCGTCTTCATGGTTGTCCTCCGCAGTCTCGCTGTGTCTTCTGCCGGACGCTATTATCGTCCCTCATACACAACAACGCTTTGCATCGCCATTTCGTATCTGCTACTTGATCTGGCCCGTCAATGGCTGGGTGCCGATGTTCACCGACGTATCCAAGCTTGACGTTCAGGGCTCTCTTCGTCCACTGCCGCAGCGAGAGGCGGCGGAAGCGTTGGACACTCTATTAGGCCAGCTGTTTGCCGCCTGGAGTTTCGGTAGCCTCAGACTCCTCTTGCACGACCGGTGTCTCGTCATCCTCAAAGAGGGCCAGGTATTGCCCATAGCTAAAACGTCGGTTTCTCTTTTGGCCAGTGGTCTCCTGCAGCATTCCCAAAGCAACGAACTGGCCAATAAGCGAGTTGGCCGTCCCATACGAAATCTCGAGCCTCTCTGACACGCGGGCTACAGTAACCAGCGGAGAATCAAAGAGGAGATTGAGAAGGTTCAAGCCCGTGATACCAACCCCGTTGTCCCGCAACAGCATCTCATGTTCGGCACGCAATAGCACGATCGCACGAGCCGTCTCAACCGCTTCGCGTGCCGTCTCAAGAACTCCGCCAAGGAAGAATTTTAGCCATCCCTCCCAATGCCCTTCCTCACGAATTGCGGTTAGGCGATCGTAGTATTCGGCGCGTTTGCTCCTAAAGTAGTGACTCAGGTAGAGTAATGGTCTTCGGAGGGCATTTCGGTGATACAATAGAAACGTTATTAGGAGCCGGCCAACACGACCATTTCCGTCCAGAAAAGGATGAATCGTTTCAAACTGAGCGTGTGCAAGCCCGACATGTAGTAGCAGCGGTAGCTGCGACTCGTTGTGCATGAATTTTTCAAAATTGTCTAGCGCATCCTTCATGTCCTCCACTGTAGGAGGTACGAAGGTCGCCTGAGCTATCGTTGCGCCGGGAGGACCAATCCAATTCTGCGAGGAGCGGAACTCTCCGGGCCTCCGATCACTTCCGCGAACGTCTCTAAGAAGCTCCGCATGTATCTCCCGAATCAGGCGCAAGGACAATGGAAGGGTGTCCAGGCGGTCAATACCGTAGTTCATTGCAGACACGTAGTTCACAACCTCTTCAATGTCTCGCGGTAGCTCACGGCCCTTTGCATCCAGTTCGTACTCAAGAATATCTTCAAGGGTGCTCTCCGTTCCCTCGATTTGTGAGCTAAGAACCGCCTCACGCCGGACATACATTGCGACGAACAACGACGGGTTCGGAAGTGTCTCCGTCACTCCGTCCAACCTTCCTAATGCCATGCCGGCATCAGATAGGAGTCCGAGCATTACGTCATCAAGTATCAGTGGGGGACTAGGTGGTAACGGCGCCGGAACGAAGGCCGTGAATCCTGCAGGCTGTCGGACAAAATGTCCCGCCCTAGTGGAGCCAGGATTCGCTGAAGTCATCAGAGCTACCTCGACATCTCAACACTGGACCTATTTACTCTCCAGTGAAATATGGAGCACTTATCATGTCCATTATTTCATAGATAGCCAGAATGTTCAAATAAGCGGCCATAAACATCCAAATGACGGTACACTTGACGGGCTTAAGCAACACATACTTGAAGACATCTGAGAATATGGAATTACTCACGACGACCCTACCTGAGAGCATCTTATTTCATCAACACATCAATGCACTGAAACAACTGGCGGTCGAAAACTCTCATATTCCAAATCAGTGAAGTAAGAGTATCTGCTATAAGGGAACACACTGAGGAGACCCACCATGTCCGGCGCCCTGGAACATATCCGCGTGCTCGATATGACGATCTGGCAGCAGGGCACCTCCGCCTCTGTCATGCTGGCCGATCTGGGCGCCGATGTGATCAAGATCGAGGAGCCTACCACGGGCGACCCGGGGCGCAGGCTGCTCCTCCTCCCAAAGCTCGGCCTCAGCAGCTATTTCGAGGCGCTCAACCGAGGGAAGCGCTCGCTGGCTCTGGACCTCAAGCACCCCAAGGGCCGCGACGTGCTCCTTCGCCTGGCCCGCGACGCGGACGTCTTTCTGACGAACTTCCGGCCCGGTGTCGCCGAGCGCCTCGGCATCGGCTACCGGGAGCTCTCGCAGGCGAACCCGCGGATCATCTTCGCTCGCGCCTCCGGCTACGGCCGCGAGGGCCCCGACGCGCAGGCCGGGTCGTTCGATATCCTTGGCCAGGCGCGGAGCGGCCTGATGGCCGTCACCGGCGACCGCGACGGCCCCCCGACGAGCGTCGGCGCGCCCATCGCCGACCAGGTGGGCGGCATGATGGCCGCCTTCGGCATCCTGGCTGCGCTGCTGCATCGAGAGCAGACCGGCCAGGGGCAGGAGGTCGACGTCTCGCTGTTGGGAAGCGCCATGGCGCTCCAGTCCTACAACATCACCAGCTACCTCTTCTCCGGCGACCTGCCCCCACGAGGAGGCGCCATGGGGTTCTCGCCTTTCTGGAACATCTACCGCGGAAGCGACGGCCGCTACCTGGCCCTCGGCATGCTTCAGGACCGTCGCTGGCCGGAGATCTGCGAGGCGATCGGCCAACCCGAGCTCGAACACGATGAACGGTTCGCCAGCCGTAGCGGGCGGCTGGGCGACCACCGCCAGGAGCTCACCGCCATCCTGGAGGAAGCGTTCGCCCAACGCCCGGCCGACGAGTGGCTGCGCCGGCTGAGCGAACGAGGCGTCTTCTGCGCCCGCGTCCAGGACTACGAAGAGCTCTCGCACGACCCGCAAGTGATCGCCAACGGCTACATCGTCGAGGTGGAGCGGCCCGATGGCCCGCCGGTGCGCATGGTGGCGACGCCGGTACAGCTAAGCAAGACCCCCGTGAACATCCGCAGCCTGGCGCCGGAGCTGGGCCAGCACACGGAAGAGGTCCTGATCGAGGCGGGCCACAGCCGGGAGGAGATCGACGCCCTCCGCAGCGAAGGCGTGATCGGCCCGAAGCACGAGCCGAAGGCGAACTAGCCGACTCATCATCAAGCCAACATGGGCCGGCCGGCCCGGTCTACCCTCCACCCATACGCGCAAACGCCATGAGCCACATGGCACCATCCACTAGAGCCATCCGGCCCTAGTGATAGATCCCACCATGAAGTAGTCTAGTTTGTGAACAACGTCACGAACTAACAGGGAAGGAGAGAGCCATGAAAAAGAGAGGTTTGGGACTTGTAGGCGCACTGGTGGTGATGGCCTTCTTGGGTATGAGTCTGGCGAGCGCTCAGGATGCTACCGTCAACGTCGAACTGAATGAATGGAGCGTCACTCCAGACGTGTCGTCGGTGACTGCGGGAGATATCGATTTCGTGGCCACGAACACCGGGGCGATCGATCACGAACTGGTTGTGCTCAAGACGGACCTGGCAGCCGACGCCCTGCCCGTCGCGGACGGGAAAGTGGACGAGCACGGCGCCGGGGTTGAGGAGATTGGCGAGATCGAAGAGTTCGCCGCCGGAGCGACAGAGAGCGCAACCTTTACGCTCACACCCGGCAGCTACGTCCTTATCTGCAATATCGCTGACCACTATGAAGCAGGCATGTACACAGCGTTCACCGTTAGCGCCGACGCGACCGACGCGACCGACGTGGACGACGTGGACGACGTGGACGACGTGGACGACGTGGCCGCACCCGAAACCGGCAGCGTTGGCCCGCTGTCAGATTCTGAGGGTGGCTTCCTCACAGGGATCCTTGTCTTGGTGCTGGCAGTGCTCGGAGCGACGATGCTCCTGGCAGGAGGAGGCTGGATGGTGGCCGGGTCCCGGCGCACGACCCGCTAGCACTCCTACGGCAGAAGCGTTTTCGCGATTCCAGAGTGAGTGAGAGTCCGCGGCAGGTGCCGCGGACTCTCACGTTCCGCGTTCGGGCTATCGACCGCTTTGGTAGCTTTGTGGTACATATGGACATTGTAGGCTGCGTATGTCTGAGTCAGAATGAACAGCTCCTTGCGTAGTTAGGTAAAATCATATGCAGCTCCCCACCATCTCTGTCCCCACCGGCGCCTGGAACACGCGCGCCGGCATCTCCCCCGAAGAGGTGCTCGAAGCGGCCCGCAAGACCGAAGCGGCCGGCATCGACGGCCTCTTCGCCGGCGACCACGTCACCTTCTACGGCACCGGCAACGACGCCCTGATCAACCTCGCCGCCGTCGCCACCGTCACCGAGCGCGTGCAGTTGATGACCAGCGTCTACCTCCTCGCGCTGCGACACCCCACGCCCGTCGCCCTCCAGTGCGCCATGCTCGACCAGCTCGCCGGCGGACGTCTCGTCCTCGGCGTCGGCATCGGCGGCGAGGACCCGAACGAGTGGTGGGCCTGCGGTATCGACCCGAAGACGCGCGCCCGCCGCACGGACGAGGCGCTCCACATCCTCCGCTCGCTCTGGACGCAGGAGGAGACGACGTTCGAGGGCAAGTACTTCCAGCTAGACAAGGTGCGGATGCAGCCGAAGCCCTTCCGCGAGGAGGGCATCCCGATCTCCATCGGCGGCCGCTCCGACGCCGCCCTCCGGCGCACCGCCCGCTACGGCGACGCCTGGACGGCGATCTGGGTCTCCGCCCGGCGCATGGCGGAGGCGCGCGAGAAGATCGACGAGTGGGCGAAGGAGGAGGGCCGGGAAGACGCCCGCATCGGCCTCGGCCTCCAGGTTTGGTACGGCCTGGACGACGACCGCGACGAGGCGCGGCGGCGGCTGGCCAAGCGCATGCAGGGCTTCTACAAGATCCCGTTCGAGCGCTTCGAGCGCTACTCCCCATACGGCCGGCCGGAGGAGATCGCCGAGTTCCTGGTGCCGTACGTTGAGGCGGGCTGCGACCACTTCAACCTGCTGGCCGTTCAGCCCAATCAGGACGAAGTGGTGGAGGCGGCGCTGGCCGTGCGCGCGGCGCTAGAGAAGCTGCTGAAGTAGGCGACGACCTCGTAGGGACAGAGCTTCAGCGGCGACTATTCCTTTGACACATGCCTGGATACGAATGGCGGCTAGGGTGTAAAATAGATATGTTATGCCTTCTGAGCCAGGTGATCCACAAGGGCGTCGCGTCGCCCGCCGTCAGGCCGCTTGGCTGGAAGAAGCACGGATAGTCGCTGTCGCCCTCAATGTGTTGCTCAAGAGGGCCAACGCGGAGCTCGATGACTCCGAGGAGATCATTCAGAAGCTGGCCCGTTTAGAGTCCATTCAGCTTCAACGAGCCTACGGACGAATCGAGTCGAGGCGGAGGTTCAAGGGCCATCCATCGCCGCATATCCTACGTAAGCGGCCTCGCAACTTCTTGTACATAGACGAAAGTGGCAAGTCATACCCTGAACCCAAAGTGCCCCGTGATCCTGGTGTGTTTTCACTGGCAGGCATTGCTTTACCTGAAGAACAGGTTGATGACTATCGAGCCGCCGCCGACGAGATCAAGATGGAGTTCTTTGACCACACAGATATCACATTCCATGAGCCCAACATGCGACGAGGGGACGGCCCATTCAAATTCAAAAGCAAGGAAGAGGCCCGTGCGTTCGACGAGGCATTAGATGGCCTGATCGAATCCACACCCTTTGTTGCCTTCGGTGTAGGTATTCGCAAGAGGGCCTTCGATGACTTCGTGGAGAGCGGCATCGATGCATATCTTCCGATGGATATTTACTCAGTTGCAATCCTAATGCTATTGGAGCGCTATGTCGATTTCCTGGCCACGAGTCCGGTGTCACGATTTGGCCACATATTCTTCGAGGGCCAGGGTAAGAAAGAGGACGCCTTTCACCAGCTGGAATATGCCCGGCACCTATGTGACGGGTCGCAATGGATTCCGGAGAGCGTCTTTCAGGATTGGGTCGAGCCTGGTTTGACCTTCATACCGAAACGCGGATCAGACCCCACCGAACTGGCTGACATGTTCTCCCGCGATCTCTTTGAGTGGGTGCGGGACGGCTGTGTCTCGGCACCCAAGCGGTGGCACCTATTCAGCAAGAAGATCTACTGCCGCGAAGACGGACTCATGGGTAAGTTTGGCGTGAAGGTGTTTCCCGACTCAGATATCCGAGACCTGATTATGAAACATCGCCAAGAATGCGGAGCTACTGCGGCGGGCAATTAAAAGCGCCCGCCCTCGTGGAGGCCGAGCGCCGATAGCGGACTCCGCTATCCACTACCTATAATTATCGACCTTTTGTGCTAGAATGTCAAGCGGTGAGCTATGCCTAAACCTAGGACAAAACACGGGGATATCAGCGTTTCTCTCCATCCACTCACGCTGAGGGGCGCCCTGAAGAAGATTGAAGCCTTCTGACGTACCAAGTCAAACGCCCCTCGACGTTCTGCAAAGCCGAAGCCACGCGCTCCCCGTCGCTCATCTTCCTAGCGTTGAACCTGAACGCGAACTCATCCGCGTACATGCCCAGGTATTGGGGCGTAACGTGACGGTACAGCTATGCGCCACGGGAACTACCGCATAGGGACCCCGCCGGAAGTCACCTGTGGGACAGGCTTTAGCCTGTCGCTCTCGGCCGGAAGCGGATCAGCGTCGTCTCCTCGCTCACCGCGTCGAAGACAGCCTCGACCGGCATATCGGTGCGTAGCTCCTCGTTGGGGCAGTCGACGATGTTCGTGATCAGCCGCGGCCCCTCCTCCAGCTCGACGAGAGCGTAGTTGTACGGCGTCACCTCGGCGAACGCGGGGTGGTACTTCTGGTGCATGATGCCGAAGCTGTACAGCTTCCCGCGGCCCGATGCCTGCGCCCACTCCGACTGCTCCGACCAGCAGTCGACGCAGCGGCCACGGCCCGGCAGCCGGTAGCGGCCGCACTGGCTACAGCGCAACAGCATCAGCCGCCCTTCCTTCGCCCCGGCGTAGAACGGCTCCGACGCCTCATCGGCGACGGGTATCGGTAAGTCGTAGTCTCGGTCAGACACTAGAGTGGCAACCTCAGTCCAGCCATGCTCCTCAGGCACCAAGCCTCGCCCAAGTGCATAAAGCTGTGCCCTGACGCAAGATGACCGAGTACGAGCGCCTTTGTTTTGCCTGCGAACGCCCCCTCAATCCAACCTGCGTTCTCTCCAATCGCGCCCATGGAAAGAGCTTGCTGTATTCGCGAGGAATCGATCGTCTCAGCCAGCTCTTCCGATCGCATGCCGCCGACGATCTCCCGCGTTCTTATCCCGACTGCAGACCGATATTCGTGGAGTGCGGCGATGTCCACGGTCTCACCAAAATCGGTAACCTCCTCATCCGCCATCCCTGCGCCCATATCGCGGCGCGAGATGTCGAGGCGCTGAGCCCAATCGTCTTCTTCAAGCACTTGCGGCCGTCCCGCGATGATCAGGTTCACACCCATATCCTCAGTGCGAGCCATGTGCCAGAACAGCCAGGCGAGCGAGTTCAGCCCTTCGCCTGGCCGAAGGCGCAGCTGGTCGTCATCCAGACCGCTCAGTACGAAATCTGAGATCGAGAACCCGCCTTCCGGGTTACCCACAAAGTTTGAGTGCGTACGAGAGTGATCGTTGAGGAACATCTGTATCGCATCCATGATTTTACTCCCAGTCTGAATGGCTGCTCCTATGCCGGATGCGGGCTCAGCACCAGCGTGCAGTGGTGATCGAGGATGCCACCGTTGCCGCTGACCAACACCACGTCGTGCTTCGAGGCCTGCCGGTCGCCGCCCTGGCCCCGCGCCTGGATCACGCCTTCGGCCAGCGGCGTCATCCCCCACATGTAGTAGCCGGAGAGCTGGCCGCCGCCGGTGTTCGTCGGCAGCGAGCCGCCCGGCCCCAGCTTGCCATCGGCGACGAACGGGCCGCCCTCGCCCTTCGCGCAGAAGCCGTAGTCCTCCAGCGTCACCAGCACCGTGTAGGTGTAGCAATCGTAGAGCTGGCAGACATCGATGTCGTCGATCTCGATGCCGGCCATGCTGAACGCGCGCTCCTTGGAGAGCGGCGCGCCGGTCTGCGTCTCGATGTCCCAGCCCGCGCGATTCAGGTCGCCCGGGTGGCCCTGACCCATGCCCCAGATGTAGACGGGCGGCTGCTTGCGATCCCTAGCCCCTTCCGCCGAAGAGACGATGACCGCGACGCCGCCGTTGGAGACGAGGCAACAGTCGAACAGGTGCAGCGGCTCCGCCACCCAGCGCGAGGCGTGGTAGTCCTCGAGCGTCATCGCCTCTCGCTGCTGGGCGAGCGGGTTCATCGCCGCCCACCCGCGCTGCGCGACGGCGATAGCGCCGAAGTGATCGTTCGTCGTGCCGTACATGCCCATGTGGCGGCTGGCCGCCATGGCGTAGCGCGCGTTCACGCCGAACATGCCGAAGGCGGTGTAGAGCCCTCGCATGCCGCGTGGCTGGGGCTGCTGGCCGCCGCCCCCATAGGCCGCGCCGCCGCCGCGCCCCTCGCGCAGGGGAGCATCGGCGAAGACGCAGAGCACATGGTTCGCCATGCCGTGGCTGACCGCGAGGGCGGCGTACTGCACCATGATGCCCGCCGTCGCGCCGCCCACGTTCATGCTGGAGAGGAGGCGCAGGTTGGTGAGGCCCAACTGGTTCTGCAGATCGACGCCGCCCATGCCCGGCAGCGGCGTCATCCCCTGGTTCACCAGCAGGCCGTCGATGTCCGTCTTCTCGAGGCCAGCGTCGTCGATCGCCAGGCGGATCGCCTCGGCGGCGAACCAGCCGCCGCTGTGGCCGTAGATGCGGCCCATCTCGGTCAGGCCGAGGCCGGAGATGACCGCCTTGCCCTTTAGATCTCGCCCGTCGATAGCTTGCCCCCCGTGTCTAGCTCGTGATGCCAACAGCGTCCCTACTATGCCGCAGAGTCGCAAGACGCGCAAGGCTGGAACGCGGTGTGGTAGTGGGTCAGTTTGAATACGCCGCGTACTTCTCCGTAGGCGAGGCCTTCTAGCCTCGCCGCCGCCGAGCCTGGAAAGGCTCGGCTACGATATTCAAGAGTTGCGAACCGACCCACAACCCGCGGTGCGTGACTGTTGACAGTTGGTGGGTTGTGTCCAAGCCCTGCGGGATGAATCCCGCAGCTCTTCCGGTTTCGAAGTACGAAGCCGCGGGTTTCAACCTGCGGAATGGACGCGCTACGGCGTCAGGATCACCCGGCCGAACGCCTGACGGCTCTCGATATGCTCGTGCGCGGCCGCCGCTTCTGACAAGGGATATTCGCTGTCGATCACGACGCGCAGCTCACCGGACGCGACCTCCGACAGCAGCCGTTCGACCAGTGGCCGCACCCGCTGCGGCTGGATCACCGCCTCCGCGCCGAAGAAGACGCCGGTGAGCGAACGATTCTGCTCGCTCAGCTTCGAGGTGTCGACGCTGGTGGTATCCGGCCTGCCGGCGTTGCCGACGTGGGCGATGCGGCCTCGATAGCCCGTGCACTCGATACTCCCCGCAAGCGTGCTCCCGACGGAATCGACCACGAGGTTCACGCCTTTCCCGTCCGTCAGCTCCCGCACCCGCGAGACGAAGTCGCCCGTCCGATAGTTGATGCCGTGATCGAGCCCGAACTCCTTCAGCCGTTCCAGCCTCTCATCGCTCGAGGCCGTGGCGAGCACGGTCGCTCCGTGCCGTTTCGCGAGCTGGATCGCGGCCAGGCCGACGCCACCCGCGCCCGCCTGGATGAGGACCCTCTCGCCGGCTTCCAGGTGGCCGAACTCGAACAAACAGTCGTGAGCGGTCCCGAACGCGATGGGCACGCACGCCGCCTGGCGGATGTCCATCCCATCGGGCACGAGCCACGTCTGCCCGGCGGGCACCGCCACCAGCGATGCGTGCGACCCGAACGGCATGATCGTGACCACGGCCTGCCCGACCTGCCGGTCGCTCACGTCCGCGCCAATCTCGCGGATCTTGCCCGCGCACTGATAGCCGACGATGTGCGGGCTCGAAGGCATCTCGCCTCCCGCCCGGTTGAGGACATCGCCGCCCTCGATGCTGATCGCCTGCACGTCGATCAGCACCGCCGAGGAGTCGCACTGCGGGTCGGGCGGCTCCTCGTAGCGGAACACGCTGGGCGGGCCGGTCTCGTAGTAGACGGCAGCCTTCATCGCAGCGGCCTCCCTAGCAACATTCGCATGCTTGCGGCTTGATTGCGCTGATGTCGGCGCTGGTGACGCCGGACTCGTGCATCTTGTCCTTGAGCACCGTCGTGACGTCGACGAAGCCGGCCGCCTCTAGCTTCGAGACGAACTCGCCGACCTCGAGCGCGCCGGCGACGCAGCCGGTCCAGCTCCCAAGGTCACGCTGCTCGGCATCGGTGGGCGTGCGCGTCCAGACGATGTCGGAGACGCGCAGGCGGCCGCCGGGCTTCAGCACCCGCAGCGACTCGCGGAAGACGGCGTCCTTGTCCGGCGAGAGGTTGATGACGCAGTTCGAGATGATGGCGTCGAAGCTGCCGTCGGGCAGCGGCATCGACTCCAGCTCGCCCTTGCGAAACTCGACGTTCGTCGCGCCGACCTTCGCCAGGTTGCGCTGTGCCAGCTCCAGCATGTCGTCGCTCATGTCGAGGCCGACGACACGGCCCTCGGACCCCACCTGCTGCGCCGCCAGGAAGCAGTCGAGCCCGCTGCCGCTCCCCAGGTCGAGCACTGCTTCGCCCGGCCGCAGCTCGGCGAGGGCGGTGGGATTGCCGCAGCCGAGCGAGAGCTGCGCTACTTCAGTCGGAACCGCACCCAGCTCCTTGGCCGAATAGAGCCCTTCCGCCCACGCGGAGGTCTCCTCCTTGGCCGTCTCAGCCGGGCCGCAGCACTCATCTTCGCCGACCGTTTCCACAGGGATCTCCGGTTGCTTCTCGAGTTGTCCGCGGGCTGACGCGCTGTAGCGCTCCAGCACCGCCTGCTTGATCTCGTCCGCTGTTCGCTCGGTCATGACAGTACCTCCTGCTCGATTCGTGCGTTCAATCCGGCCTCGACGGCCTCCTGCAGGGCGGGCAGCACGGAGCGCCACACTTCCGCCGCCGCCCGATACGCCTCGCGTCCGCGATCGGTTAGCTCGCAGACCTTCCGTTCTCGCCCTCCCTGCGTCTCCACGTGGCAGACGATGTAGCCGCCCTCCGTCAGGTCTCGGATCGTCGGGTAGATCATCGCGTCGGTGGGCTCGCAGCAGCCGTCGCAGGCTTGCGTGACGGCGCGCGCGAGCTCGTAGCCGTGGCGAGGCCGTTCGTGCAGCGAGGCTAGCACCAGGAAGCGGCCCGCGCCGCGGCTGGCCAGCATGCGCCAGTAGCTCTTGTCCGTCAGGTCTCGCTCAGCCGTCATACCTATGCTCCCGATACCTATGCGTCATATACCTATGTACACTATATATCGTCGAGCGAAGTTTTACAAGGGCACTGGAGCGATAACAGAGCTGTAGTACAACAGTGTGAGCTGCCCTAGTGCATTTACACTGTCTAATCACATCGGTACCAGGTTTCTCCTGGAGCTTCTTCTCTCTGTGTCCTTGCGCGCCTGTCATACCGAACCACTCGCCGCCTGTCATTCTGAGCGCAGCGAAGAATCCGGCCCCTATCCGATGCCCGACTCCCACAAGAGGCCAGACCCTTCGCTGCGCTCAGGGTGACACGGTGCGAAGGGCTATGCCCACAACTTCGGTCGAAGACTGAGCTAACGCTCTGTCTCTACGTGGCTGTTCAGGACATGAACGCAGGGGTGTGCGCGGCTATTTCTTGGTGGGTTGGGGCGGAATTCACTCCCGCGGGTTGGAACTCCCGGCTTCGTACTTCGCAACCTGAGGAGCTGCGGGATTCATCCCGCAGGGCTTGAAAACAAGCCCGCCGACGATGAACCAGCTATAGCGGTTTGCACTCCTACTTCTTGGCGCTGGCCAGCAGCAGGTCGGTGCGGTCGCCGTGCTTCTTGAGGAAGCGGTAGAAGTTGCGCTTGCTCAGCCGGTCGCGCTCCTCCTCCGGCGTTCGCTCCCAGTCGCTGTGGGCGTGGCGGCGTAGCGGCAGATCGGGGACGATGCGATTGCGGTAGCCGTGCTCGCGGAAGGCGAAGCTGTAGTCGAGATCGAGGTGGCGATAGAAGCGGAACTTCTCGTCCATCAGCCCCACCTCCCGTACGCACTCGCGGCGAAACGCCATCAGGTAGCCCTCCACGGCGTCCACCTCCGGCCCCGGCGCGTCCTCGAAGTCGCGCAGGTCCTCCGTGTTCACGCCGAAGGCGCCGACGATGCCCGCCGGCCCGTCCTCCAGCGCCTCGGCCAGGGGCGAGAGGAGATCGCCGGTCAGCTCCACGCTGCTATCGAGCAGCACCACGTAGCGGCCCCGCGCCTGCCGCAGGCCGCAGTTACGGGCCGCTCCCACGCCCAGGTTGTGGTCGCAGCGGATGGCGCGCACCCGTTCGTCTCGGGCCGCCAGCTCCTCCAGCCACTCGGACGTGCCGTCGCTTGAGCCGTTGTCGACGACGATCACTTCGATCTTGTGATCGCCGGCATGGCGGAGCGCGGCTTCGACGCCACGGCGCAGGCCATCCAGGTCGTCGCGGCCGTTCAGGATCAGGCTGAAGTCGAGTTCGTCCGGCTTCTCCAGCCACGAGGGGATGTCTTTCGACGAGTGGAGCCCCACAGCCTTCGCCGGCGGGGGCGCAGGCGCCGGCACGACCGCCGGGTCGTTCCGCGTATCGCGGACGTGGAAGCCCGCCGCGTCGATGCGCTCGCGCAGGCCGTCGGCGTCGGCGAAGGTGGCCCGGCGGCGCAGCTCCTGCCGTTCGTCCACCAGCGCACGCACCGGGGCCGGCACCTCCGTCGGTGGCGCGAACAGACCGAACATCAGCACCTCGTCGAAGCTGCGCAGGAGTCGCGCCTTCGCGCCGGGCGGCGTCTCGGAGCGCATCATCCGCCAGACGATGGCGAGCGCCCGGGGGAGGTGGAGATCGTCCTCCATCGCATCCCAGAACGCTGACTCCCACTCCTCTCCGCCTTCGCTGTCAGGGGACTGCGCTGCCAGGAACGCCTCCTGGCGCAGGCGGTTGAGCGCGAACGTCGCCGCCCGCAGCGAATCGAAGGTGAAGTTGAGCCGGCGGCGATAGTGGGTGGCGGCGCAGAGATAGCGGAAGGCCGGCGGCTCGAAGCCGCGCGATTGGAGATCAGGCAGCGTGTAGGTGTTGCCGGTGGACTTGGCCATCTTCAGCCCGTCCACCAGCAGGTGCTGGCCGTGCATCCAGTAGCGCACCACCTGATGGCCGAGCGCGCCCTCGCTCTGCGCCAGCTCGTCTTCGTGGTGGGGGAAGATGTTATCGACGCCGCCGGTGTGGATGTCGAACGTGGGCCCGAGGTGGAACGTGGACATGGCCGAGCATTCGATGTGCCAGCCGGGGAAGCCTTCGCCCCAGGGGCTGGGCCACTTCATCACCCGGCCGGGCTCGGTCGCCTTCCAGAGCGCGAAGTCGCGCGGGTCACGCTTGCGGGGATCCATCTCGGCCCGCACGCCCTCCAGGAGCGAGGCTTCGACGTTGCCGGAGAGCTTGCCATACCCGGAGAAGCGTTCCACGCTGAAGTAGACGTTGCCTTCCACCTCGTAGGCCAGCCCTCGCTTCAGCAGCTCTTGCGTCATCTCGATCATCTGGGGGATGTGGTCGGTGGCCCGCGGGAAGACGTCGGCGGGCTTAATGTCGAGCGCGGCCTCGTCTCGCAGGAACGACTTGGTGTACTCCTTGACGATCTGCTGGGGCGTCTTGCCGGCGGCCAGGGCAGCGGCGATCACCTTGTCTTCGCCGCGATCGAGCATCTCCTGTCGCATGTGGCCGACGTCGGTGATGTTCTTGACGTGCGTCACCGCGAAGCCGCGCGCCTCCAGCAGGCGGCGCAGCCAGTCGGCCAGCAGGTAGGTGCGCAGGTTGCCGATGTGGACGTCGCGGTAGACGGTAGGGCCGCAGGAGTAGATGCTCGCCTTGCCCGGCTCCAGGGGCGCGAACGGCTCCTTGCGCCGTGTCAGCGTATTGTAGAGTTGCAGCACTTACCGACCTACGAGCTATGCGACCGCTTCACGTGTTAGTTGGGCCCACGGCCCAACGTTACTGAAAGTGTCACCCGCTCTCTCCCTTCCATCCCACCTCCACCGCATCGCCGCGGACCAGGATCGGGACGGTGAGGCCTAGCTGTGAGGCCTCGTCGAACCACTCGGCGTTGTCATCGATCGTCCGCTCTTCGAAATCGACACCATCCGCCGTAAGATCTTCCCGCGCACGCTCGCAGGTAGGACACGTGCGCAAGGTATACATAATGAGATCAGCCATCGCCGCCTCTCCCTGTAGTGTGAACGGGTTTCGCACCGTTATTGTACCACCTGGATGCGGCAGCAACGACGGTGAGCCGGATCACAAACCGTGGACGGCGAGGGCTCAACACCTGCAGGACAGGCTTCAGCCTGTCGGCGAGATGGCTTGTCGGACAGGCCATTCGAGGAGCACGGCGTAGGTTAGCTCGGCGCCGGACAGAGCTGAAGCTCTGTCCCTACGAGGTGATCGCCGTTCGTCGCGGCGGCGACGCAGGCCATCCGCGCGATCCGGCGAAGACGGTGGCTGTGGAGTGGGGCGTGCGCCCTCACTCCGACCTTCGGTCACCCCTCTCCCTATGGGAGAGGGGCAGGGGGTGAGGGCAGAGTCTTGCTGAGCCCTTTGCTCTGCTCAGGATAAACTCCGCGAAGAATCTAGCACCTTGGGACAGGCTTCAGCCTTCGGGGCGGCCAGTCGGCCTAAAGGCCGACCCGCGTGGGAGGGGAGGCCTCGTGCTCCGGAAAGCTACTGCCCTAAGCCTACCCCGGCTTCGCCGAGCACATTTTGCTGCTCGTAGAGGCCGTAGTTCAGGTAGGTGAAGACGCCGTCCGTGTTGTCCGCGGTTTCCGGCCAGACCCAAACGTGCATCATCCACTTCAGGTCGCCGGTATAGCTGCCGCCATCAGCAAGGCAGCCCTCGCGGGTGTTGTCCTCGGAGATGATGCCGTCGCGGGTGCAGAGCCCGTGATGCTCGTGCCAGAGGTCGAGGTTGCCGGCGAAGCCCACAGGCGGGATGTCCTGCGACGAGCCCGCCTGCCCGGGCACGATGAGGAACCATACGCCCACTAGCTGCGACTCCGCATCCTCGCCACCGCCCAGCTTGCTGAAGAGCAGCCCTTCCGGCTTGCCCGGGTCGAAGGCGCCGTCCCCGACGTAGCCGAGGTTGAGGTAGTGTTCGCCCATGAATGGCACATCGTTCGTAAAGTTCATGAAGTTCGCCGCAGTGGCCTTCGCTACCGTGCTGTTCGCCTCGGCGAACGCCCGTACTGCGGCGAGCTGTTCCTTCAGCAGATCGACCTCGTCCGGGAGCAACGTGCCGCCGGGCACGTTGCGCAGGATCGTCGCCGAGTCCATCTCCATGAAGCCATCGAAGGTGGGGTGCCGGCCCACGTCGTGCGCCAGGCCGGGCGGCTGGATCTCGTTGTTCGATATCTGCTGGGTGAGAGCGGTACCCTCATCTGAGACGATCGGCTCGCTATCGTTCACGATTTCGCTCGTGCCGCCGGGCGTATCGCCCGCGCTGCCGACATAGGTAACGATGGTCAGCGAGAGCGCGCCCAGGCCGATCACCGCCACGGTGACTGCGGCCAGCGAGAGGCGGGTGCCGTTCGCCCAGCCTTGTGCCGTCGCCAGCAGCACACCCGCTGCGAGCACCGTCGCTCCCAGGCCGACGCCCGCGGTCGCCTCCGTCCAGCCGTTATCGCCGTCCAGCCAAACGCCGAGCGCCACCGTGGTGACGACGAGCACTACCGCGCCGATGAGGATGACGAGCGGGAGGAGAATCGATTTTGACGAACCTAAGCTGGGCATGGTATACACTCCTGAAGGGTTATGCAGGCTCAGAGACTGCTTCTATCTTACCCTACTGAGCAAGGTTGTCAAGAGAGAGCAGCGGGTGAGTTTACAGCCCTGAATATTGTAGTCGAGCCTTTCCAGCTCGGCGGCGGCGAGGCTAGAGGGCCTCGCCTACGGGAGAGCATGTGGCGAGTCGAATGACGCGCTACTCAAGAGAGAGATTGTGAACGTGCCACAGACAACCCAGCGCCTACTATGGATCATCGGCGGCGGGCTGCTGTGTCTGCTGATCGTCGCGGTCAGCCTCGCCGCTACAGCAGGCCGCGCCGGCGCCCACGGCGTGCAGGTCACCTCCGACCCAGCGCCGAATGCCCGGCTACCAGCACCGCCCGAGCTGATCACGGTCACGTTCAACGAGCCTATCGAGCCCTCGGTGAGCACGATCGAGCTGTGGGATCAGTCGCCGAAGGAGATTCCGCTGGGGCCGATGCAGTTCTTCGACGACCCCACGGTGATGGCGGCTTCAGTTCCGCAAGACCTGCCAACGGGCACCTACGTCGTCGTCTGGCGCAACCTCTCGACGATCGACGGCCACACCTGGTCGGGCTCGTTCGTCATCATCATTGGGTCAGTTGAGGAGGCACCTGATGGCGCAGCCTCTGACCTGGGGGACTTCCTCGGCCAGCCACCTTCCGACAACCCGTCGACGCTTGAGTCCGCAGCCCGCTGGGTGGTGCTGCTGGGCACCGCCATCATGCTTGGTGGCGCGGCATACGTCCTCTTCGTGGTGCAGCCTGCGGCCCGCATGCTCGCGCCCGAGAAGAGCGTCGCCCTGCGCGGCCTCTCGCGCACGGTGCTGCTGGTCACCGGCGCCATCGCCGTCTTCCTGGTGCTAGAGGGCAGCCTGCTCCAGGTCGTGCTCCAAGCCGACAGGCTCGGCGGTATCGGCCGGGTGGACGAACTGCTGGTGGACACGCGCTTCGGACGCTACCTGATCGCCCGGCAGGGCCTGCTGGCGATCGCGCTGCTCGCGCTGGGGCTGATCTGGCGCGCGCGCGGCGGACGCTGGGCGATCCCCGCCCTGGGCCTGCTGCTTGTAGCCTCGTTAGGCGTGCTCTTCACCCAGTCGCTCGTGAGCCACGCCGCCGCCAGCAACGGCGAGTTCTGGACGACCAGCATCGACGTGCTGCACCTGCTGGCCGCCTCGCTCTGGATAGGCGGTCTCATCCACATCGGCCTGGCGATGCCACGCTGGCTGGACGAGCTGGAAGGCGTGCCGCGTACCCTCTTCGCCGCCGAGTCCTTCCGTCGCTTCTCCGTCCTCGCCGCCGCCTCGGTCTCCGTGCTGCTGATCAGCGGCGTCCTCAGCGCCTTCGTGCAGTTCACCTCTTGGGACGAGCTGTGGAGCACCTCCTACGGCTGGTCGCTCGTTGGCAAGATGGGAGCGATGCTGCCGCTGCTGGCGATGGCGGCGCTGAACGCGTTCATCCTCCAGCCGCGCGTGGTCGCGGCGGGCCTGCAGCTAGCGGGCGGATCCGTATCGGACGACGACGCCTCGAGCCCTGCCCTGGAGGCTGCGGGCCAGCTACAGCGGCTGCTGGTGAAGACGGTGCGGGTGGAAGCGGTGCTCGGCATGGTGGTGCTGGTGGCCGTGGCCGTCCTCATTCAGTTGCAGGCGCCGCGCTCGGCCGCGGAGGCCGAGGAGCTGGCCGCCATCGCTCAAGCGGCCGCCGAGCAGCCGATCGTTCCGGACTACTATCGAGACTCAATAGAAGCGGACGGCCTCATCGTCGCGCTCCAGATCGAGCCGGGCCAGGTGGGAGAGAACAGCTTCGCGGTCGGGATGGGCGCGGAGTTTGGCTCCATCGGCGAGATACTCGACATTCACCTGGAGTTCGAACACGGAGATCTACCCGAATCGGAGGTGGATCTGACCCTGAGCGGCAGCGCCTTTTACTCTGCGACAGGTGCCAACCTAAGCCGCTCCGGCGATTGGGACATTACGGTGCACATCGTTCGTCGCGGCCTCGACGACTGGGAGGAGACGTTCCGCGTGCCGATCGCCGAGCCGCGCGAGAGCGACGAGGCGGCCGAGGGCAAGTCGGAGAGCATCTGGCAGTGGCCCTACGAGGGCGGACGCTCGACCGGCGCCATCGCCGTCCTGGCGGTCGCGGCCGCTGGCGTCGCCGGCTGGGGAGGCCTCCGCCTCCGCCGCCGCTCCTGACGAACCGCTAGCGAACCACCTCGGCCTGCCGCAGACGCTCCACCTCATCGGCCGATAGATCCAGCAGCTCGCCCAGCACCTCGTCCGTGTGCTGGCCCACGGCGGGCGAAGGGCCCCTGATGCCCCCCGGCGTCCGCGAGAGCTTCACCGGCGTGTTCGCCAGCGGCAGCTTGCCGATGATCGGATGCTCCACCTCGACCAGCATCTCGCGGGCGCGCACCTGCGGCAGCTCCGCCGCCTGAGGCACGGTGTTCAGCGGCCCGCTGGGGAGGCCGATCGCGTCGAACTCGCGCAGCCACTCCTCCGTCGTGCGCCGGCGAAGCGCCTCGTTCAGGATCGGCTCCAGCTCGGCGTGATGCTCCGTGCGGAGGGCGCTCGTCTCGAAGCGCGAGTCGTTGATCAGCTCCGTCTCGCCGATGAGCGCGCAGAAGAGCTCCCACTGGTTCTCCACGCTCCAGCTCAAGGCGAGCACGAGATAGCCGTCTTTCGTCGGGAACGCCTGGAACGGCGTGGCGAGCGGGTGGCGCGTGCCGATCGGCCCGGGCGACTCGCCCGTGGCGAAGTAGCGCACGAAGGCGTTCTCCAACAGCGCGATCTGGCAATCGAGCATGCTCACGTCGACGAGCTGCCCCTCGCCGCTCTGGTCTCGCTCGCGCAGCGCCGCCAGCACGCCGATGGCGGTGAAGAGTCCGGCCCCGATGTCTCCCAGCGAGAGGCCCGGCCGCGTGGGCGGCCCGCCCGGATGGCCGGTGATGCTCATCACTCCGCCCATCCCCTGCGCGATGATATCGAGCGCCGGCCGCTGCCTGTCCGGCCCCGTCTGGCCGAAGCCGGACGTAGCCGCGTAGATCAGACGGGGGTTGCGCCGTCGCAGCGCCTCATGCCCCAGGCCCAGATCGTCCATCGTGCCGGGCGTGAAGTTCTCCATCACT
>JACZYW010000145.1 GCA_022570885.1 Chloroflexota bacterium | reverse complement strand
CGAAACCGCTCCGCGATGCGATGCACGGAGACCGCGAACAGCTCGTCCGTGGCAGACCCTGTCCCCGCCCGCTGCTGGGCGCGCTTCGATTCCACAGTGGTGGTTGGCGTGCTCGCCATGTGGGCTGCCTCGATAGAGCCGTCTCCAATCGAATCGACGCGTTGTGCGCCGAAAGGAAACGGACTTGCCTATCGTAAACAGCCGTTGTAGGCTTGTCAAGCGGCCCGATCGCAGCCGGCTCACAAGTTGACAGCCTGCTACGGCATGGGTATGCTATCGACACCCAGCAACACATAATGCCGCGAGTGATGCCACTCAATGAGGAGGTGAAGCGTATGACCACAACCCCCACGCCCACGTTAGCCCCGCTGAAGGCAGTAGTCGGAGACGCAAGGGTCGTCGACTGCGACACGCATTATACGGAGCCCCCCGACCTCTGGACTTCTCGCGCTCCGGCGGCCTACAAAGACAAGGTGCCGTATATGAAGACCGTCGATGGCCAAAGTCTCTGGTTCGTCGAAGGAGACAAGCCCTGGGGGATGGTCGGCACGACAGTTGTAGGAAAGGGAGGCGTTAAGTTCCGAGGCAAGCTATCGCTCGCGACGTTCGAGGAGATGGATGAAGCCGCCTATCTGGTCAAGCCACGGCTTGCGGTCATGGACCGGATGGGCATCTACGCCCAGATCGTCTACCCGAACTCCTGCGGCTTTGGCGCCACGAAGTTCCTCAGTATCGACGACAAAGAGTTGCAAGTAGAATGCGTAAAGATCTACAACGACGCCATCGCTGACTGGCAGCGAGAGTCCGGCGACCGACTCTTCCCGCAGGCGCTGCTCCCCTTCTGGAACATGGACGCTACCTTGAAGGAGATCCGGCGAGTGAGGGAGGAGTTGCACCTGACCGGCGTGACCATCACCGATAAGCCGGAAGCCTTCGACCTGCCGAACTATGGAATGCCCCACTGGGCGCCGTTCTGGGAGCTGATCAACGACATGGAGATGCCCGTAGATTTCCACATCGGAGCGGGCCTGAAGACCTTCGCGCTGGATGACTTCGCTTGGGGAACGTTCGGCCCTCAGCGCAAGCTGGCGTCGATCGCGACCCTCATGTACATGTCGAATGCGTACATGATCAACTGCTTCATGCTGAGCGGGCTGTTCGACAAGTACCCGAAGTTGAAGCTGATCTCGGTGGAGAGCGGCTGCGGCTGGATGCCCTTCCTGATAGAGGCGGCGGAATACCAGTGGGACGAGATGGCCCCTGATGAAGCGAAGGAATTGGAGCGGCGGCCAAAGGAGTATTTTAAGGATCACATCTACGCTACGTTCTGGTTCGAGGATCACGGCGTCAAGCACTTCATCGAGTCGCTCGGGGCGGACAACCTCCTCTTCGAGACAGACTTCCCCCACCCGACCTGCCTGTATCCCGAATCGCAAGACCACCTCGCCCAGGTGCTGGCGAGGCTGGAGCCCAGCGTGCGACGGCGGGTGATCCAAGACAACGCGGTCAAGCTGTACAAGCTTCCGATCGAGGGGTAGCACCGGTACAGGAGCGCTAACGCAAGACCGGGGCCGCCCCGAGGAACGAGGGCGGCCCCGCCGTCTCGCCCCGCCGGTCAGTTCGCTCTGCTCAGCTTGTACCCGGACCGGACAGGAGGACATGGAGCCAACAGCAGCCATTCCCAAGCCAGCGCCATCGCCCACGGAGCACTCGCAGTTCTTCTGGGATGCGGCCCGCGAGCACAAGCTGATGATCCAGCGGTGTGACGACTGCCAGCGTTACATCCACTGGCCGCAGCTCCTCTGCCCGTTTTGCCAGTCCGAACGGCTAAGCCCGGCCGAAATGAGCGGCAAGGGGAGCGTCTACTCGTTCTGCATTGTGAACCACGTCTTCCATCCGGCATTTGCGGTGCCCTACAGCCTCGTGCTCGTCGAGCTCGATGAGCAGCCCGGCCTGCGGATGCTCACGAACATCGTCGATTGCCCGAACGACGCGATCCGCATCGGGATGGCGGTGGAGGTAACGTTCGAGGATGGGGACGGCTACACGCTGCCCCAGTTCCGGCCGGCCGCCGCGGAGGTTCAGGGATGAAAGGCGGCGGCCGTGACGTAGCAGTCGTCGGGGTAGGCTACTCCCCTGTCAGCAGAGGTGGCGACCCCGCGGTGGAGCGGCTAACGACCACAGCCTGTCGCAACGCCATCGACGACGCGGGGTTGAAGAGCGCTGACATCGATGGCATCTTCGACTACGCCTTCGGCTTTGATTCGCCGGACACGCACTACATGCAGCAGGTGCTTGGCATCGCCGATCTGGCGGCCTACGCCGATATCGCGCCGACCGGCCCCTCGGGGCTAGCCGGCGCGCTGGCCGGGATCATGGCGGTGGCCTCCGGCGCTTGCGAGACGGCCCTCGTCTACCGCGCGATCACGCAATCGGCGGGCAATACCGGCACTGCCCGAGGCGGGGGAGCAAACCTGAGCGCGATGGGCGCCTCGATGCAGTTCACTATGCCGTACGGGCACTTCCCGATCATCCCTACCATCGGCCTGATGATGCGGAGGCGCATCGAGGAGCTGGGCGGCTCGATAGAGGACTACGGCTACATATCGCTCAACGCTCGCAGATGGGCGTCGATGAACGAGCGCGCTGTCCTGCGCGAGCCGATCGTGATGGAGGATTACCTCAATTCGCGTATCCTGGCCGATCCCCTGCGGCTCTTCGACTGCGACTACCCGGTCAGCGGCGCCAACGCCGTCATCATCACCAGCGTGGAGCGGGCGCGGGACCTGCCGCAGAAGCCTGTCATCGTCGACGCGATGGCCTATGGTACCGGGCCGGCCGCGGACTGGCTCCAGACAGAGGACTTCCTGTTCGGCTCCACGCGGCGCTGCGCGGACCGTCTCTGGAGCAGAGCCTCCGTGACGGCCAAGGACGTGGACGTCGTCGCGCTCTACGACGGTTTCACGCACATCACCATCTCCTGGATCGAGGCGCTCGGCTTCTGCGGGATCGGGGAGGCGGGCGATTTTCTCGACAAGGGCCGCCGTATCGGCCCGGGCGGCGAACTGCCGCTGAACACCCACGGCGGCCAGCTCGCGGCTGGGCGGTTGCACGGCCTCGGGCACCTGGTCGAAGCCGTGGCGCAGCTGCGGGGCGAGTGCGGCGAGCGTCAGGTGCCGAACGCTCGAGTGGCCGTGGTAACCAACGGGCACGGGCCCCAGACCGGGGCCATCGTCCTGCGAACGCAGTAAGCTAAGGGGGAAGTATGCTACTGACACTGACTGAACAGAAAGAGACGCTGCACGCCGCCGCGCTAAGCGCCGGCCTCGATGTCGCCAAGGAGGAGATCAACTGGCAGGACGAGTTCGTCCAACTGAACGATCTCAAGCTGCACTACTTGGATTGGGGCACGCAGGGCAAGCGACCGCTGCTGCTCCTCCACGGCGGCATGCAGACGGCCCATAGCTGGGACCTGGTGGCGGTCGCGCTCAAGCGCGACTACCACGTGGTGGCGCTGGACCTGCGCGGTCACGGCGACAGCGAGTGGTCGTCCGACGGCTCATACAGCCACCTCGCCAGCTCACGCGATGTGTTCGCGCTCGTCCAGCACCTGGGCTGGGACAAGTTCGCGCTCATGGGGCTATCGCTGGGCGGCTTGATCTCCCTGAGCGTCGCCGCTCATGAGCCGGAGCGGCTGAGCGCCCTCGTCATCATCGACGTTGGGCCGGAGCTCAATAAAGCTGGCGTCGGCCGCATCCTCAAGTTCACGCAAGGGCCGGCCGAGCTCGACTCGATCGACGACTTCATCAAGCGGGCGATAGAGTACAACCCGCGCCGGCGGCCCGAGCAGCTCCGCTACAGCCTCACGCACAACCTGAAGCAGCTCCCGAACGGCAAGTGGACGTGGAAGTACGATCGGCGCATCGGCAATCGCGGCGGCCAGGGTAAGCAGCTCGTGCCGACGCGCTTCGACGACATGTGGGAGAAGGTATCGCGTGTTCGTTGTCCGACGCTGATCGTCCGCGGCGGCAACAGCGATGTGCTGCCCGAGGAGGTCGCGCAGAAGATGGTGGACCGCATCCCCACCAGCCGCTTCGTCACCGTGCCTGACGCGGGCCATACGGTTCCTCAGGACAACGTCACCGGCTTCCTCGCCGTCGCGCGCCCCTTCCTGGAGGAGACGCAGTCTTCGTAGGCTCCGCTTAGCATGACGAGAGCCTCGTAGGGACAGACCTTCAGGTCTGTCCGCAGGCGCGGAGTTTGGGAATACGAGCGAGATTCTTCGCTCCGCTCAGAATGACAAAGGGGCGAAGGACTTCCGCATACCAGGTACGGGTATTATGTCACCTTGAGCGCAGCGAAGGGTCTCCTATGCGCTCGATGTGGCGCGCCGGCAACGAAGCTGTTGGCTGTTTAGTCGCTCCACTTCGGCTCTCGCTTCTCCACCCAGGCGCGCGGCCCTTCGGTAGAGTCCGGGTGGCCGCGCAGGCTGCCGCTACGCCGTAGCGAGGCCGCGATCGCCTCGCTGAGCGGCAGCTCCAGCGTCTCCCACATCGCTCGCACCGCCTGTTCGACCGCCGCCGGCGAGTTGGAGGCGATGTTACGAGCGACCGTCATGGCGGTATCGAGCAGCGCCTCCGGCTTCGTCACCTCGCCGACGAGCCCGAGCTGCAGCGCCCGCTGGGCGTCGATCGCCTCGTGACGGCCGCCGATCAGCATGCGCATCACCGCTTCGAACGGCATCCGCCGGACCATCGCGACCGGCCCGACCGGCGCGAGGATGCCCAGGCTGACGCCGGTGTTCGAGAAGCGGGCGTTCTCCGACGCGATGATCACGTCGGCGTCGCCTACGAACATCAGCCCGCCGCCGACGCAGTGGCCGTTGACGGCGGCGATCACCGGCTTCCAGAGATCGTTCTGGCGACCGGTGATCAGCATCTTCGCCGGTTCGCCTCCGTCCGATGCCGGCCTGGGCGACTGCATCTCAGGATCGCGCAGGTCTACGCCGGCGCAGAAATGGCGCTCGCCGCTGCCGGTAAACACAATGACTCGAACGTCGCGGTCGTCTCGCGCCTGTTGCCAGGCGGCGGGCAGCTCCTCCTGCATCATCTTGAAGGTGAGCGAGTTCGCGCGCTCAGGCCGATTTAGCGTGATGACGGCGATGTGGTCGGTCTTCTCGTAGCGAACGTCCGGCATGAAGCATCCTCCTTATGTTGGCTTTCCGATGGCGCTAGTGTAGCAGGCCGCGCCTAGCCTTCGATCGGGCGGAAGCGCGGCAGGGCGATCTCGTCGGTGATCTCCTCGAAGGTCACCTGGACGGGCAGGCCGACGGCAAGCGCGTCCAGGTCGAGCGTGCGGTCCCAGTTGCCCATGACGCGAACGCCCTCCTCCAGGTCGACCAGGACGACGGCGTACGGCGCCCAATCGCGGAACGGCGGCGCTGGGTTCTGGTGAATGACCGAGTAGCTGTAGACGGTGCCGCGGCCGCTCGACTCGCGCCACTCAGTGTCGTCCGACCAGCAGCGCGGGCAGTAGCGCCGAGGATAGAAGTACGGCCGGTCGCAGGCCCGGCAGTGCATGATCAGGAAGCGGCCTTCGCGGGCGGCCTTCCAGAACGGCTCCGACTCGGAGTCGACGACTGGCAGGTACCAGGTCTCGTCCATCAGCTCGCTACTCCTTGGCCAGCACGATCGTGCCGCAGTGCGACATGAAGCCGCCTGTCGCGTTGCAGACGGCGATGCGTGCGTCTGGCACCTGCGCCGTCGATTCGCCGCGTAGCTGGCGCGTCGCCTCGATCAGGAGGAAGAGGCCGCGCATGCCGGGGTGGTTGCTGGAGAGGCCGCCACCGTCGGTGTTCGTGGGCAGCGCGCCGTCGTAGGCCAGCTTCCCGTCCTCGACGAAGGGGCCGCCTTCGCCCGGCTTACAGAAGCCGAGCGCCTCCAGCGTCAGCAGCACCATGATCGTGAACGCGTCGTAGAGCTGTAGCACGTCCACATCCGCCGGCGTGATGCCCGCCTCGGCGAAGGCGGCCGCGCCGGAGCGCACAGCGGGAGATACGGTCATGTCCTCCATCTGGCTCATGCTCAGGTGCGATTCGGCGCTGCCCATGCCGATCACCCAGACCGGCGGCTTCCGCAGCGACCGCGCCCGCTCGGCCGTCGTCAGCAGCACCGCGCCGCCGCCGTCCGTGCGCAGGCAGCAGTCGAACAGGTGCAGCGGGTCCGCGATTAGGC
>JACZYW010000015.1 GCA_022570885.1 Chloroflexota bacterium | reverse complement strand
TCATCGGAGGCGACTTGCCGGGCGTGGTCCAGGAGGACGGCATCTTGTCGGCCTTGCGGGCGCGGCGTATCGTGTCGAGCGCCTCAGCGCCGGCCAGGAGGGCGACGCCTACCTCGCCGCTCGCGATCGCCGCAGCCGTCTCGTTCACCAGCCATTGCGGCGTGTTGCCGCCCATGGTGGTGTACAGCTTTTCGCGAGGCGAGGCGCCCACCTGCTCGGCGAGGAGGCCGGCGGCGTCGGAGTAGCGCCAGGAGAGCACGTTCACTACCCGCACGGAATCGACGCGAGCCAGCAGGCCCTTCGTTTCCGCGTCATCCTCCGCCTTGCGCGCCGCCAGCGCCATCATCTTGACCGGCTCCAAGGCGCTCTCCGGCTCTTGGTCGCGGAACGTCTCCTGGCCGACACCGACGAGGATGGGATCGTTATCGCGTGGAGTGGTCATGGCAACCCTCCGGTTTGCTTCTTCCGATACCGCTGCTAGTGGCCCGTGTACTTAGGCGGGCGCTTCTCCGTGAAGGCGCGCGGCCCCTCTTTCGCGTCGTCCGAACTGAATACCACGCCTGAGTTCCGCGTCTCGATCTTGTAGGCGTCGTGGAGCGGGAGGCCGGACGTGGCGATTACAGTCTCCTTGATCTTTCGCATAGCCAGCGGGCCGTTCTCGGCGAGCGTGCGGGCGAACTTCTCGGCCATGGGCATCACCTCGTCGGCGGGCACGACGTAGTTCACCAGGCCGATGCGATAGGCCTCCTGCGCCGGGATGCGGTCGCCGGTGAGAAGCATCTCCATCGCCTTGCAGTAGGGAATCTGGCGGGCCAGGCGGACCATCGAGCCGCCGCCCGGCGCCAGCGCGCGCTTCACCTCGCTCAGGCCGAAGGACGCGTGTTCGGCGGCGATGCGGATGTCCGTGCCCTGGACGAGCTCCATTCCTCCAGCCAGGCAAAACCCGTTGATGGCCGCGATGACGGGCTTGTAGAGCGGGTAGTCGCGCAGTACGGCCGGGTTCTGCATATTGCGGTCTTCCATCAGGCGACGGTCCCAGTCGTCCTCGGGCTGGCGGGCGCGGGTAAAGAGCGGGATGAGCGTCTTCAAGTCGGCGCCGGCGCAGAAGGCCTTATCGCCGGCGCCGGTGATGATCGCGACGCGCATGTCGTCATCGCTGTCGAAATCCTCCCAGGCATCGGCCAGGCGCACCATCGCCTCGGCGTTCCAGGCATTGTGCACTTCGGGCCGGTTGAAGGTAATGTACGCGATACCGTCGCGTTTCTCGTAGAGCAGGCTCGGCATAGATTCCTCCTCGTTATACCGCTGGTGCGCGTTCGATCTCGCGCAGTGTGTCGAGAACTTGTGGGAGGTGGCGGGCGATAGCGAAATCGTGCTGGAACGCCGCCCGGATCACTCCCTCCTTGTCGATCACGTAGGTCACGCGGGCCGTTATGAAGCCGAGGAAGCCCTGGGCCTTGTACAGCTTCACAACTCGCTTCTCCGTGTCGGGGATCAGCGGGAACGGCAGCTCGTGCTTCTCTCTGAATGCCCGATGCGACTCCGCCGAATCGGTGCTCACGCCTGCGATGACGGCGTCGTACTGCTCCATCTCCGCGTAGTTATCGCGGAAGGTGCAGGCTTCGCGCGTGCAGCCGGGCGTGAAGTCTTTCGGGTAGAAGTAGAGAACGACGTTCTTGCGGCCTCGGTAGTCGCTCAGCCGGAACGTGTCGCCGTTGTCCAGCACGGCTTCGAAGTCAGGCGCGGGGGTGCCTTTTCGTAGCATGGCCCACTACTCCCGCGGCATGCCGAGGCCGCGCATGGCGATGATGTTGCGCTGGATCTCGGACGTGCCTCCGCCGATGGTGACCGCTACGGCGTAGAGATACATGCGGGCCATGCTGTTGCTGAGCGTCGCTTCGTCACCGATGAGCTGGCCGTACAACCCTACCGTCTTCATCGCGGTCACGGCGATCCGCTGCTCCAGCTCCGAAGAGTAGAGCTTGGCGACCGACGCCTCGTGGTTCGGGATCAGCCCGTTGTTCTGCATCGAGATCACCCGGTAGGACATGAGGCGCGCCACCTCCGCCTCCACGGCCCGATCGGCCAGCTCGTAGCGGAGCCCGGGATTGCGGGCCAGCGTGCACTCCGGGCTATCGATGTGCTCCCGCGCCCACTCCACCAGGTCGCCCACCGTGAGCACGAGCTGCGTCGTGGACGCGATATTCGAGCGCTCGAAGTCGAGCGTCGTCGTGCCGATGTACCAGCCGCGGTTCTCCTCGCCCAGCAAGTTCTCCTTGGGCACGCGGACGTCTTCAAAGAACACCTCGTTAAATCCGGCCGAGCCGAGAAGGTTGATCAGCGGGCGGATGGTAATGCCCGGCGTCTTCATGTCCAGGATGAAGTAGCTGATGCCCTTGTGCTTAGGAGCGTCCGGATCGGTGCGGGCCATGAGGACCATCCACTGGGCGTGTTGGGCGACGGAGGTCCAGATCTTCTGGCCGTTGAGCACGTAGTCGTCGCCGTCGCGAACGGCGCGGGTCTGCAGCGAGGCGAGGTCCGAGCCAGACTCCGGCTCGCTAAAGCCCTGGCACCAGACCTGGTCGCCGGAGAGGATGGGCGGAAGGAGGCGCTGCTTCTGCTCGTCCGTGCCGTAGAGCATGATGGTGGGGCCGGCCATGCCCAGGGCGATGCCCCCGCCGGTGCGAGGGGCGCGGCAGAGCGACATCTCCTCATTGAAGATGAACTGCTGCATGATGGTCATGCCGGCGCCGCCGTACTCCTTGGGCCAGGCAGGTGCGATCCAGGCCCGATCGGCTAGCTTCTTGCGCCAGCCCTTCGTCGACCGGCCGGCGTCGCGGCTCGTGTCGAAGCTGCCCCAGATACCGGGCCGCCGGCGCACCGTGTCGTCCACCTCTTGCTCGATGAACGAGCGTACTTCGGCCCGGAATGCGGCCTCTTCTGGTGCATCGCGAAATTCCACGCGCTCCTCCTTCTCTCGCGAGCTTCGGCCGTAGCCCTACCA
The DNA here is from genome assembly GCA_022570885.1 of Chloroflexota bacterium. GTDB lineage: Bacteria > Chloroflexota > Dehalococcoidia > DSTF01 > RBG-16-68-14 > JACZTE01. The sequence continues at coordinate 20,441 of JACZYW010000015.1, read as the reverse complement.
GCCGCGGCCTGCGACGCGCTAGTCCAGGTTGTATACCTTCTTGACGGTATCGCCCAGCAAGTTTTTCCGCGCTCGCTCCGACAGCGGCTCGACGAGGGCGACGAGATCGCTGATGTATTCAGGCGAGTGATCCGGGTGGGGATAGTCGCTCGCCCAGAAGAACTTGTCGTCGCCGACGAGATCGATGATGAGCGGCAACGCGGTCTCGTCCGGATCGGCGGAGATCCAGCACTGGCGCTTGAAGTAGAAGCTGGGCTTCTCCTTGAGCGGCATCGATCGGCCAAGGACGCTCTCGTAGGCGCCGTCCATGCGGTCGAGGGCGGACGCGATCCAGCCCCCACCCGCCTCCAATACGACGATCTTGAGCTCGGGGAACTTGTCGAACACCGCGAATTCGAAGAGCGAGTAGAAGGCCTGCTGCATGCCCTGGCGCGCGATCACGTTGTGGAACCAGGTGTTCTTGCCTTTGATGTCCTTGAACCGCTGCGAGGCTACCGCCCAGGGCGGCTCCAGCGTCGGGTGGATGCCGATGGGCACGCCCAGCTCCTGGGCCTTCGCCCAGAGGACGTCGTGGTCCGGGTGGCCGTGGGACTTTGCCGTCATCGTAAACGTCCCTACGAACGCACCCTTCGCGCCGGACTTCACCGCTCGCTCTAGCTCCTCGGCCGCGGCCTCCGGGTCGAAGAGCGAGAGGTGGGCGATGGGGACGAGCTTGCCTTCGCCCTCAGAGCAGAAGTCGACGATGTAGCGGTTGTAGGCGCGACAGTAAGCCGTGGTGAGCTCCGGATCCTCGCATTCCCACTCCCAGAAGAGGCCGAGGGTAGGGTAGAGGATGCACATGTCCAGGTTTTCGTGCGCGAGGTAGCTGACGCGCTCGCGGGCATCCATCGAGCCGAAGGGCGCTCCGACGACGTAGGTACGCTCCGGCGAGCGCTCGGAGGCCTTGAAGTCCTGGCCCATCGCTCCCAGGAAGCCCAGCGAGCCGCGCCGCAGCCGCCTCGACGGCTTGCCGTCGATCTCCAGGTACTCCAGGTTGTTCTCGTCGCGCTTAATTCGCATCGCCCGCGGCTTGTACTTGTCCTCCAGGTACTGCTCCCAGAGGTCGGCCGACTCTAAGACATGGCCGTCTGCGTCCACCGCGCCCGAATAGGGGAGATTCTTCGACTCCATGGCTGGCTCCTCTCGCGTTGCTTCTGAGCGAGGCCTTACGGCCCTCGCTCAGGGTATAACCGATCGTTCCTTGAAATCCGAAATCTGGTCCCAATCGTAGCCAAGTTCGAGCAGCATCTCTTCGGTGTGCTGACCGACTTCCGGCGCCGGGCCGCGCGGCTGCCACGGGGTGCCGTAAAAATCGGCCGGCGAGGCGACCATCTTCACCGGCCCATCCGGCGTGGGTACGTCGATGAACGCCCCCGCCGCGTGCGCCACCGGGTCTTCGATCACCTCGTTCAGGGTCTGCACCGGCGCCCACCAGACGTTCTCTCGATCGAAGATCTCGCCCCATTCCGCGCGTGTTCGCGTGCGAAACACCTTGTCGAGCTCCACGATGAGCTCGGCCGCATTCGTTCGGCGAATGACGATGTCGGCGAAGCGGGGGTCGTCCCGCAGGTCCTCGCGCTCGAGCGCGCGGCAGAGGCCGGGCCAATGGCGGTCGGCCTCGACGAGGATGAGCCACAGCCACGCATCGTCGGCGGTCTGGTAGCAGTTGACGAGCGGGTTGGGGATGTTGCTGCGCGTGGCCGGCCTGATCCGAATGCCGCGAAGAGCGATGCTGGTATCCCAACCCAGCGTGTAGATGCCCGTGCGGAGAATCGACACCGCCACCCGCTGGCCCTGGCCGGTACGGTCACGCGCCACGAGCGCGGCGCAGACGGCGCCGGCCGCCGCCTGGGCGACTACGTGGTCGCCGATAGCGCCGGGTTGCATGGGGAGAGGCTGACCTTTCGGCGTGATGGTGGCGGCGACTCCGGCGCGGGACCAGAACGCTCCGATGTCGTAACCGGCGCGGTTGCGCTCCTCGCCATCCGGGCCGTATCCCGTCACCTCGCAATAGATCAGCCTGGGATTTGCCTCCTTCACGTCGTCATAGGTCAGCGCCAGCCGTTCCCGCGCCATCGGGCGCAGGTTCGTCACCAGGACATCGGTCTTCTCGATCAGCGAGAGGGCGATGCGCCGCCCGTCTTCGGTGGTGAGGTCGAGGGCGATGCTGCGCTTCCCGCGGTTGTCCAGCTCGAAGGGTGGATTCATGACGGAGGGGTCCCACTTCTTGCTCGCGGCCGCCGCTGCGAAGACGCCTCGTAGCGGATCGCCGGTAGGCGGCTCGATCTTGATCACATCCGCGCCCCAGTCGGCGAGAAGGCCGGCGACGGACGGCCCCGCGACCCAGAAGCCCAGGTCGATGGCAGAGATGCCCTCAAGAGGTCCGGCCACCCGTACTCCTCCGCTTCTGCGTGGTCATGTAACGCACGCTACTATTCGGTACAGTTCGATAGGCATCCGCATTATAGACAACATTCGAGTGTAGTCAAGGCGCGGTAGCGACGCTCGCGGCAAGCTCTGACTTGACGGCGTGGCCCGAGGACGCTATATGGTAAGCTGCGTCTCCGGTCGAACCTGCGCGCTCTGTGACTGCGCCCCCGTCGCCTGAGGAGCGGGCGGGCTGCGCTGAGGCTCGAGACGAAGCAAGCGATATCGATATAAGGAGGCTCTCACATAATGGCAGAAGACTCGGTCCTGCACGAAAAGCAAGGCAACGTGGCGTACATCACGCTCAACAAGCCGGATCGGCTGAACGCCCTTACCGACGAGATGCTGGACTCGGTCCTCGCCGGTGTCCGCCGGGCGGAGGAGGACGACGATATCAAAGTCGTTGTGCTCAAGGGCAACGGGAGCTGCTTTAGCTCAGGATGGGACCTGAACGAGATTGGCCGGATGTACGGCATCAAGGACGTTGCCTCTGGCGAGAAGGTGAGGCGCCCCCCGCAGCGGAACGGCCTGGTCCTGGATCGCAGGCGTTCGGAGAAGTTCGCGGCGATGCTGCTCTCGACGAAGACGATCGTCGCTCAGGTTCACGGCTACTGCCTCGGCGCAGCCTGGATGCTCGGCCTGGTCTGCGACTTCGTCATCGCCGCCGATGACGCCGTCTTCGCCCACAACGAGCAGCGCTTGGGCGCCTCGGGCACCATGTGGACGCTGCCGCTGGTGATCATGCACTGCGGCCCGAAGAAGGCGCGAGAGCTGCTGCTGACGGGCCGCGAGTTCGACGCACACGAGGCGGAGCGGCTGAACCTGATCAACAGAGTGGTGCCGGCCGCCGATCTGCAGAAGGAGGTGGATACGCTCACCAAGGCGATCTGCCTGCTGCCGCGCGATGGCCTGGCGATCGGCAAGGCGTACACGAACGTCACCTACGATCTGCTGCGCATGGTCTCGCCCTTCCTCCAGTACACGGCGATACACCCGCTGGTGATGGGGATGAAGTGGGCGCCGGACGAGCTGAGCTTTATGAAGGAGCGGCGCGACTCAGGCGACCGCGACGCTGCGCGCCAGCGCACCGGCCGCGTCCCCGAGGAGTACCGATAATCGAGCGCAACGGCCGCGGGCGAGCGATGCCGTCCGCGGAAAGGAGAGGCTCTTGGTGCAAGGTCCGCTAACAGGCACCATCGTCCTGGACATGTCGCAGGCGGTGACAGGGCCGTACGCGGGATGGCTGCTGCGTGGCATGGGCGCCCGCGTGATCAAGCTCGAGGGGCTCCAGGGCGACCAATCGCGGGTCGCCACGCGGAGCACCGAGGGCAAGAGCCCGCTCTTCGCCCTCTACAACGGTGGCAAAGAGGCGATCACGCTCAACCTGAAGACCGAGAAGGGCAGGGAGATCTTCAAGGAGCTCGTGCCGAAGTTCGACGTCGTCATCGAGAACTTCGTGCCGGGCACGATGGAGGGCTGGCAGCTCTCGTACGAAGTCCTCGCCGCGGTCCACCCCGGCCTGGTCTACGCATCGATATCCGGCTTTGGGCGCGACAGCAAGTATAGCCACGCCCCAGGGCTGGACATGGCGATGCAGGCGATGACCGGCATCATGGCCGCGACCGGCTACCCCGACTCGCCGCCGACGCTATCGGGGGTGCTCTTCGTCGATACACTGGTGGCGCCCCACGTGACCACCGGCATCCTCGCGGCACTCCTGGAGCGAGGGCGAACGGGCAAGGGCCAGCGTATCGACATCGCCATGCGAGACGTGACGACCTGCATCCCGTTTAGTCTCTACAACATCTACTACAACACTGGCCGCGTGCCGAAACGGGCGGGGAATCTCCTCGTAGGCTTCTCGCCGGGGAACCTGTACGACACCACGGACGGGCACGTCTACATCGCCTGCAACATGGACAAGCAGGCGCAGGGCGCGTTCACCGTGATCGGCCGCGAAGAGCTCAACCAGACCGAGGGGTTCATCACCCGCAAGGAGCGCTGGGCCAACCACGAGGAGATCGACCGGATCGTCGGGGAGTGGACGAAGTCGCGCACCAAGCAGGAGGTCTTCGACAAGATGATCGGGGCCGATGTCCCGTGCGGCATGGTGCTGGACATCGAGGAGGTGCTCAACGACGAGGACCTGAACGCGCGTGGTGTCTTCGTCGAAGTGGAGCAGCCGGGCCTGAAGACGCTGCGGCTTCCGCGCCCGCCCATCGTCTTCGACTCGAAACCGGGCACGGTAGAGCCCAGCCCGTTCTTAGGTGAACATAACGCTCAGGTGTACAAGGAGCTGCTGGGCTTCGACGAAGCCCGGCTCGCCCAGCTTATCGAAGAGAAGGTCATCTAGCAGGAGCAGGGGACTCGTTGACAGAAAAACTGATCTTCCTCGCTCGCCGCGCCTCGCACCTTAGCCGCGAGGAGTTCCTGCGGCGCTACCTCGACGAGCATGCGCCGCTGGTGCTGCAACACTGCCCGAACCTGCGGCGGTATATCGTCGACCTGGTCGATGTGTCGAGGGAGAAGCGCGACCCTCCGCCCCTGGAGGAGCACGCGACGGTTTTCGATGTCGTGGCCGAGCAGTGGTTCGACTCGCTCGATGACTATACCGACCAGGCCCGCCGCTTCGGCTCGCCGGAGGGAGCGGCCGCGGTCGAAGCCAGCGAGGCGGCGAACATCGGCGCGATGGTCGGCTACCAGGTGATCGAGCGCGTCCATCAGGACTACGAGCGGTCATGGAGCGACGGTGAGCGATCGCCCGGCGTGAAGCTGCTCGCCACGGTGCGGCGGGCCGAGGGGATCACGCACGAGCAGTTCGTCGACCACTGGCTCCACAAGCATGTGCCGCTCGTGTTCAAGGTGCTGCTAGGCACGTGGCGATACGTCACGAACGAGGTGGTCGCGCCGCTCACGCCGGGCGCGCCCGAGATCGACGGCATCGTCGAAGTACACTTCCGCGACATCCGCGACCGGCGGTTCGATTCGCCGGAGGGCGAGAAGCTAATGATGGAAGATGTCCAGCAGTTCCTCTTGCAGCCGACCCGCAACCAGGCCAGCGAGTACGTGCTACGCAGTTGAGGACTCGGCCCACGCTTCGGCGGGAAGAATGAGATGGCAGGGCCCCTCGACGACCTGACGATTCTCGACCTGACCCACTACATCACCGGCCCCTACGCCACCAAGCTCTTCGCCGACTACGGCGCGGACGTGATCAAGATCGAACGGCCCGGCGGCGATCCCGCTCGCCGGCTGGGGCCGTTCAAGGACGAGCAGGAGCATCCCGAGCGGAGCGGGACGTTCTTCTATCTGAACACGAACAAGCGGTCGCTCGTGCTCGACCTCCAGCAGGAGCAGGGCCGCGACATCTTCGCGCGGCTGGTGGACGGCGCGGACATCGTCGTCGAGAACTTTCGGCCGGGCGTGCTCGATGCGTTGGGCATCGGCTGGGAGTTTATCCACAGCAGGCGGCCCGGCGTACCGCTCGTGTCCATCTCCAACTTCGGGCAGAGCGGCCCTTATCGCGACTACAAAGGCTCTGAGTTGGTGTTGTATGGCTTCGCAGGGGAGCTCTACACCATGGGCGTGGCCGAGCGCGAGCCGGTGAAGATGTACGGCACGGCGGCGCTGATAGAATCGGGCGCGGCCGCGTCGACCGCGATCATGGCCGCCTGCATGGTGGGTCGGGAGCAGAGCATCGGCCAGCACGTCGACTTCGCCATCACCGACAGCCATCTGGGCGGCGTCGACCGCCGGCACGCGTCAGCTATCGCCTACGAGTTCTCGGGCCGCAAACCGCTGCGGCACGCCGGCAGCGCGATGGGCCTGGGCGGCGTCTATCCCTGCGCCGATGGCTACGTCGAGTTCACCGGCGCGGCGCGATTCCTGGACCGGATGGCGGACATGATGGGTAGCCCTGAGTGGTCGCAGGATCCCAAGTGGGCGGACCCTCGTGCCGTCGCCGACCCGGTGCTGGTCGAGGAGTTCAGCGGCCATTTCTACGCCTGGCTGATGGATCGCACGAGGCGCGAGGTCTGGGCGGAGGCGCGGCGCGCGCGAGTGGTCTGCGGCCCGCTCTTCACGGTGCAGGAGCTATTCGACGATCCGCACTTCCGCGAGCGCGGCTTCTGGCAGACGGTGACGCACCCAGAGATGGGCACGTTCGAGATGCCCGGCCGGCCGTTCATCATGAACGATTCGCCGTGGGAGCTGCGGCGGCCAGCGCCGCTCCTCGGCGAGCACACGGCGGAGCTCTTGCGCGAGGCCGGCTACGCGGACGGTGAGATCGAGGAGCTGGCTGCTCAGCGCGTGGTGGAGGTGCGCTGATGGGCCACCTGCCCCTCAGCGACGTGCGCGTGATCGACTTCTCCGTCGTCTGGGCCGGGCCGTTCGCTACGATGCTCCTCGCCGACCTGGGCGCCGAGGTGATCAAGGTCGAAAACCCGCATGTCTTGCAGCCCGCGACGCGGGGCGGGATAGCCCGGCCATCGAAGGCGATGCTCCAAACCCAAGACGCCATCATCGGCGGCTATCCGAACAACGAGCCCGGGCCCCGGCCCTGGAACTACCACCCGTTCTTCGTCCAGCTCTACCGCAACAAGAAGAGCTGTACCGTCGACTGGCGGCGGCCGGAAGGCTTGGAGATCATCGGGCGGCTCGTCGCGAAGGCCGATGTCTTCATCGAGAACACCGTCCAGGGAACGCTCGAGCGGCTCGGCATCACCTACGAGTGGCTCCGGGAGATGAACGAGGAGATCATCGTGGTGCGGATGCCGGCGTACGGGCTGAGCGGGCCCTATGCCTCGGCCCGTGCCTTCGGCGCGCAGCTAGAGAGCGTGATGGGGCACACGCTGCTGCGCGGCTATCGCGACCTGGACGTATCCAGCAACCGGGCGATCTATTCGGCAGACTACCTCGCGGGAACCCAGGGGGCGCTTGCGGTGATGATGGCGCTTTGGCATCGCAAGAAGACGGGGCGGGGACAGCTCATCGAGATCGGCCAGGCAGAGAACGCCTCGGGCATGTTCGTCCAGGCGTTCATGGACTACGCGCTGAACGGGAACGTCCAGACCAGAATCGGCAATCGCTCCGTTCACGATGCCGCACCCTACGGAGTGTACCCCTGTCTATCGCCGGGCAACGCCACCGAGGCGGAAGACCGCTGGATCGCGATCACGGTCACCAGCGACGAGGAGTGGCTGGCCCTGCGCAAGGTCATGGGCGACCCGGCGTGGGCGAACGCGGCCGATCTGGCGACGAACGCCGGACGGGCAGCCGAGCAAGACCTCCTCGACGAGAAGCTGGCGGAGTGGACGCGCGGGTTCGACGACTACGATCTCTTCCACCGCCTTCAGGCGGCGGGCGTGCCGGCCGCGCCCGTGCTCGAGGCCTCGCGCCTCTTCGACGACCCGCACGTGCAGGCGCGGGGCATCTACCAACCGCAACGGCTGTTCGACGACGTAGGCACGTTTCGCTTCACGACGCCGTTCTATCGCTTGCCGGAGACGCCGGCCACGGTCCACCAGCCTCCGGTGGCCCTGGGCGAGCACAACGACTACGTCTATCGAGAGCTGTTAGGCGTCAGCGATGAGGAGTACGAGCGGCTGAAGGCGGACGGGCACATCGCCATGGACTTCGACCCGTCGATAGCCTAGCGGCCAGTGTAGTGAGGGTCGCGCTTCTCCATGAACGCGCGCGCGGCCTCGCGGTGATCCTCGGTCGTGGTGCTGAGCGCCTCGAACGCCAGCGAGGTGTCGAGGATCAGGTTCATCCGCTCGCGGATGAGCTTGTTGATCGAGGCCTTGGTCCAGCGCATCGCCCAGGTAGGGCCGTTCGCCAACCGCTCGGCCAGCGCCCGCGCCGTCGGCATCAGCTCCTCCGCGGGCACCACCTGGTTCACCAGGCCGATGCGCTCCGCCTCCTCGGCAGAGACGAAGTCGCCGGTCAGCAGGTACTGCTTCGCCCTGTGGACGCCCACCAGTAGCGGCCAGATCACCGCGCCGCCATCGCCGGCCACCAGCCCCAGCCGCACGTGGGTGTCGGCGATGCGGGCGTTCTCGGATGCGATGATCACGTCGCCGAAGAGCGCGAGCGTCGCGCCGAGGCCCACCGCGGCGCCGTTGATCGCCGTGATGATCGGCACCTCAACTTCCAGCATGTTCAGGATCAGGCGACGAGGCCCGCGGCTCATCGTGATGGCAGGAGCGGGCGCGCTCTCCTTCGATTCGCCGTCGCCCCCCATGCCGCTGATGTCGCCGCCGGCGCAGAAGGCGCGACCCGCGCCGGTGAGGATGACGGCGTTCACCTCGCTGTCGTCGTTGAGCTGGCTGAAGACGTGCTCCAGCTCCTCGTGCATGCCGTCGCCGATAGCGTTGAGGCGATCAGGCCGGTTGAGCGTGATGGTAGCGACCTTGTTCGCCTTCTCGACGATGATCGTCCGGTAGCTGCTGTAATCGACCACGGCGGTACCTCCGTTCTCTCGAACCTGCGCCTAACCGAAGCCCAACTGCTCGATCATCGAGACGGGCGCCATGCCGGCCAGCTTCGGCATCGCCGCGACCAGCTCCTCAGCGGTCCAGCCGACCCCCGGCTTTTCGATGGTGTTGACGGTGTGCCACCCCTTCGTCAGGTGCATCTTATCGCCGTACGCGGAGAACACCTGGCCGGAGATCCACTGCGCGGCGTCGGACGCCAGGTAGGAGACGAACTCGCCCACGTGGACGGGGTCGCGCGGGTTGAACTCCTCGGATGTGTCTGAGCTCTCAGGCGGCGGGCCCGCGCCGACGGCCTGCGTCATTCGCGTCGCTGCGCTGGGCCGGATCGCGTTGCAGGTGATGCCCATGCTCTGCACCTCGACGGCGACGGTCAGGGTGAACGCGGCGATAGCGCCCTTGGCGGCGGCGTAGTTCGCCTGGCCGGGGTTGCCGAGCATCGCGGCCGAGGCGGTGTTGATGATGCGGCGGCCGGAGACCGACTCTCCCGCCTTGTGCTTGGCTCGCCAGTGGCCAACGGCGTGCCGCGTGGTGCAAAACGTGCCCTTCAGGTGCACGTTGATCACGGCGTCCCACTCCTCCTCCGTCATGTTCCAGATGATCCGGTCGCGGAGGATGCCCGCGTTGTTCACCAGGATGTCGAGCTGGCCCCAGGTATCGATCGCCTGCTTGATCAGCCGTTCCGCCCCGTCCCAGCTCGAGATGTTCTCGAAGTTAGCAGCCGCCTCGCCGCCGGCCGCGCGGATCTGCTCGACGACCTCCTCGGCCGGCCCTTGTTCGCCGCCCGACCCGTCGACGGCGACGCCGACGTCGTTGACGATCACGCGGGCCCCGTGCGAGGCGAGCGCGAGCGCTTCTCCACGACCGACGCCTCTGCCCGCACCGGTTACGATGGCGACTTTACCTTCTAGCAGCGCCATGCTCTGCACCCCCTGCTCCTTCTGACCGATGGCGCTTGCGGCCCTCGGTATACACTCCGCTGTTCAGTGGCCGTGCATTGTATCAGGAGCGCCGTTCGGTGGCAATCGCCTGTACATCATCCGGCCGTTAGCTGTTGGAGACACCGCCCAAGTACGCCTGGCGTATCTCCTCGATGGAGACTTCGTCGGTAGCGCCGCTCAGGACGACACGTCCTGCCTGCATCACATAGACGTGGCCGGTCAGCTCCAGGGCCAGCCCGGCATTCTGCTCTACGAGCATGATCGACATGCCCAGATCTTGGCGGATGGCGGTGATCGTCTTGCCCAGCTGCTCTACCATAATGGGCGAGAGGCCCAGGGAAGGTTCGTCTAGGAGGAGGAGGGACGGCTCGCTCATGAGCGCGCGGCCGATGGCGAGCATCTGCTGCTGGCCGCCACTCAGCTCGCCTCCCAACTGCCGGCGCTTCTCAGCCAGATCCGGGAAGAACTCGTAAACGAACTCAAGGTGTTCCTCGATGTCTTTTTTGTTATCTCTAGTAAAGGCCCCCATCATCAGGTTTTCCAAGACCGTCATCTGGGTGAAGATTCGGCGGCCTTCGGGAACATGAACGATGCCAAGCTTGACGATGGCGTGCGTGCTACGTCCGACGATCTCGTGCTCCCGGTACAGAATGCTTCCTGACCGGGGTTTCACTAAGCCGGAGATCGTGCGCAAGAGCGTCGATTTGCCCGCCCCGTTGGGGCCAAGCACGGCCACAGCCTCGCCGCTGTCTACGTCAAGCGAGACCTCTCGCAAGGCTTGGATCGGCCCGTAGAAGCTGCTAAGTTGCCGAATCTTTAGCAAATTTCTCTCCCAAGAACACTGAGATCACGTTCGGGTCGTTGGCGACCTCGGCAGGCCTGCCTTCGGCGATCCTCTTGCCGACGTGCAGCACGATAATGCGCTCGCATAGCGACATGATGAACGGCATATCGTGCTCGATGACCCAGACGGTGATCCCGAGCTCCTTAATCTTGCTGATGAGGTCCGCCAGCTCTTGACCCTCGTCCTGGTTCAGGCCGCCGGCCGGCTCGTCTAGCAGGAGGAGCCGGGGGTTCGCCGCCAGCGCCAGCCCTAGCCCGAGGTTTCGTGCTGAGCCGAAGGGGATGTCCGTCGCAAGTCGATCTTTAAGGTGTGCCAGTCCCAGAAAGTCGAGCAGGTCGTCGCAGCTCTTGAATTGCTGGCCGGTGTCGCCCCCGCGTTTGCCGCGCCAGGCCATCTCTACGTTCTCCCGGACCGTTGCTCTGGGGAACACCATTTTCTGCTGGAACGTGCGTACCACTCCTAATCGAGCGATCTGGTCAGGCGCCAATTGGGTGATGTTCCGCCCTTTCCATAAGACGGTTCCCGCCGTGGGCCGCACGAAGCCGGTTACGCAGTTGAACAAGGTGGTCTTGCCGGAGCCGTTGGGACCCACCAGTCCCAAGATCTCGCCCTCGTGCACTTCGACATCTACTCCATCCAGAGCGCGGACGCCGGCGAAGCTCTTCGCTAATCCCTCGATCGTGAGTACAGCAACCAACGTTATCCTCCTGCGGCTGCCCCTGGTGGGGCGGCGCCGCCTTGGCGCTCTCGGAACTTCTGTAGCGCGGCGGCCAGCGCGCCGTACCGCTCCTTCGCCTGGCCGGCAACGCCGTTTGGGGCGAAGAGCACGGTGAGCACCAACGTAGAGCCGAAGATGATCTGGATCCGCGCCGTGCTGAGATCGCCGAGAGGAGTAAGGCCTATGAGGGGGCGAATGACCTCTGGAGCGAAAACCGCGATGACCGCTCCGATGGTTGGGCCCAGCATGCTAAAGCGCCCGCCGATCAAGATCATCAGCAGGAACTGGATCGTGAAGAAGGCGCTAAACGGGCTCAGGGGGCCGGGCTCGATCTTCTGGTTGTTGTATAGGAGGAAGACGCCTGCGACACCGGCGAAAAAGCCGCTGAGGCCGAAGGCGATCAGTTTGTGGAGATAGACGTTGATCCCCAGCGATCTGGCGAGAGATTCGTTCTCCCGGATCGCGATAAACGTTCTGCCCAAACGCGACTGGCGGATGAGAAACACGCCCGCCAGGCTGAGATAGGCGAAGGCCAGTGTTAGGTAGTAGAAGTTGTCCAAATGGCGAATAGTCTCGAACTCGATCGGGCCGATCGACGTGGGCGGCGTTCGGAGCATGAGGCCTGCGCCGCCGTTTGTCAGGTCGCGCCAGTTGATGGCGACGGTACGCAGGATCTCGGCGAAGGCGAAGGTGATGATCGCGAAGCTGAAGCCCGCGGTGCGGAAGGCGGGGATGCCGATCGCCACCGCCGCGATGGCGGCGCTGATCCCTGCCGCCGGAATGAGCGCTGCGGTGGGCCAGCCGTAGTGGATAGCGAGCAGGGCGGCCGTGTAGGCGCCCACGCCCCAGAGCGTGGTGTGCGCCAGCGAGAGCTGACCCGTGTAGCCGAAGACGATGTGAAGGCCATTCGCGACGATGAGGAAGATGGCGGCCGTGATCGCCAGACTGAGCAGGCGGGTAGAAGGCAGAAGCATCGGAGCGAGAAGGGGCAGGGCGAGGAGGATCGCCAGCGGCAGCCGAATAGTCAGAATATCGGCCGGGGGATATTGCCTGAGAAGCGTACCGGCGAAACTCCTGCTAACCGCTACCAAGCCCCAAGTCCTCGGCCACGCCTACTGGAGGGTCTCTTGCAGACGCCCGCGCGCCGGGAAGAGGCCCCGCGGCCTGACGAGCAAGATCGCGATCAACAGGCCGAATGTATACGCGTCGCGCCACTCCGTGGCCAGGTAGCCGGAGCCCATCGTCTCCGTTAGCCCCACCAGTACCGCGGCTATCACCGCGCCTTCGACGTTGCCCAGCCCCCCGACGAGGGCCACGGCGAAGCCTTTCAGCAGATACTGGGAGCCCAGGAACGGCTGGATTGCGAAGAGCGAGGCGAGCAGACCGCCGGCCGTGGCCGCTAGCGCGCCGCCGAGGGCGAAGGTACCGGCGATCACCAAGGCCACGGGTATGCCCATCAGCGCCGCAGCATCGCGGTCTTCGGCGCAAGCCCGCATCGCCCTGCCGTACTTGGTATAGCGTAACACCATGAAAAGCAGGCCGATAATGACCACTGCAACCCACACCACGAACCAACGCTGCACAGGCATGCTGACCCCGCCTACCTCCCAAACCTGCGTAAAGGGCCGGATGGGCGCTTTGAACCCAACCCCCCAAATCTCGATGATGAGGTTCTGGAGCACGAGGATGAGCCCGAGCGAGACGATGAAGCCGTTGATCGGCTGATCCAGCGTGAAGCGAAAGGCGCCGCGCTCCAGCAGGAGAGAGAATCCGCCGACGGCGATGGCAGCCAGCGGTACGGCTAGGAAGAACGTCGTGCCGCCCTCCCAGAATGCGAACGTGAGAAACGCGCCCAGCGTGAGCAGCTCGCCTATGGAGAACTTGACGATTCCCGTCAGACCGAAGATGACGGTGATGCCCAGCGCCACCAGGGCGTAGACGCCGCTGATCGTGAGGGCGTTAAAGAGCTGTTGCATGAACACACTCAGCTCTTGTGACATCGATACCAACTCCCCCCAGCAGCTCGCTGATGGCAATGGATCAGGCAGTGGGCAAAGGGGAGGTACCCCGCTACCGACGGCCTTTCACCCAGACAGGTCAGCCCCCTACGTTCCAGCGCTAGCCGCTCAGTCCCTCACCGGAGCGTCGTGGGAGCACTCGATAGGTTGCTCGAACCGAACGATACACCCGTCGCTGCCGATGACGGAGAAATGCTGTTCGTTGAAGTAGATGTCGTCTTCAGCGGCACCGGCGTAGTGGATCGTCTCCAGCGCGTCGGCGATAGCCGTCGTGTCCTCCACCGTGCCGGCCTGCTGCATGGCGGCGACCAGCATGTAGACGAAGTCATAGCTGAGCAGTGAGACGAAGGAGGCGAGAGGCAACTCGCCGCCGCTGAACTCGGCGTAGCGCTCGAAGTAGGCCGCCGCCGCTTCAGAGGTCGGCACCGTGGCCTGACGGGGGATACCACCGGCGGTCACCTCCTTACCCTCCAGACGGTCGCCGAACGCGGCCTGCACGATGTCAGGGGGTAGGGAGGTGTTGTACGAAGACGCCACATTCATATCCAGGGCTTGGCCGAGGATGTTGAGCTGAGCCGTTGGGTCGTCGAAATTGAGCAGGATATCGGGGTTCTGCTGTTTAAGGTTGGTCAGCAGGGGAGTGTAGTCGCTCGTGCCGGGCGGAAAGACCTTTACGCCCACGATCTCAAAACCGGCGGCCGAATAAGATTCTTCGTACAACTCGCAGATGCTCCGGCCGATCTCGGAGTCGATGCAGATGATGGCCACTCTCTCGTACTCCGGGTGGTCCTCCTTCACATTGAGCGCGCCTTGCAGGAAGAAGCGGCTTACCAGCGGTAGGGTCTGGAAGGCCCAGTGTGACTCGCCGGCTGCCTTCTCGACGCTGCTGAGGGAGGTCAACCCGCGGTCCTGGCAGGCGCAGAGATGGAGCACCTGCTCAGCTTGCGTGATCACCGTGGCCTCCGCCTCTCCGAAGCTGGCGGGCCCCCAAATCACGTTCACTTCGTCGTCGACTATCAACTGCCTCGTGATGCCGATGGTCTTGTTGGGGTCAGACTCGGTGTCGTGCTCCAGGAGCTTGATCGTGTAGATCGTATCGCCTATCTGGAAGCCGCCGGCGTCGTTGATCTCCTGAACGGCGAAGAGCACGCCGTCGCCGGTTACCGTGGCGAAGATTTGGATTTGCGGGGGGCCGCTCAACTCGAACATCCAGCCCCACTCGATCTCGACCTCCTTCGTCGCAGTGCCGTCCTTCCGCAGCACATCCTCGGGCGTGAGGATCGTGCCGGTGAACGGCGTGGCCGTGGCCGCTTCGCCGTTCGTCGGCGCGGAAGTAGCGGTCGCGTCTTCGCCATCGTCATCGACATCGTCATCGCTGGTGCATGCAGCGCCCACAAGAAGCGCTGTCAGGAGCACTCCAACGATCCACCAAACTCTTAGCCGCTTGATCATGACACGAACCTCCTCTGCCTAGACCCCTCCTACGAGGGCCTGGTGCGATAGGGATGTACCAGTTCCATTAGTGCTGCCACACGATTATTGGCGCTCTGGAGCCTTCTGTCAACCACGATGCTACGCGTGATCCACCGTTACCAGGCGATCGTCTGTATTTCGGTGTACTCCAGGACGCCGTATTTGCCGCCTTCGCGGCCGATGCCGCTCTCCTTGAAGCCGCCAAACGGGGCGACCATGAACGTGCTGGCGCCGGGCCCGCTAATGCCGCCACTGATCATGACCGAACCGGTGCGCAGGCGGCGCGCCACCTGTAGCCCCTTCGCCGTGTTGTTGGTCACGATGCGGGCGCTTAATCCGTACGACGAGTCGTTGGCGATCTTGACCGCCTCGTCTACGTCGCTGTACGGGATGACGGCGAGCACCGGCCCGAAGATCTCCTCTCGAGCGATCCGCATGTCGTTTCGCACGTCGCCGAAGATCGTCGGCTCCAGGAAGTAGCCTTTGTCCAGATCGGCAGGGCGGTTGCCGCCGGTAGCCAGGGTAGCCCCTTCCTCCTGGCCGATGCGGATGTACTCCTCGACAGCCGTTCGCCGCGCTTCGCGGATGAGCGGGCCCACCAGCACGGCTGGGTCGGCCGGGTCGCCGACCTTCAGCTTCTGCACGAAGCTCACCATCTTCTCCATCGCCGCGTCGTACAGGCCGGCCGGCACCAGGCAGCGAGTGGTAGCCGCGCAGGCCTGCCCCGCCTGGAAGAAGGACGGGCTGGCCATGCCGGGCACGGCTGCGTCGAGGTCGGCGTCGTCGAGCACGATGCAGGCCGACTTGCCGCCCAGCTCCAGGTGCAGCCGCGTCAGGTTGTTCGCCGCCGCCGCCGCGATGCGCTTGCCGATCTCGACGCTGCCGGTGAACGAGATCTTATCGACGAGCGGGCTGGCGACGAGCTCCTCGGCTATCTCGGGGCCTGCGCCGGTGACGACGTTCACGACGCCCTTAGGCAAATCGGTCTCGTCGATGATCTTGGCGACCTCCAGGTGGATGAGCGGCGCGTAGGGCGGAGGCTTGATCACCAGCGTGCAGCCGGCCGCTAAGGCGGGGCCGAGCTTCTGGATCAGGACGTACAGGGGGAAGTTCCAGGTGGTAATCGCCCCGACGACGCCGGCCGGTTGCCGGTAGACCAGCATCTGCGTCGCGGTTGGGCCGAGCGGGGTCTCCTGGATCAGCGGAGGGAATTGCTCTTCGAAGTCGATCTTCGGCGCCAACTCGGCGTAGTAGTGCATGCATTGGATGGGATCATCCAACTGGATGCTCATCAAGGGCTGGGCGCCGCCGATCTCCGCGATCAGCAGCTCTCGCAGCCGCTCTTTCTTCGCCGAAAGCCCATCGGCGATCTGCTGGATGATGCGCCCTCGATCGCGGGGCGACATCTTCGGCCAGGGGCCCTCGTCGAAGGCCTTTCGCGCCGCCGCGATCGCCTGTCGCATCTCCTCCGTGCCGGCGTCGGGCGCGCTGCCGATCACCGCCTCCGTGGCCGGGTTGACCACATCGAACGTTTGGCCGCCCTGCGCGTCAAGCCAGCGACCTTCGACGTACATCTGATACGCCGTTGGCTTGTCTACCGTCGTCACCATCGCTTCCTCCTACCCTTCCTGGCGAACCGCTGCGTCACTCACTGACGACGATGGCCTGCTCGGGACAGACCTCGGCGCCGCGACGCACCTGCTCCTCTAGATTCGCAGGGACCTCTTCCTGTTCGACGTAAGCGTACGACTCGTCGTCGATCTTGTACACCTCGGGGCAGACCATCGAGCAGCGGTTGTGGCCCTGACGCCGCTCGCGATCGACCCGAACTCTCACGATACCGCCCTAGCCCACCATCACCAGACCGCCATCCACCACGAGTATCTGGCCGGTCATGTGCGCGCTATCTTCGGACGCAAGGTAGACTGCGGTCCCAGTCAAGTCGGTGGGCTCAAGGGCTCCCTCCAGGGCTGCGGCCTTCGTAAGGCTCTCCATCGCGAAGTCCGGCACCACATCCTTGGTGGCTTGGGTCATCGTCACGCCCGGGGCGATGGCGTTCACGCGAATGTTCGAGGAGCCCACGGCTACCGCCATCGATTTCGTGAGATTGATCACTGCCGCCTTCGAGACAGCGTAGCCGCTGATGGGGATGATGGGGAGACCGGGCGGCATCTTTATCGGCAGGGGATAGGCAGCCGTCGAGGCGATGTTGATGATGGAGCCGCTGCCCTGTTCTTTCATGGACGGGTAGACCGCGCGGGAGGAGATGACGACACTCAGGATATTGATGTGCAGCACCTTCTCGAAGTACTCGATCGACTGGTCAACTATGTTCAGGTCGCCGTAGAGGGCAGCGTTGTTGATCAGCACATCGATCCGGCCGAGCTCTTTCACGGTGCGCTCCGCCGCCGCCGCCATCTGCTCCTCGCTCGTGACGTCGGCGCCGATGGCGAGGGCTTTGCCGCCGGCGTCCTCGATGAGCTTCGCGGTCTTCTGTGCCTCATCCTCTAGCAAATCGACGATGGCGACAGACGCGCCTTCTTGCGCGAAGCGCAGAGCATACTCTCGGCCGATGCCCCGCGCCGCGCCGGTGATTATCGCTGCTTTACCCTCTAGTCGCATCTCTTGCCACCTCCTGATTCACTCGATACTGACGTTGAAAGGCTTACGACGACGCCTGCTGCACAGCCAGATGCAGCGAGGTGACGCCCTTCACTCCCCCGCCATAGATCTGGGGCTTCTTGTCGGGAGCTATAGTGTACTCCGGCATCCGCCGGTGAATCTCTTGCAGTGCGATCCTCAGCTCGCGCCGGGCGAGGTGCATGCCTAAACAGCGATGGGGGCCGACGGCGAACCCGACGTGGGGATTGGGGTGACGATCGAAGATCATCTCGTCAGGGTTCTCGAACACGCGCGGGTCTCGGTTCGCGGAAGGCGTCGAGAGCATGACCACGTCCCCTTCGTGGAACTGGAGCCTCGATACGGGCAGTCCTCGGTCACCCTGCGCGCGGGGCTGACGATCGCGGTGAAGCGCACCATCTCCTCGACAGCGGGGCCGACGCGGGCCGGGTCGTCCATGAGCTCGATGAACTCACTCCGCTTCTCGGGATGCTCCGCCAAGTAGAGCATGATGTAGCTGAGCGAGCTGGTGACGGTGTCCAGGCCGGCGAGCATGAGCAGGTGGAGGATCTTGAACAGTTCGTCATCCGCGAGCGGGCGGTCGCCTTCGTAGCGGGCCTGGACGAGCTCGGTGACGATATCGTCGCCCGGGTTCTTTCGGCGCTCCTCGATGAGCCCGCCGAAGTAAGCGTAGACCTCCGCTCCCGCCGAAACCATGAGCTCGCGCACCGCCTCGGGTTCCGGCGCCCCTCCTCGTCCGCGGCTTCGAGCCCGAACTCCTCCGCCTTTCCGGCTGTGGAGCTATGGATGAAGATGTTCGTCCACCTCATCAACTTCGGATAGTCCTCCAGCGGGAAGCCCATAAGCTGGCAGAAGATGATCGTCGGGAACGGCTCCGCAAACTCTTTGACGAAGTCGAACTCGTCCTTCGTCAGCATCTTGTCGAGCAGCTCGCTGGCGAACTCCTGGATGTGTGGCTCCAGCGGAGTCATCTCATCCTGCGAGAACATTGGGTTGAGGATCTTTCGGTACTCGGTATGCTCAGGCGGATCGACCGCTTGCGGGATGAAGTCGAAGCCCATCTTGCTCGAGAAGAGCTCGGGCTGCCGGAAGACATAGTTCACGTCTTCGTCGCGGGAGAGGAACCAGCCTAGTTTGGATTCTCCCTCAAGGATGCCCGAGCCGGGCATCTCGGTGCGGGCGATAGGCAGGTACTCGCGGAGCAGGCGGTAGATCTCGAACTCTCGCTCAGGAAAGTCGGCGGCGTTGAGATCCAGCTCACGCGCAAGGGAGATCGCTTGGTAGATACCTTCCTCTTTCCCCGGGTCAATATCGTCCGCCATGCTCCTCCTTCTTCGTGGCCAGCACGCAAGCACCTCTTTATGTACAAGGTGAACGGTGCGCTGTCAATCTTCGGCAGGCCGATAGCGCGCGCGCGCGCAACCGCGCTATAATGGCGCGGCGTTTCAGTAAGGCAATACCACACCTACGTTCGCAGATGGGGGAGACCTATGGATTTCAGGTTCAGTGAGGCGGAAGAGAAGCTGCGCAGCGAGGTGCGACAGTTTCTCCAGGAGCATATGCCGGAGCTGGACCCGGTCGACCGCGTGGGCAGCATCGGTGGTCTCGTCGTGTCGGAGAACGCCTTCGAGAAAGCGATGGCGTTCAACAAGAAGCTGGCCGAACGCGGCTGGATCGCGCCTGGCTGGCCGAAGGAGTATGGCGGCCTGGGCGCGACCATCTACGAGCAGATGGTCTTCAACGAGGAGTTCGGCTACGCAGGGCCGCCCGATACGGGCACCCGCGTGCTCGGCGTGGGCCTGCTCGGCCCGACGCTGATCGTGCATGGCACGGAAGAGCAGAAGCGCGAGCACCTATCGGGTATCACCAGCGCCGAGGTGATCTGGTGCCAGGGCTTCTCCGAGCCCAGCGCTGGCTCCGACCTCGCCAGTCTCCAGACCCGCGCTGTGCGCGACGGGGACGACTACATCATCAGCGGACAGAAGAGCTGGACCTCGGAGGCGCACCACGCCGACTGGATGTTCCTCCTGGCCCGCACCGACCCTGATGCGCCCAAGCACAAGGGGATCAGCTTCTTCGTCCTGGACATGAAGACGCCGGGCATCACCGTGCAGCCGATGATCCACATGGCTAACCGGCACCACTTCAACGACGTCTTCTTCGATAACGTGCGGGTGCCGAAGGAGGCTCTGGTAGGCGAGGAGAACCGCGGCTGGTACGTGGGGATGACGCTGCTCGATTTCGAGCGCAGCGGCATCATCGGCTTCGCCTCCCAACGGCGCACGCTGGAGACGATGCTGGATCACCTGCGCGGCAGCCCGCAGCGCATACGCGAGAAGTATCGGCTGGGCCTGGCGGAGCTGATGATCGACAACCACGTGGGCCGCTGCCTCAGCTATCGCATCGGCGACATGCAGGCGAAGGGCCAGACCCCTTCGCACGAAGGATCGGCGATGAAGGTCTTCCAGTCGGACCTGCTGCAACGCATGGCCAACTTCGGCGTGAAGATGCTGGGGCTGGCCGGCCAGCTCCTGCCCGAGGAGCCGAAAGCGCCGTACGATGGTGAGATGCCGGAGAGCTACATGATCGCCGTGCCCGCGACGATCTACGCGGGCAGTAACGAGATCCAGCGCAACATCATCGCTACGCGAGGGCTGGGCCTGCCACGTGGCTAGAACGTCTCGCGACAAGATCGCCATCGTCGGCGTCGCCGAGTCGGACTTCGGGACGGTACCCGACAAGACCGCCCACGAGCTGCACGCCCAGGCCGCCGTTCGCGCGGTGGAGGACGCGGGCATCGACCGCGAGGAGATCGACGGCCTCTTCTCCTGCGGCGGCGCGGACGGACTG
>JACZYW010000144.1 GCA_022570885.1 Chloroflexota bacterium | reverse complement strand
ACCCAGCGTCGCCGCGCCCACCGCGATAGCTGCCACGATGCCGGCGATCAGGCTCGCGTTCGTCGCTGAGCAAGCTGGCGCATAGAGCGCTACCTGCGGGAGCCGCACCGCTGCCCGCTTTGCAGGCGGATGCACGAGCCGTGACGTTCTTAATGGTCTCGGCAGCATGAAGAAGCTCACGATCCTGGTCGGGCTAGTGATGGCGCTGGCTCTGGCGTAGCCTAGCAACGCTGCTGCCTTCATGCTACACTTTTCCCGCCGCAGAACTTCGACTCGCAGCCCAGGAGGAACCTTCATGTCCGAGTACACCGATCTGCTCTATGAGAAGTCCGGCCACGTGGCCACCATTACGCTGAACCGGCCCGAACGGCTGAACGCCATCAGCGCCCCTATGCTGGAATCGATCAGCCGGGTCTTCCGTGACGCCGATGCCGATCAGGACGTTCGGGCGATCATCCTCACCGGCGCCGGCCGGGGCTTCTGCGCCGGGCTGGACCTGAAGGACTTGATGGCGGGAACGGGCATCGGCAGCGGGAACGGCGGGGGGTTGCCTGTCAGGTTTGACCTGGCAAATAGTCCACCGATCGTTCTCCACACTACGGACAAGCCGGTCATCTGTGCGCTGAACGGCCCTGCCGCCGGCTACGGTATGGACATTGCGCTGGGCTGCGACATCCGGATCGCCTCGACAGCGAGCAGCATCGCTGCAGTCTTCACGAAGCGCGGTATCCTTCCGGAGAGCGGTGGTAGCTGGCTGCTGCCGCGCCTCATCGGCTGGGCCAAGGCGGCCGAGGTGGCCTTCAAGGGCAGCGTGCTCTCGGCGGACGAGGCGCTGGAGATGGGGCTGGTGAACATCGTCGTGGAGCCGGATAAGCTGATGCCCGTCGCCCGCGAGTGGGCCGACGAGATCGCCGCTAACGCGCCGCTGGCGGTGCAGGCGACCAAACGCATGATGCGCCTGGGCCTGGAGGAGACGTTCGAGGCGAACGTCCACCACGTCTATCTACAGCTCCTACCCCTCTTCGGCACGGATGACTTCAAGGAGGGCGTGAAGTCATTCCTGGAGAAGCGGCCGGCCCAGTTCAAGGGCAGCTAGGCGCGTTCGCTACTTCACCTAGAGCGTCTCTTCTCCGGGCTAGGCGAGCACCGTCCGCTCCAGCACCAGCACCGTTACGACGGCAGTCAGGGCGTCGGCCAGCAGGAGCGTGGCGACTAGGTGGTACGGGTGGCGCGTCGTGGCCTGGAGCTACTTCGCCCAGCGCCTCCGCCCGTACCAGGCCGCGCCGCCCAGCGTCGCCGCGCCCACCGCGATAGCTGCCACGATGCCGGCGATCAGGCCGGCGTTCCTGCCCGAGGAGTCTGGCGCCTCTAGCGGCAGTCCATCCACATCTAGGTCAATCGAGACGCCGCCAACGGCCTGAGCGCTTAGCGGATCGAAGACGCCATTCCCGTTCACATCGATGAAGACCGGGTTGGTGAAGGCCGTGGCCGACACCCCATCCTCGCCGAGGTTGCCGTCGATCAGACCGGCCAGCGTCGTGTTCGTCGTAGCGTCGAGGTCGTTCGGCACCACGGGGAAGAGCGGCCGGGAGACGCCGTCCGTCCCGCGAACGAGCACCACCACCCAGGTATCAACCGCCAAGCCGCTCAGCTTGAGCGAGGTGGTAGCTTCCAGGTGGCCCGCCCCGGGGATCAGCGGGAAGTCGTTCACGGTGTTCACCGTGAAGTCCACGCCGGCCGTCTGAACCACATCGGGCGTCACTCGATAGAACGGCGGCGTCGACGGGTCGGAATCGTAGTCATCCGGGGTCGGCACCTGGTTAATGTAGTACTCCACCTGGTCGAACTCCGCCCAGAGCGGACTCTGAATGTCGACGGTGATGGTCGCATTGCCGTTGGTCGTCGCGATCATCGTCGGCAGGCCGAGGGCGAGGCCGCCGTTCTCGCCGGTCGAGGCCGCAGCGGTCGTCACGCGAACGAAGGGCGCGTTGGTGCCGATGGCCCTGCCGGCGTTCACGTTCGCCGCCATCGTATCGGCAATCGCGCCTAGCGCTCCCGGATCATCGGTCGGCGAGGCGACCATCGTCCGCGGGAAGCCAGCCTGCTTGATGATCTGCTGGTGCGTGTCCGATACGGCGAGTCCCGTTCGGACGATGCCCTGGTTGATCAAGTTGAACCAATCGCCCAGGTTGCGGCCGATGAGACGGTTGGCAATGTCCCCGCGGTTGGTACCCTCCCAGATCTCCATAGCCGTGAAGGCATCGCTAAAGAGATTCGGGATGGACGGATCGAGCCGCTTCGAGGCGGCATCCGCGGTGTGCTGCGGCGGTATGAGTCCAGTGTCCACGGCCAGTCCGTCCGGGCCGAAGAACGAGTCGATGTGGTTGATCTGCACCGTGTTCACGCCTGGGTCTGCCAGCAGGTTGGCGAAGATCTCCGCCGGCGGCATCATGTAGTTGCCGAAGCTGGGGAAGTCCTGGCCGGCCGGCGCCGCCTTCGCCCAGTCCAGGGCGCCGCCGTTCACCTGCGCCGGGTCGATCGTCATCGGCCAGGCGTTGAAATGTCCATAGTCAGGCGTCGTATTTTCGCTGCCTGGGGCGAAGGAGACGAGGCTGCCCACGCCCAAGGACGCAATCACGGGCGCGAAGTCCGTCCGAAACTGATGGTCGGTCGGGGTGAAGAAATCGACACCTTCCGCGAGCACCGAGATGACCCGCTCGTCGTTCGTCACCTCACCGTCCGGACTGTTGGTCGCGTGGACGTGGAAGTCGCCCGAAACGAAACCAGTCGTATCGATGACCCGCGCGATCTGCGCGTCGACCGTGGTGAGCGCGCCGGCCGTGACCGTGATGTTCTGCTCGAAGATCGAGTACTCCAGGCCGTGAGAGACGACCACGCGGTAATCGCCCGGCTCCAGGAAGAACTCTCCTGAGTCCCCCGTCTGGTCGACGAAGGTCACCTTCGCCACGCCATAGGGGAGACGGTCTGCGAAGATGTCGCCGAAGAGCCCCGTATCGCCCGGAACGTTTTGGGGATCTGGATACGGATCGAAACCGATGAACGAGACCTTTCCTGCGATGGAAGCGCTGCTCTCATCGACGATCGTCACGCGCACCCGTCCTGCTTCGGGAATCGTGAAGTTCTGCATCGTCGTGGCCGCGGCGTTTACTGTCACGCTCGCCGGGTTCGGCGTGGCGGCGAGGTGGCCCTCGAGGTTCGCAAGCAGCGTATAGTCACCAGGGGGCAGCGTACCCGAATAGTTCCCGCTGGCGTCGGTGCGATAGTGAGAGACGACGTTCTTGGGAGTCCCAGGACCGTCGGCTGGGTTGCCGAGGACGACGACGTCTGCGCCCTCCACAGGCGAGCCGCCGCTGGTCACCGTCCCGCTGATGGTGCCGGTAGTGAGGCCGAGGATCTGGTTGCGGATATCGACGATCGACCCGACGCTGCCATCGCCGACGGCGAAGTAACGAGTGACGGTGACCTGACCTCCGGGGGCGATAACGTAGTTCGGCGGTGTGAGGCCAAGCAGCGCGCCGATGACCGAATCGCCCAGAAGGGCTATGGAGACGCCACTCGTCGAGAATGTCGTTGAATTAGGGATGTCATGGATGTAGCCGTAGGAGACGCCTGCGGACTGGCCCTCGCCACTAAAGGCGATGAAGTTGCAGAGGGCGCACGCATCCGCGATCAACGGCTCCCCAAAGCCATACCCCGGCACAAAGAGCTCAACTGGACCCGATGATCCGGCCATGAGATCGGTGAAGAACGTCTCCACCGGGGTAACAAGGTCGGTATTGGTGACAGTGGTCTCCACGCGAACGAAGTTGTCGTTCGGAGCGAGGATGTAGTCCGTCGTGATCTCGACCGGCAGGTCAACGTCGTCGAACTGGGTCGGCAGCGAGAAGCCGAAGCCGGCGATCTGCGAGCTTGGGTTGATGAAGTCGAGCAGGTCGTCGACACCGCTCACGCGAATGATCGCAGGCTGGCCGTTGGAGCCATCGTTGACGATGCTGATGCTCGTGTAGTGGGCCGTGTTCTCGGTGTTAATGCCGAAGGCCCACTCCTCAAAGCTATCGCGCTCCGGATCACCCACGGCCCGCACGAGATCGGCGTCGAGAATCTGTCCGCCGAACGTGCCGACGGTCATCAGGTTCCGCTGGATGTCCTGGATCACCACCTGGATCTCGCCGTTGGAGAGCAGGAAGTCCCCCAACCGGCCTCGGCTCTGGGGCCCGTCGATCAGGTCTTGCGTGGCCGTGATCTGCTTAGCTACGGCGTTGACCGGCCCCGCCTGCGTGCTATCGAGCCCGCTGCCCCAGGTGAAGATCAGCGCCACCAGGGCCGCCATGATGAGCGGTAGCACCGGCCTGAGCGCTCTTGCGCGGACCAGCGCTCGCTGGGCAAGAACAAGCTTTAGAAGACGGTCACCTTTTCGCGAAGCCGAACGCGTAGACATCCCTGCTCCCCCTTTCAGGCCCTTGTACCGCCGGACTTCGATCTGAGCGCGCGCCAACTGAACTCGAGGGAGTCTCAGCCGGACGCCAGAACTCGAAGGACGACAAGGGTTGAGCGGGGCAACACTTGAAGGGCTATCGAACCACCAGTCGAACCTTAGTATAGCTCGCTACTGTAGCTTGTCAACCCCGTCGAGCGCACGCTATTCGCTGGCTATGCCGAGGGGAGCGGAGGCGGCGCAGGTGGCGGTGAGGCGACTCGACGATACGACCGCAGGTCCAGGAGGCCGCCGGTTCGAGTCCGGCCGTTTCGGCCAGCGATACAGGCGCTGTCTGACTGAGGCTAGCTGCCCGCGATGAAATCGGCGACGACGCGGGCCAGCTCCTCGCCCTTGTCCTCTTGCAGGAAGTGGCCCGCGCCGGTGATCGTCGTGTGCGGCTGGCCTTTCGTGCCCGGCACGCGCGACTGGAAGATGCGGTCGCCTCCCCGCATGATCGGGTCGGAGTCGCTGAAGGCGGTCAGGAACGGCTTCTCCCACTGCTCCAGCACCTCCCACGCCCGCCGGTTCGCGGCCGCCGCCGGATCGTCGGGCGAGGTCGGCACGAGCACCGGGAACTGGCGCGCAGCCGCCTTATACGTGTCGTCCGGGAACGGCGCATCGTACGCGGCGACGACATCGTCGGGCAGCGTCGTCACCGTAGCGCCCTGAAGAATCCGGCCAACGTCGAATTCAGGCGCGGTCTGCGAGAACTTCTGCCAGCGCAAGAAGGCCTCGCCGGGCGGCTGGTCGCCTGTCGGCAGCATGGTGTTCGCCGCGACGATGCGGGCGAAGCGGTCGGAGTGCTCGGTCGCAATGCGCAGGCCGATCAGACCGCCCCAGTCTTGCGCAACCAGCGTGATCTCGCGCAGGTCGAGCTGTTCGACAAACGATGCCGTCCAGTCGACGTACGCTTGGTAGCTATAGTCCTCGCGATTGGCCAGCTTGTCCGAGCGGCCGAAGCCGATGAGGTCCGGCGCAATCGCACGGTTGCCGGCTTCGACGATGACCGGGATCATCTTGCGATAGAGGTACGACCACGACGGCTCGCCGTGGAGCAGCAGGACGGGCGCCGCGTCGCGCGGCCCCTCGTCCACGTAGTGCATCCGCAGCCCGTCGACGTCGACGTAGTGCGGCTCGAAGCTGTAGCCGGGCAGGTTATCGAAGCGTTCGTCCGGAGTTCGCAGGACGTCCACTGTGCCTTACCTTCCTCGCCTTGTGCTGCTAGGGTAGCGGCACGACCGATACGGCATCGGGGAAGTTGAGGCCGCTGCCGATGATCTCCGGCAACGAAGGCTCGCCGTTCTCATCGAAGGTGACTCTGCGCACCGTCCCCTCTCCGGCGGCCGGGCCGAAGGGGACCGCTGAGCCAGGAGGACGCTCGACGATCGCCAGGTCCGCGTAGTAGAGCGTCCCGTCCGAGCCCAGCGCCAGGCCGGCCGGCGTTCCTCCCGTGCCACCCGCCACGATCGTGCGCACGAAGTTCCCGTCCGAGTCGTACTCGTTGATCATCGGCTCCGGCAGGAGCACGCTGGACACGTACCAGTTGCCGTTCGGCGCCTGGACAATGCCAAAGGGAGTCTGTAACGCCGGGCCTCCATCAATGAACGTCGAGCGGTTGAGCGGTACGGTGTCGCACTCGTCCGGCCCGGTTGGGAACGGCGGCGAGAAGCGGAGCACCTCGCCCGGCGGGACGGACTCCGGGATGTAGACGCTGCCGTCGTCGGCGATGGCGATGGTGCCGGCCGTGCGCAGCGTGAGAT
>JACZYW010000014.1 GCA_022570885.1 Chloroflexota bacterium | reverse complement strand
TTACGGGCTGATCCCCAGGCACAACCGGGGCATCTTCTGCATCAACGAGCTCCCGGACATGGCTGAGCGCATCCAGGTGGGGCTGCTCAACATCATGGAGGAGCGCGATGTGCAGATCCGCGGCTACCGCATACGCCTGCCGCTGGACGTCTTCGTCGTCGCCTCCGCCAATCCGGAGGACTACACCAACCGCGGCCGCATCATCACGCCGCTCAAGGACCGCTACGGCGCCCAGATCCGCACCCACTACCCGAAGAACGTGGAGGAGGAGATCGCGATCATGGAGCAGGAGCGCTCCCGCTTCGAGGATGACGATGATCACCCCGTCAACGTGCCGGCCTACATGAAAGAGATCGTGGCGGAGGTGACGCGGCTGGCCCGCCGCAGCCCGGACATCAACCAGCGCTCCGGGGTCTCCGTCCGCGCCTCTATCGCGGATTACGAAGCGCTGCTGGCCAACGCCTTTCGCCGCGCGATCCGTCTCAAGGAGAAGGAGATCGTACCCCGCATAAGCGATCTGCCCTACCTGGTGCCCGCCATCAGCGGCAAGCTGGAGTTTGAGACGGTGGAGGAGGGGCACGAGGAGCAGATCATAGACCGTCTGATCCAAGGGGCCGTGCTGGCCGTGTTCAACCGCTACTTCAGCCTGGCCGAGCTGGAGACGGTGGTGGCCAAGTTCAAGGCCGGCCACGCGGTGGAGGTGGGCGATCAGACGCCCTCAGCGGATTACGTCAAGCTGATGAAGCAGGTGGAGGGGTTGGACGCGGCGGCGGAGAAGCTGGGCGCGGGCCGGAGCAGGCCGGCAATCGCTTCAGCGGTAGAGTTTACGCTGGAGGGTCTGCACCTGAACAAGCGGCTGAACAAGGACACGGTGGGTGGCCGGACACAGTACCGGGGGTAGTTCGAGAATGGGACGTGATCATGGTTAGGCAGGCGCTTCGGCAGACTTACACCTACTACACTCCTGACGAGCCGACTGGGAGAATAGTGGAAGACGCGCCCCTGGCCGGTCGCGGCAAAGCGTGGACCCTGGACGCGTACAGGCATCCCACGTACCCCAGTCCGCTAAATGTCCGGGTAGGTGACGCGGGCATCAAGGTGTGGATGGTGATCAATTGGCTCCAGCTGTGTGATGATGACGTGGGTACGTTGCTGCAGCGCTATCCGATGACGGTAACGCGTGACGATGTCGAGGCCGCCCGCTGGTACTACGAGAAGAGCAAACACGCAATTGACCGGAAGCTTGAGGAGGAAGCCGAAGCCTAGCTCATGGCGCGCCTCTACGTGGATGAGAACCTGAGCCTCGTCCCGGCACTTCGTGAATCTGGACATGACGTCATCTATGCACCAGATGCGGGCCAGGGCAGAACAGATGCGTGGCACTTCCGTGAAGCGCTTGCCGACCAGAGAATCATACTTACGCTGGACAAAAGGGACTTTCAGTACTTTCACAGGCTGTGGACGACGCTAAAGATGCTGAACGTAGTAGACAGAGCGCATGCGGGAATCTTGGTAGACGTAGAGACAAAAGGGTTCACTCATGCCGACTGGATCCCAGTAGTTCAGCAGAAGCTTGCCACACCTGAGGAGCTCGGTGGCCGTATATACCGGTGGCTCCCAACACAAGGCGAATGGCACGAAGACGCCTGGCGCCTGGAGGATTGAGCATGTTCTCCTTTCGTTACTCGGAGTGGGACGGCACACAGGAGATCCCGTCGCTCGATCCAGACGAAGTGCTGGAGGCTCTCACCGACGACCTGATGAACTTCGGGGACCTGCAGCACGCCCTGCGCAACCTCCTCCAGCGCGGCATGCGCGACCCGATGGGCCAACGCCTCCAGGGGCTGCGTGACCTGCTCCAGCAGCTTCGCCAGCAACGCCGCTCCACGCTAGACCAGTACAACCTCGGCTCCGCGTTCGAGGACATCGAGAAGCGCCTGAAGGAGATCCTCTCCATGGAGAGCGCCACCCTCGACCGTCGCCTCCGCGAGGCGCTCGAGCAGCAGGGCAAGACAGATGCCGGCGGCCAACCTTCGGCCGAAGGCGTCCAGCCACCCGAAGCGTCAGGCGAGCCGGAGCAGGGCGAGGCCGGCGGGGGCGCTCAACCAACGGCCGAAGGCGCCGAGGCGACCCAAGGGCAGCCATCGAGCGACGACCAGTCGCAGTTCGCCGAGCTGCTGAACAGCATCGCGCAGCGCAAGCAGCAGTTCCTCGAAGGGCTGCCCGAGGACACGCCAGGCAGGATCAAGGAGCTGCAAAACTACGAGTTCATGGATCCTGAGGCTCAACATAAATTCCAGGAGCTGATGGAGATGCTGAAGAAGGCGATGATGGAGACCTTCTTCAAGGACATCACCCAGCAGATCGCCAATATGTCGCCGGAAGATATGGCGCGGATGAAGCAGATGGTGGAAGACCTGAACCAGATGCTCTCCGAGCAGATGGCGGGCGGCGAAACGAACTTCGAGCAGTTCATGGAGCAGTACGGCGATCTCTTCGGCCCGAACCCGCCTCAGTCGCTGGAGGAGCTGGTCGCCCAGATGCAGCAGCAGGCGGCGGGCGTGCAGAACCTGCTCGACAGCCTGCCTCCGGAGATGCGACAGCAGCTTCAGGACCTGCTCATGGATAAGGTGGGCGATCCAGCCCTTCAAGCCGAACTCTCGGAGCTGGCCTCCAACCTTGAACTCCTCTACCCCATGCGCGATATGCGCAACCAGTACCCCTTCCGCGGCGATGAGGAGCTAGACCTCAACGAGGCGATGCGTCTCATGGACCGCATGCAGGACATGGACGATCTGGAGCACCAACTCGAACGCACCCAGTACGGCGGCGATATCGACGAGATCGACGAGGAGAAGCTGCGCGAGATCCTGGGCGACGAGGCGCAGCAGACGCTCGACCAGCTTCGCCAATTCCTCGAGATCCTGGAGGAGGCAGGCTACATCCGGCGTAAGGGGAACGCGTGGGAGATGACGCCTCGCGGCACCCGCAAGATCGGCCAGAAGGCGCTGGGCGAGATCTACTCCCGGCTCAAGAAGGATGCCTTCGGCCGGCACCCGCTGCACAACCCCGGCATCGGCGGCGAGCGGACGGACGACACGAAGCTGTACGAGTTCGGCGAGCCGTTCCATCTTGCGCTGGACAAGACGATCATGAACGCTCTCCAGCGCGAGGGGCCGGGCGTCCCGGTGAACATCGAGCCTGCCGATTTCGAGATCTACCGCTCAGAGGAGCTCACGCAGACTACCACGGTGATGATGGTGGATCTCTCCTGGTCGATGGCGCTGCGGGGCAGCTTTCAAGCGGCGAAGAAGGTGGCGCTGGCGCTCCACAACCTGATCACGACGCAGTTCAGCCGCGATAAGCTCTACATCATCGGCTTCTCGGCCTACGCGCGAGAGCTGAAGGCGGAGGAGTTGCCCTTCGTGCGCTGGGACGAATCTGTGCTGGGGACGAACATGCACCATGCCCTGATGCTGGCGCAGCAGCTCCTGGCCAAGCACAAGGTCGGTACGCGCCAGGTGATCATGATCTCCGACGGCGAGCCGACCGCGCACCTGGAGCGAGGCCGATCCTACTTCGCCTACCCGCCCAGCCCCATCACCATCCGCGAGACGCTGAAGGAGGTGAAGCGCCTCACGAAGAAGGGCATCATCATCAACACCTTCATGCTGGACCGGAACTACTATCTGAAGGAGTTCGTCAACCAGATGGCGAAGATCAACAAGGGGCGCGTCTTCTACACCACGCCCGACAAGCTAGGGCAATACATCCTCGTCGACTACGTCAACAACAAGCGCACGCGCATCCGCGAGTAGCGGAGACCAGATTCGAGGTGCGTCGATGGCTGGTGACGCCGGGACCGTGGATCGAGAGCGCCGCGTTTGGCGCCCGAGGCTCCTCGCCATCAGCACTCTGCTCTTGGTCACGGTCGGGCTGGCGCTGGGCTCGCCCCGCACATCGGCCTCGCCAGGCTGGGAGCTCATCCTCGATCTGCCCGGCACCGACTTCCAGGGCATCGACTTCGTTTCGGAGAGCGAAGGCTGGCTAGCGACAGGCGCTGGCCTCCTCCACACGACCGACGGCGGCGTCACCTGGCAGGAGGCTGCACCGATCCCAGGACAGTATGTCGATTTCGCCGACCCCACGCATGGCTGGCTGGTCGGTTACAGCGGTAGCATCTACGCCACCTCTGACGGCGTCACCTGGTCGCGACAGGAGAGCGGCACGAAGGTCCACCTCACTGATGTGTTCGCCGTCAGCCCGCAGGAGGCCTGGGTGGTGGGTGTTGGCGAAGGCTTTAGCGACGTTGTCGCGCAGCCGCCTCCGGGGGTGTTCCTCCATACCATCGACGGCGGCGCGACCTGGCAGCAGGTCGAGACGCCAGCCACCAGTTGGTTCCGAGAGATCACGTTCGTGGGCCAGAAGGGCTGGGCTGTCGGTGACTACTGTGCCCCGCGGACTGACCCCGACTATGACCCCGCCTACTACTGCGGTAGTCCAACTACCGCAGCACTGCTGCACACGGAGAATGGCGGCGCTACCTGGGCGTTGCTCGAGACGAATCTGACTGGCGATCGTTCTCGCCACCTAGTCTTCGTGGACGAGAACAAGGGTTGGGTGGCGCAAAGTATCCCGGGGCAGGGCAGGGCCCGTGATGCACTCTTCAGCACCAGCGATGGCGGGACCAACTGGCAACAGTTGGACGTCGGGCCCGTGGTTCGCGTAGAGGCGATGACGTTTCGAGACGAACTTGAGGGCTGGGCTTTGGTGGCAACCTGCGACGGAGTTCCGATTCAGGATCCCTGCCCTATGGTGCTGCTCAGCACCTTCGACGGTGGGGAGAGATGGACGGGCCTGCTCATCGACATTCGCCAGGACTACACGTTCGAGCTGCTGGCAACCGAGGAGGCGCTCTTCCTGACCGGCCCTGGAGACCAGATCGCCGGTGTGGCACTTCGTTCTACTAACGGCGGAGCAGGCTGGCAGCCGATGGCGCACCCTGGGCTCGACTTGCGGGAGATCGCTTTCGCCGACGCGGAGGTTGGCTTCGCGCTGAGCCACAACGGGTTCGCCCGCGCCAGCACCATGGACCTCTACCGTACCGATGACGCGGGTAAGAGCTGGCAACGTGTCGGACCGACACCCGTCAGCTGGACTGGGAGCCTGAACTTCCTTGACGCTCGTCACGGCTTTGTGGCGGGTTCGGACTGTTCCGTGGGACGGTGCGCCTTGACCATCCATGCCACGAACGACGGCGGGGAGAGTTGGGAACCCCTCTACGCTGGGTCGCCGGGCTCTGGCACGTCCGCAGTCGCGTTCCAATTCGTCGATGTCGATCACGGCTGGTTCGTGAGCCAACGTGACTTCCTCATGACGCAGGACGGGGGCCGTACATGGACACAGCCGCACCTCCCTTTCGACCAGGATTTCACTCGAGGCGCCGACCTGGCTGACAAAGACCGCGCCTGGGCCGTCATTTCTATGCCTGAGAAGCTGGTTCGCTCGTTGGACGGCGGACGGACATGGCAGATCGCGCCGGGCACCTCTGGTGTCGGACGGAGGCCTATGGGGCAGGTCGATTTCATCGACCGGAATCATGGCTGGTATTCTGCGCAGGTTTGCGAGGCCACTTCGTGCACGATCATCCTCCGGGCTACCCATGACGGCGGCGAGACGTGGGAAGATATCGATTTCGGTGGTGAACGATCGTTCATCGAGGAACTCGCCTTTGCTGACCGGCTCAACGGTTGGCTCATCGGCGGGACCTGCGAGGAGCAGTGCACCGTCGAAGTCCTGCGCACGGCGGACGGCGGCCGCACGTGGGTGAGTCAGCTAGCACTGCAGCGCTTTCCCCTAAACCTCACCTTCGCTGACGCGGAGACCGCGTGGGTCTGGTTCCCAAGCTTCCGCCCCGTGGGACTTGGCGGCGAGTTGCCCGCGCGGATGCAGATCTACCACACTACGGATGGCGGCGGCGGGCCTAGCAGCATCGTGCCGCCGGATACAGGGAGTGCCTCGCCCCCATCGGGCGCAGCGTCCCCGCTGCCGCTCATCCTCACGCTTGCGGCGCTAGGATGGAGCCTGCTCGCAGCTGCCGCCCTCGGCCGCGGGCAGCGTCGCCGCTCCTAGCCGCGCCCCTACTCGCCAAATTTGCCCTCGTAGAGCTGGAAGAGCACGCCGCCGGAATCGCCCGGGTGGACGAAGACCTCCTTGTAGCTGCCGTGTGTCCGGCCGCCGAACGGTTTGTAGCCAAACTCCTGCAACGCCTGCGTCGCCTTCTCCGCGTTTTCGACCTGGAAGGTGATGTGGTGCAGGCCGGGGCCGCGATCGCGCAGGAAGCCGGCGATGAAGCTGTCGTCGTCCGAGGGCTCCAGCAGCTCCCATTGGGCGCCACCGCCGGGAATCTCGAGCGTCACGCCGTTATAGCCAGCCCCTGGATTCTGAAAGCGGCCGACGACTCGCATGCCGAACAGTTCCGTTAGCATCGGCAGGCGATCGTCCAGCTTCCAGACCGCCATGCAGATATGATCCATGCGCTTGATTCCCAGCACCATGCCCTCCCTCTGAAGCTACACTCGTGATCTCTGCGATTATAGAGAGAGCTGGAGTCTGACAACAGGCAAATACGAAAAACTTCACAATGATTTACCGTAACCCCTTGACAGGAAATCTGAACATGTTACTCTGTTACTAGAATCACAATCACGGGTGGTCAGAGGATCATCCACACTCCTGCCACGGAGGGGCGGGACTGCCGAATCCATCCCGGAACGGGGGACCCACCACATTGGGGTGAATCTCGCGCCAGCGAGTAGGGCACAGCCTTTCAGCCCGAACCCGTCAGCTAACCCCGCAGGCAGCCGAAAGGCTTGGCACACGTCTTGGACCGCACGAAGGAGGACTTTGTCATGACCAAGATGGCCTTGCCTCGCGTCTGCCCACGCTGTCGGGGCTCCATGATCCCGGAGCGGGACTGGTACGGCGAGTACAGCACCTGCCTCTGCTGCGGGTACGTACGAGAAGCCGTCTCCACTCCGCCAATCGACTTGCTTGAGGAAGAGACGAACGGTCACCGCCAGCGGCGGCGGCAGCCTTCCCACGGCAAGATCCGGCTCTAGCCAGCCTCACCGGCCTTCGCGTAGCATGCACGGCGAAGCCCCCAGCACCGGGGTGCTTCGCCGCCTTTGTTTCGAGAACCAGTACGGAAAGCGTGTCTGAACCCCTCAATCCCCCGATAAATAAGAGTTTCTCCCACCCCAGGAATAGGGATTCTCCTAATGGAGCAGCATGGCCACTTCCACGTACGATGCCACTATCAGCACTCACTCTGCTGAACAAGTGAGCCAACCGCAAGGAGGAGCGCCATGGAACAACAGACGAGCTCATGCACCCACCATTGGATACTCGGGGCACCCCAATTCGGAACGGTGGAAGGCGCTTGCCGTCGCTGTGGCGCCAGCAGGACCTACCCCTCTGGACTGGAGTTGCCAGAAGCCATTCCTGACTACGACGAGCTGTCCGCCGGCCCTGAGGCATTCGCCGAGCAGATGGCGCCGCGAGAGGAACGCCCCGTAGCTAAAGTGTGACAATCGGACGGCGCGGGCGGTGGCTTGGCATAGCTAGGCCGTTGTGGTAGCGTCGCCCCAAGAAACGATGCAACGTACACAGGATAGACGAGGAAGGAGCGCAAGGATGGCCACCGAACCTGACAAGGCAGTTACAACGCGTAGGAAGAGTACCGGTGAGCGACCAAGTTGGACCCGAGCGGGTAGCCAACGCATCCGCCTCTTGATCGTAGATGACCACGCAATCCTTCGGCAGGCCCTTCGCCTGATGCTAGAGTCTGAGCCGGAGCTGGAGGTCATCGGCGACGCAGCCAACGGTCGCGAGGCGGTCGCAATAACAGAGAAGATGCTACCAGACGTAGTGCTCATGGACATGGTCATGCCCGGCCTCAACGGCCTGGAGGCCACTCGCCAGATCCGCAAGCGCTGCCCCAAGACCCGCGTCCTCATCCTCACCGGCTACATGGAGGACGAGCAGATCCTCTCCGCACTACGCGCCGGCGCTGCCGGCTACGTGGTGAAGCGCTCTGATACGGAGGAGTTGCTGCTGGGCATCCGCGCAGTGCATCGCGGGAACACCTACTTCAGCTCCGCAATCTCCGATGGCGATGCCATCAACCAGTACCTCTGGCAGGCCAAGCAGAAAGATGGCAAGGTAGGCTACGACTTGCTTACCAGCCGTGAGCGAGAGGTGCTCCAGCTCATCGCCGAGGGGCACTCGAACCAGCGTATTGCGCAGGAGCTGTTCATCAGCGTGAAGACGGTAGAGGCCCATAAGGCCCACATCATGAGCAAGCTCCACGCTCGCAATCGCACGGACCTCATTCGCTACGCGTTGCGCAAGGGCCTGGTCGGCCTGGACGCGCCGCCCGACGTCCTGGAGAGCGAAACTGAGCAGGCAGGTTAGTTAGTAGCGGCCGATAGGTCAACCGCCATTCGACCGCAGCATGGATGCATTGAATACTATGGCTACACCACCATTCGCCGAAGCGCCTACCGCCCGAGCTAGACGAGGCTCACTGCGCGGTGTCTACCTGCGGCGGCTGAGGCGCCTAGTGCGCCTCCGCCGCCAGCACAGCCAAGACCTGAACCAGCAAGGTCTCCGCCTGCTCGACAGGTCCATCTTCGCCTCCTACTGCGACTGCCGGGACGCCGGTGCTGGGCACAAGGCCAGCGATGTCCTGGGTGAAGTGGACTCCCCTATCGATGAGCGAGCTGGCGATAAACGCGCCGGCGATGAACGCGCCGGCGGCGAACCGCTGCCTTGGTCAGGTAGATAGGCAGAGCGCGCGATGGCCGCAGGAAAGGAAGTCCGGCAGAAGCGAAGCGGCACGGCCACTACACGGGCCTCTATGGCCGTCACCACGGTGGGCTCAGGCAACGGTCCCGCGCTCCTGCGCACTGCGGCGCAGGAGCGGGCGCTCCGCCGAGCTGCATTCCAGATTTTCGCTCAGACGGATGAGGAGGCGCTGCTCCGGGTAGCCCTGGACGCCGTCTCCACCCTGCTCCAGGTGGATGTCATCGCCCTCTTCCTCGCCTCTAACGACGGGGCCACGCTCCGCTGCCGGGCCATCCGGCGCCAGAACATCGTACAGCAGCCGGCCAACGGGAGCTTGTCTGAGGACACCCTAGCCAGCGAAGTGCTCCACAAACAGGCGCCTCGTCGCACCCGCTCGTGGTCACCGCCGGAGGGCAAGCCGTGCGCTTCGGCGCTGGCAGTCCCCTTCTCAGCCCAAGGCGACACGCGAGGCGTCCTCATCGTCGGACGCCACACAGCCTCTCGCTTCCGAAACGACCACGTCGCTCTGCTATCCGCGCTCGGCCAGGATCTAGCCCTCGCACTGCGACGCCTCCGGATGCCCCTGGAGTTCATCTCGAAAGCGTCCCACGAAATCCGGACGCCGCTCACGGCGTTGCAAGGCTTTACGGAGCTGATGCTCTCTCGAGAGGTGTCGCCCAGCGTCCAGCGAGAGTGGCTCGGCCTGATGAACCAAGAGGCGGTGCGGCTGGGCGAACTGATCGAGGAGATGCTGGACGTAACCCGGATCGAGTCCGGCCAGGTACGGCTAACGCTTACGCCAGTGCGGCTGGGCGACGTCATCGCGCGGGTTGCCCAACTACTCAACGGCGATGGCCACCGGGTTCACCTGCTGGCCGAAGAGGCGCCGGCCGTGATGGCTGACGGCAACAAGCTGACACAGGTGATCACGAACCTGCTGCGCAACGCTCTCGACTACTCGCAGCCTAAGCTCCCCGTGGAAGTGGAGGTGGCGTCTCGCTGCCTGGCAGACGGCGAAGCGACAACAGTGATCGACGGGACTTCGCCTATCGCAGCGGTGCACCACTGCCGGCCCGCTGTCAGCGTTGCCATCCGCGACCGGGGCATCGGCATGACGGCAGAAGATCTACGGCAGGCCTTCCTCCCGTTCCACAGGAGCGAGGCCTCCCGCGAGCTGGCGCCGGGTGGAAGCGGCCTTGGGCTCGCTATCGCCAAAGCCATCGTCGAACGTCATCAGGGCCGCCTCTGGGCGCACAGCCGCCCCGGCCAAGGCAGCACCTTCGGCTTTTGCCTGCCCGCCGAGACGAACGGAGCGTCCTAATGCCCACGATCTTGCTCGTCGACGATGAACCCACCATTCGCATCCTTGTCCGGGCAGCGCTGGAGGATACGGGCTACCCCCTGTTAGAGGCAGCCGATGGCATCACCGGCCTGGAGCTGGCGCGAAGCGAACGCCCTGACCTTATCCTCCTGGATGTCGCCCTCCCGCGCCTGAGCGGGCTAGAGGTCTGCCGGCAGTTGAAGGAAGACCCAGCGACCGCTGACACGCCCATCTTCCTGCTCACGGGCTTCGTGCAGCAGACGGACCGCCAGGCAGCCGTGGACGCTGGCGCGGAGGACTTCATCGCGAAGCCCTTCAGCCCCGCCGCCCTGGTGGCGCTTGTCCAGGAGACGCTGCGCAACCGGGCCCCGCGGCCTCTCGCAAACTCCGCATAACACTCGGCCACGCTCCTTCCTAACCGCACGGGCTAACCGCGCGCAGCATACCCCCTCTCGTTCACCCCAGCACCTGCCGATACTTACCCAGCGAAGAGATGTTGAGGGCGCGCTCCCTCATGCATCCTCCGCGCTTACCATCGCCACTCCGAGGTGGGCTATAGACCCGCCTCCAGGCGCGCCGAAAGGCAAGGAGAGGGAAGAGGAATATGCTAATTCTCACGCGCAAGGTCGATCAGGGCATCATCATCTCAGGGAACATTCACATCCGCGTGCTGGGAGTGCAGCGGGACCGCGTAAAGATCGGCATCTCGGCGCCGAGAGAGATCACCGTGTTGCGTGATGAGCTCATCGACAACGACAAGAAAAATGACATCGCCTCGGACGCACAGAAGCGATCCACCAACAGCCACAACGAGAACAGCAACGACGAGCAGATCCTTGAGATAGACATTGGAGAGACGGAGAAGGACAGCAGCGAGCACGAGGTGCGCCAGCCCAGCGAGAGCTAACCAGCGACCACCGTCAGCCGCGGCCGACGACCGGCCGCCGGCACGGTTTTACCGCCGCCCCGAATCACTCGGAAGGGCGGCGGTGCTGCGTCTCCAGGCCTAACGACCGGCACTTCGGCCGGGCCGCCGAAGCTCATCGACTGGCGGGCCGCCCACCAGAGCGCGGCCACCTGTGTCCAACGCTCGCCGTTGCCGTGGGAGCCATTGGCGGCGGCTACGGCGCTCAAGAAGCCCTTCGCCTCCTCCAACAACGGGTCGACAGCGGGCGCTCCCTGCGCGTAACCCTGCGGCGCTGTGACGAAGGCAGCGCCTTCCGCGAAGAGATCCGTGTCCTTCCCACCGACGAAACGTAGCGGCGCGACCGGGTCCTGGTCGTCCAGCACAACGGTGCGGCTGGGGGTGGTGGCCACCAACTGGCTGATGCCCTTCTCTTCGGCAAGGCTAATCGTGCACTGCGCCAGCAGGCCATTACTATACTGCAAGGTAAGGAAGACGGCGCAGACCTCGGCGACTTCGTCGCGACGGCTGGCGGCGGCTGTCACCCAGTCCGGCGTGCCGCCCAATAGCGCCTGGCAGATAGCCAACTCTTCCGTGGCCAGCTCATCGATGCGGGCCGATTCGCCGGGCGGCGCCACGCGAAGGCCGCGCAGATAGAGCGGGCGCCAGAACGGCTCTTCGCCCGCCAGAAGCCGCTGTAGGAAGCTAAAGCCCCTCCGATACTGGAACGGCTCCGCGAACTGTAGGAAGCGGCCCTGGGCGCGGCTCAGGCGGGTCAGGACGCCGGCCTGCCACGGACTGAGCAGGAACGGCGCAGCGTAGAGCACTGGTAGATCTGCCTCCAGCGCCTCCTTCGCCCGTGCGAAGGGATCGCTGCAGCCGGGGGCCAAGACGAGAGCGTCGATTCCCCCGGGAAGCTCTTCAGGCAGAGAGCAGGGCTCTGTCAGTCCAGAGAGGATCGTGACCCAGCGCTCGGCCTCCTCGCCTTCGCCAAGCAGCGCCACGCGCAGGCTGCGACAGCTTTTCTTCATACACGTAGCGTAGCGCCCTCTGTCCGCGAGGGCTTTCAGGGAACACCCTGAGGCGAGCTAAGCAGTACCCTGATCTTTTCGGGGCTAAGCCGCGTCTTTGAGATCTTCGATGAGCGCGCCGCGGAGACGGCTGATGGCGCGGTGCCGGAGCTGCGACGCTCGCGATTCGGAGATACCGAGCACGCTGCCGATGCTCTTCAGCGAGTGCGCCTGCATATAGTAGAGTTGGACGATGGTGCGTTCTCGATCCGGGAGCTGCTCTACGGCTTCGTGCAGCTTGTGTCGTATCATCGTCTCCTGCACCATCGCGTCGGGGTCCACCGATGGGTCATCGTCGGCCATCTCCCAGAGCTTCTCCGTATTACCGCTGACAGCGTGATCTGCCAGGTCATCCAGGGAGACGACATGGATGCTGCTGCTGCGCAGCGTCTTCAGAAAGTCCTGCTGGCTCAGGCCCATCTGCTTGGCCAGCTCCTTCTTGGTAGGCGAACGGCCCAGCTTGACGTGGAGAGCAGCGCTGGCTCGCTCCACATCGCTCGAGAACTTCTGGAGCGAGCGCGGCAACGGGTGAGCCGCACGCAGCGCATCGAGGATAGCGCCGCGGATGCGAGGCAGCGCGTATGTAGAGAACTTGGCGCCTCGGTTGGGATCATAGCTGTGGTAGGCCTCGATCAGCCCCTGCATGCCACAGCTGATCATGTCCTCATACTGGAGGATGCCGGCGCTGGATGATCCCACAGCGATGCGATTCACCGCGTGGCGAACCAAGGGCATATAGTCCTGGGTAATCTGTCCCAGGTCATCGCCGGGATGCTGGTGCTGGACGTTGGTTTGCGGTCGGCGCGCCGGCTTGGACTTAGCCGACCGCTGAGCGCCTGTTGGGTTGCCTTGGGCTCGAGTACGAGGCAAGCGATACCTCCGCTAGTAAACCACCTTTGGATGGAGCATCCACCGGCAGCGCGTTGTTCGACACTCTCAGTATCACGCCAAACGCGTCGCGAACCTATGCGGAAACTTCCGAAGCTCAGGGCAGATGTGGCCCTAAACTAGGCAAGAATTTCCCTATAGGGCCCGGCGGTTGCGTTCTACGAACCAACGCGCGCACGGTGGGAGACGTCGTCACGCGGCGCCGAACGGCAACGCAACGGGCGTGTGTTGCTACAAGATCGGGTCCCCGGTGAAGCTACCAGCTACCGCGAGGTGCGCCGCTATCGCCGCCTTCGCTGGCGAGGTGGCCGTGCAGGAACTCGCGCACACGCTCCATCGCCTCGCGCGGGACAGCGGAATGGCCGCCTGGATGGAAGAAGATGCGTTTGGGGCCGGACAGGGCATCGTACAGGCGAAAGGCGGCCTCACGGGAGAAGAGCAGATCCTCCGACTGGTTGATCAGCAGCACTGGCCGTTCGATCTGTTCGGCGGCGCGGGTGAGCAGGTCTGGCTGTCGTTCACTGATGGCGCCGCCGATGGCAAAGACAGCACAGCAGAAGCGGGACTCGGCCGCCACCATGGGCACGCCCAGCAGCGTGCCCATGGAGAAGCCCAGGTAGGCGGCTCGCTGGTTCCCCACGTCAGGCAGCTCGCCACAGGCGTCCAGGGTTCGCCGCCAGTCGTCTGTCATCTCCTCGTACGTCTCTGGCTTGCCGAGCGCGACGCGGCCTTCCTGGCTGACGTCGCCGCCCGCGCCGGACCGGCGCTCGCCATGCACCGGCCCGTCGATGAGCACGACGGCCCAGTGCTCGCGGCGCACCAGCCAGCGGGCGATGGCGAGCATCTTCGGGTCGTCCTTGCTGTCAGCGACGCCGTGGCCGAGCAAGACGACGGGGCGCTGGCCGCTGGCGTCCTCCGGCGTGAGCACCAGCGCCGGGACGCGACGCCCTTCGAACCCAGCGACCCAAAGATGCTGGACGCTAACGCCCTTCTCCGTCTGTGTCGGGCCCAACTCCAGGATGACATTCGTACCCATCTATTCCTCCATCTCTCAGATCGCTACACGTTCTCCGCCAAGAAGGCGCGGTCCTGGTCTGCAAAGGAGTGCCAGGCGCCGCGCGACATGACGCAGCGGTCGTCCTGCAGCAGCGTCTCCATCCAACGGAGACGCGTCTGGCGCGCTTCTACGTGGTCGGGAACGTCTCGCAAGATGATCTGTACGAGTTCGATCGCCTCCTGGCGTCGCCCCTCCGACCAGAGCGCTTCTGCCCGGCTAATGATCGCTTTGTCGTCGCCGATGAGCGTGCGCAGCTCGTGCGCGATGGCCCGGCGAGGCAACGGCAGCAGATCGGAAGGATCGCTGTCGAACCAGCCGGTATACGAGCGGTGGATAGCCATCACCGCGAACTCGACACGAGAGTAGGTCTGTCGCAGATGCGGACTCTCCTCTAGCTCGGGCGGCAGGCGCACCTCCGCCACCATCTGCTCCAGCTGCTGCCCCTCGTTGAGCCGCCGCACGACTTCGTCGTGGAGGAATCGCAGCGCACGCACGGTATCGCCCACGCCCGCCTGGATCTCTTGCTCGCCACGGAGCAGACCCACGCCGTGGCCCGGCGCAACCGCGGCCGGGTTCAGCGCCAGGATTCGCTCTAGCGTTTCGATCCATCCGCGGCAGTAACGCGGCACCTTATATGGGTTGCCCAGGTTCGGCAGCGCGCTGATGAGGAAGTCGCCGGCGAAAACGACGCCATCGTCGGGCAGATACACCACCGTTGCGTCATCGGTCTCGCCACGGCCATGGAACAGCTCGAACTTGCGGCCGCCCAACTCGAACGAGTAGCTGTCCCAGTAGAGGATATCCGGATACTTGTACGCTCGCTCGCTGACGGGCATCGGCAGGTGGAACTGAACGCTATTGATGCGGTTGATGTGCGGCCGCAGCTCCTCGTACTTGCGCAGCCGCTCCGGCACGAAGCCGTGGGCGATCACCTGCGCGCCCGGCGCGACCTGCGCGAAGCGGTCTTCGAGGAGAATGTGGTCTTCGTGGCCATGCGTGTAGACCATGTAGCGGATCGGAGCGTCGCCAGCGGTGCGCTCCAACTCCTCGAAGACCTCCCGGCGCCCCATTCCGGAGTCGATCAGGACCACCCCTTCCGATGTGACCACCCAGCCCGCACTGCTACCGGCGCCGATCCAGTAGACGCCGCCGGCGATCTCGACGGCGTGCAGGTCGGCAGGAAACATGAGTGGCGAGAGGCTCCGGTCGATGCTCTCCGGCTCCGGCAGGTCCTGGAAGTGGCGCGGCTGGTAGTTCATGGGGTTAGCCCTCCCGGCGGCACTAGCCGCAGCAGCTTCCCCGACCCCGATTCCGGGCACCAGATCGCGCCCTGGGCATCTTCCAGCATGGTACGGCAGCCGGCATTGGGTGTCGGAATATCGAACTCCTCGAACGTCTTCGTCTGCGGATCGAAGCGGGCGATCTTGTTGCCTTGGAACTCGCTCAGCCAGACAGCGCCGTCGCGGGCGACGACGATGGCGTAGGGCTGGGAGTCCGCCGTGGGCAGCTCGTACTCCTCGAACTGCTGCGTACGGGGATTATAGTAGCCCAGGTTGCCCGCATCGTACTCCGTGAACCAGAGGTCGCCATTGGCGTCCACGGCGATACGCCGCGCTCCCTGCTCGGGCGTCGGCGGAGAGAGCTCCACGAGCTCCCCGCTCGCCGGGTCGTAGCGGCCGATGCGATGGCCTTGCAGCTCCGCCCACCAGACGACGCCCTGCTGGTCGATGACGATGCCGTAGGGCACGGAGCCGGCGGTCGGCACCGGTATCTCCTCGATCTCCCCGGTCGCGCGGTCGAGGCGGGCGATGGCGTCGCCGCGCGACTCCGTGAACCAGAGGTCGCCTGCCGCGTCGAAGACGATGGTGTGGGGGCCGGTGTTAGCGGAAGGGATGGCAAACTCCTGGAACTGCTCCGTCTCTGGGTCGAAGCTCGCCAGCCGGCTCAGGCCGATGTAGGTGATCCAGACGATGCCGTCACGGTCGACACCGATGCCGTGGGGTCGGGCGTTGGCCGTGGGCACCTCCCACTCCTCGAACCGCTCCGATGCGGGGTCGAACATGCCGAGCTTGTTGCCCTGGAACTCCGTAAACCAGAGGCGGCCAGCCGAGTCGATAGCGATCGAGTGGGGAACGCCGTCGCGGGTGGGGAGATCGAACTCGCTGATCGTCGCCCCGCCGGTTCCGGCGA
Organism: Chloroflexota bacterium; assembly: GCA_022570885.1. Taxonomy (GTDB): domain Bacteria; phylum Chloroflexota; class Dehalococcoidia; order DSTF01; family RBG-16-68-14; genus JACZTE01. The sequence continues at coordinate 7,176 of JACZYW010000014.1, read as the reverse complement.
TGGCGGTCTGCGTTGCGGCGGCATCGGGAGCCGTGCCATCGCTCTGCCCGCCACAGGCGACGGTTAGCAACAATACGATGGCCATGAGCGGCACCGCGCGTAACGGCGCCTCGCTCATGGCACGAAGCGTTCTGGCGTAACGATGATCAGGATGCGGCCCTGCTCACGCAGCCGCTCAGCGAAGTTCTCCGGCAGCGGCTGGTCCGACATGTTTCGAGCGATCTGCGCCGTCCCCTCCTCGATGTCCGTCTCCTCGATCCGCGCACGGCCGGAGATCATGACGTACGGGCGCCCCCCCGCCCGAACGATGCAGAGGGAGACCTGGGGATTTCGGCGAACGTTCTTGTACTTGGCGCGGTCGCGAGTGGTAGAGATGAGAAATTGGCCGTCCTGGTACGCGTAGTTTATCGGCGAAAGCTGCGGGCTGCCGTCGCTGCGAAGCGTGGCCAGCACGGCCAGCTTCTCCTCTTGGATGATCTGCTCCTGCTCCGGGGTGGGCGCCATAGCGAACCTTACACCTTTAGCACGAGGATCTCGCGGGTGAGGCGACCGTCGCTTTGCACGTGCACTCGCACGTCGATCAGGCGAACCTTTAGTGGCCTATCTCCGCCCTGGTGGAGATAGAGCTCATCGCCCTTCTCGAACCGATATTCGCTGGTGAGCCGTACGAGAAGGTCCTGCCTCTTCGCCGTAAAGGGGTCTGATTCGTAGATCTCCGTCTCCACGGTCGACTCCTCCTCACTAGACTGCGCTGTATGGTAGCAGGGCTCCGGTCATCGGTCGAGCGGTAGTACAAAAGCAGGGGGTTTCCCTATAGCTATGCTCCCTAGCGAGAAGCGATAATCAACAGTAGTAACAATGTCCAGCGCAAAAGATTATGTCGACTCGGATTGCGCACACAAGGAGGTAGCCATGGCCGAGGAAGCGAAGAACCCACCCACATCGAACTTGGGAAACCTGGGAGCCGAGCTAGACGCTGCGCTCACCACCCTGGAGTCGGTATTGGGATCGGCCAGTCACGCTGTGGCGGGCATCCGCGACACCCTTCCTCAGATCGCCGCCCTGGGCGAAGTGGTGGCCGAATTGGAAGCCGCCATGAGTAGTGCCTACCGGCACCTCAGTGCGCCGGTAAAGCCGGCCGCGACGCCGCCAACGCCCACCATGCTGCGGCCAGTGCCGCCGTCGGAACCGGAGCCGGAGACTATCGAAAGCACGGCTCCCCTGCCGGAGGCCGCGCAGCCGATCGAGACCGCGCCCGCGCCGGAGGCCGCGCCGCTGAGCGAGCCTGCGCCTGCGCCGGAAGCCGAGAGCGCCCAGCCTGTGCCGACAATCGCCTCGCCGGAGGCCGCGCCATCGGCAGAGGCCGAGCCTGAGCCGGAAGCCGAGAGCGCCCAGCCTGTGCCGGAGCCCATCCAGCTAAATCCGGAGACCACGCCATCGGCTACGCTCTCGGAGGGCGCGCTGGACAGCCCGGCCTCAGACTCTCTACAGCTGAGCATCAGCGCGACATCGGGCTCTCTCGATCTGAAGGCGGTAGACCGCTCAATCAACGAGATCCCTGCTGTTGTGGACGTAACTCTACTGGACTACGATGGTCGCAACGCCACGTTGAAGATCTGGACCACTGAAACGGCCGATCCTGCCGGCGTGAAGGAAGCGCTCCTGGAGAGCTTCCGGCGCAACTTCGGCGATGGCCAGGACACCGAGATAAGCATCGACCTTGAGGGGGAGCAAGCGTAAGGCGCCCGTCCCCTAGCGAGTGGTTGGCGCGACCCTCCGCGACTGTCCACCGCCGCCGCCACAGCCCGCCACCGCCTCTTCTAGACGGCTTCTTTGTATGTCGCTCCGGCGTCCAAACGGGCTTCGGCGGCGGCGGTCAGCTCCCCGGCCGTTTCGCCATCTTCGGGCAGGGTCGCCGCCGCACAGGAGAGCTCGATATCCAGGTTAGGCAAATCGGCGTTGGGTAGCCGCATCTTCCGCACGTTGGCCAGCACGCGCTCCTGTGCCCGCTTCGCCCCCTCTCGGTTCGCCTCCACGAGGATCGTTGCGAAGCCGTCACGCCCAAAGGCGCCCAGGAAGTCAGTATCGCGCGCCGCCTCCGCCAGTTGGTTACCCAGTTGGCGCAGTAGCTGTTCGGTCAGGAAGCGACCGTACCGATGGTAGAGTTCGTCCACGTTCTGGAGCCGGAGCAGCATGATCGAGAGGGGGCGCTTGTGGCGCTGAGCGCGCCGGACCTCCTGCCCCAGCTGCTCCAGGAAACGACCTTCGTCGTACACCCAACGGACGGCGTCCAGCTCGCCTCGCTTGCGGCCCGCCTCCTTCTCGCGCAGGTTCGTAAGCGCCACGGCAACGTGCCGGCCCAGGAGCTCTGCCTGGCCCAGATGGGCGGATGCGCTGGATGGCATCAAGAGGAGCAGCAGCCCCAAGCTCTCTCCGTTCCAGTGGAAGGGCGCTAGCCATGCCTCGGCGATGCCGAGGCTGCGCTGGGCGGCCTGGAGCCGCTCCGCGTCCAAATCGAGAGGGAGCGCTTGCCCCAGCTCTGTCACAGCGAGAGCGCGGCCCTTCTCCATCACGGCGAGCAGCGCGGGCCGCTCCCTCGTGCTGAACTTCAGTGTGGTGAGATCGGTACCCAGCGCCTCGTCCACCCGCATCAGGGCACGCATGCGCTCCCTTGAGGCTGGGCGTTGGCCTGCCAGCTCCCCAGAGGCCTCCGCCAGGTAGAACAGGCTATAGAGCGCACCCAGGCCACGCTCAGCAGCGATGCCGGCGGCATCGGTTAGCCATTCCGGACTGGGTGCGCTGTGAACGCCCAGCAGTGGCTGCAGCAATGGCGGAACCGGCGCAATGCTGGGAGCAGGCTGAGACGGGACGAGCGGTTCCTGCCGCACCATGACGTTACTGGCTTCCCTGCTGTCGCTCCAGTAGTTGGATGAGATTTGCCAGTGATACGGCCATCTCACCAACGGTGGTGTCCAATCGGCCGACGGCCGATGCTAGCTCATCGTGGTCGTCATGAGCTGGAGAACCATCCAGCGCCGCAGTATCGAAGAGGTTGCGAGCCATCTCTTGTAAGCGAGTCTGCTGCTCGATCATCGCTTCCGCCTGCCGGCGCAGGTCCGAAAACTCACCCGGTTCAGCGCTCTGCTCTGCTAGCGGCTGGTTGACCAGCCTGCGGGCCAGCTCCTCGATGCTCTGTGCTGCTCTGGTAGCGGCCATGGAAGCTGCGCTAGCGTGGTGGAAGAGCCGCCAGCTACCGATGATCGCCATCAGCGACAGCATGAAGGACGCGGCCAGGCCGATCGATATTGCGACGATGGCCGCAGCAAATTCAAACGTACTTTGCCCATCCACGCGCTAGCTTCCTCCAATGCTCCATCTAGGCTTCTTCTCTCTGCAGAAGCCCGCCGTTCGGCGATTCTTGAACATCTATCCTCTGCATGATGGTCGGTCAGTGATCGACGCCCCTAAAGGGGCGGGAGAGAAGCCTCATATTTTTTGTGCACAGACGTGCTCCTACTATAGCACTCCCTTGAGCACATCCCGCGTTCGTCGCCGGTCTGCTACGCTGTGGTGCGATGCTTGCGCGAAGGCTGCTCACCACGCTCGGGCTGTTGGCACTGCCGCCGGTGGGGCTCGGCTACGCCTTCGAGGCGGCGGTGCGACGCAACCTCTTCCGCGTCTCGCCATACCAGCCGGGGGTGCCTGAGGCCACAGGGGTTCCCTTCGAGCGGGCGCGCTTCTGGACCGCCGATGGCCATGAGCTAGAAGGCTGGCTCTTCGAAGGCGGCGACCTGCCGGCAACCGTGCTCTTCATGCACGGCACGAACTACAACGCCAGCGATATGTGGGCGACGGAGGAGCGGGCACAGCTTTTCGGCGGGTTCCTGCGGGGCCTGGGCTGTCGCTTCTTCATCTTCGACTATCGGGGCTACGGGCCCAACGCCGGCCGGGCCACGGAGCAAGGCACCTACCTGGACGCGGAGGGCGCGCTGGCCTTCCTGCACAACCGCGAGGAGATCGACCCGGCCCGTATCGTCTTCTACGGCTTCTCGCTGGGGACGGGCGTGGCGGTGGAGCTGGCCCTGCGCGAGCCCAGCGCGGGGCTGGTGCTACGCGCGCCCTTCACCTCGACTCGCGACCTGGTGCTGTACCGCCACCCTCGCCTGCGCCCGTTTCTGCGTCTGACGCCGTGGCTACCGTTGACTCGTTACGACTCCGCGGCGAAGATCCCTCGCATCCGCGTGCCGCTCCTCATCATGCACGGCGACGCCGACGACACCATACCCTTCTGGATGGGCCAGCGTCTCCTTGAGCTAGCGCACGAGCCGAAGTCGTTCGTCCCCTTCCCGGGCGCAGGCCACCAGGCCTTCCCTCTGGAGCTGATGATCCCAGCGATACGCCGTTTCCTGGAAGAGACAGCGCGGGCCGGCGCGCGCCCGTAGGCCCCTGATCGCACCCCCGCGAACTCACCTAATGCCAAAGGCCCCCCGACAAGTCGGGAGGCCTTTGTAATGCGCGTTAGAACTATGCGCTACTGGCGCGTCCGCAGGCGCAGCGCACCGAAGCCAGCGAGGGCCGCGAAGCCCATGCCCGCCAGGGCTGCGATGAGCCAGGCCGATACACCGTTACTACCGCCGGCTAGGGGGCCGGTGCCGGTGATGGGACTGCCAACGTCGGGCTCTTCCGTCGCCTCGGGCTCGGAATCCCCGCCGCAGGTGATGGTGCCATCGCTCACTGCAGCGCCTATCGGCGCCGGGTCGCCCAGCGTGGCGTCATTCATGTCCAACGTGTCTGTATTGATGGTTAGAGCACTCTCACCCTCGGCATCGCACGTGAAGGTGATGCTGCCCAGCAAGGTGTCCCCTACCAAACCATCTCCGGTGACGAATCCGACGAATCGGACCGTATTCTCAGTGACCACATCGACGGTGCAGTCGACGCTTCCCTCTAGCGCGCAACTCTCAACCGATACGATCGCCGGGTCGTAGCTGACGTCTATCGTCCAGCTACCGAGTCCAGGTTCGGGCATGTCGTGCGCTTCTACGGCCACCGATGCCGTCTCTCCCACGGCTGCCGTCGCGTCGTGGACATCCACCCGGTGGGACGCTGCCGAGACTTGTGCGACCAGCAGTCCTCCTATAAGGGCTACGGCTACAGTCGCAGCGGCGATCAGTCCGAGTCTCAATCCTCTGTGCTCTTTCATCAATTCACCTTTTCTTTCGCTAGGTTCCCGATAACGCCTGCGCTACTGGCGCGTCCGCAGGCGCAGCGCGCCGAAGCCAGCGAGGGCCGCGAAGCCCGCGCCCGCCAGGGCTGCGATGAGCCAGGCCGATACGCCATTGCTACCTTCTGATAGGGGGCCAGCGCCGGTATCAGGCCCGCCGATATCGTCTGTCGGCTCCGCCGTCGCGTCAGGGTCCGGCGTCGCGTCAGGGTCCACCGTCGCGTCAGGGTCCACCGTCGCGTCAGGGTCCACCGTCGCGTCAGGGTCCACCGTCGCGTCAGGGTCCGGTCCCCCGGCCTGGATGGTGATGCTGCCGTTGTTCGCCGTGCAGGTGATATCCGCGCCCGTCTCATCGGCGCACTGCACGATATCGAGGGTGAGGGTGGCAACGCCCTCCGTACTGCCGGCCGTGAAACTTATCGTCCCCAAACTGTCGAGGCCCGCGGAATTCGTCAGCTGGAATTGCACCGGATTGGCATCGTCGTTGCACACGCCGCCGGTAGCCGTGCAGCTTGTCTGGGTGAGAAGCGAGCCGTCGTACGCCACGTTCAAGGTGACTACGCCGATCGTCTTGCCGCCACCGCTAGCGACGCTGATGTCCACCGTGGTGCTTTCGCCCGGCGCCACGGTCGCAGAGCCTATTGTCACTTCCGCCGTGGTGTCGGCCTGGGCCGTGCCGGCGATTGCCAGCCACCCCATCAGGGCCACGAGGGCGACCGCTAGCAGGGCTAACCAGACTCCATTCCCTTTCACTCTACTGATGCTCATTGCATCTACCTCCTTATTCCTGCTAGTTCCGCTCTGGCTGCCTAATAGTCACTTCCTATCTCCAGACAGCCTGGCTCTTGAATCACGCTTAGGCCGATGATCCAGCGCTGAATCTTCAGCGCGTCCACCCCGTCGACGTCACCGTCGCAGTCCACGTCGCCGAAGACTAGGTCCGTCAGCGGAGGCACGATGGGGGCCACGTTGATCAGGACCTCAAGGCTAGTGCGGTTGTGGCCATCACCCAGTACTGCGTCATAGAGCCCCTTGCCGGTGCGGTCGAACACCTGATAGGTGAAGGAGTCGGGGCCGCTGTAGCCCGTGTCAGGACGGTACACCATCGTCGCGCTGTCGGTGTTCGGGCTGCCCGGCCGACACTCGTTGTTGTTTTGCAGAACCAGGTTGCCGTGCGTCGGGTGCGTCTTCACGATGAAGTTCAGCTCGCAGTGACCGAGGTCCGCGTCCGACGCGGTGAGCAGGATCGTCCTCTCACCGTCCGTGGGCACTTCGACCTTGTCGATCGGGCCCGCGGTTGGCCGGCTGTTCGTGATGTTGACGGTCAGCGTGTCGGTACCCTTCTCGTTCTTGGAGCAGGGCCGCGGTGGCGGTTCGATCCCGAGTATCTGAAGTCCGCTCGCTGTCGGGCATATATCTTCGTTGTCGCTCACCTCAATGGTGAAGGAGTCGGAGCCATCGAAGGTGGAATCCTGCACGTAGTTGAGCTTGACGGTGAAGGTGTTGGGGTCCTTGTCGCTGTACGGCGGGTTCTCCACTCCCACCATCCCGTCGGCGTCGCCGCCGCATTCTATGGTGAAGACATCGTCCTCTGCCAGCGCGACCTTGTTCCCACTGTCGGTTTTGAACAGGGTGCCGCTAGACGGGATGCTCGTGATCGTGAAGGTGAGGTCGCAGTTATCGTTATCGTTGGCGGCGATGAGGATGCTCGTCTGCGGGTTCGTCTCCTTCAGACCGCTATCTATCGTGCCCTGCGTCAGGCTCACGCCCAGCTTGCTGCCGGCCTTGAACTCCGGCGCGTCGTTTACCTTGTCCACGCGTATCAGCACCAGCACCTCGCCGGAGTCCAGGCCGTCCTTGCCGACGGTGTAGAGGAAGCCGGCGCCGGCTTCTGTGCCCTCAACGTCGATCTGGTCGACGAATGGGGTGTATCCACCCGTAACGTAATCGGC
>JACZYW010000143.1 GCA_022570885.1 Chloroflexota bacterium | reverse complement strand
CGGCTGGGCAGCCTGGAGGCGATCGCCGCGGCCAAGGCGGAGCTGTTGGAGAGCCTGCCGCCCCACGGCTTCGCCGTGCTCAACGCCGACGACCCGCTGGTGCTGGCGATGGCCGGCCGGACGCGGGCCCGGCCCCTCTCCTACGGGACGTCGCCCGACGCGGACGTGCGCGCGACGGAGATCGTCAGCCGAGGGCTGGAGGGCGTCGCCTTCCGCCTCCACTGGCGGGGCGAGAGCGCGCCGGTGCGCACCTCGCTTCCCGGCCGGCACATCGTCTCGAGCGCGCTGGCCGCCGCCGCGGTCGCCCTCGCCGATGGCATGTCGCTGGCGGAGGTGGCGGCGGCGCTCGCGAGCGCGCAGGTGCCGCTGCGCATCCAGGCGCATCGCGGGCGAGGAGGCTGCACGATCCTAGACGACAGCTATAACGCCAGCCCGGCCTCGATGGCGGCGGCGCTGGATCTGCTGGCCGAGATCCCGGGCCGTCGCGTGGCCGTGCTCGGCGACATGAAAGAGCTGGGCGACGCCGAGCGCGAGAGCCACGTGGCCGTCGGCCGCCGCGCGGCGGAGACGGCCGATGTCATCCACACCGTCGGCGAGGTGGCCGGCATCATCGCTGAGGCGGCCCGGGAGGCGGGCCACGATTCGACGCACCACTGGTCGACGAAGGAGGAGGCAGGCGAGGCGCTGGCCGCCGACCTGCGCCCGGACGACGTGGTGCTGCTCAAGGCCTCGCGGGCGATGGCGCTGGAGACGCTGCTGGCCGTGCTGAAGGAGTAACGATGGTTCGAGCCCTAGTCATCGGTTCGGCGGCGTCCGTAGTCGCCATGCTGGCGGGCTGGCCGCTGCTGGCGTTGCTGGAGCGGCTCGGCGTTGGCAAGGCGATCAGCGACGATGGGCCGGACTCGCACCAGGCGAAGGCGGGCACGCCTACGATGGGCGGCCTGCTCATCCTGGGCGCGATCCTGGCGGTGACGGCGCCGACGAACCTGGCCGGCCGCCTCTCGATCCTGCTGCCGCTGACGGCGATGGGCGCGGCGGGACTGCTGGGCTTCGCCGACGATCTGCTCACCCTCCAAGGGCGAGAGCGGAGCGGTGGACACGGACGTCTCGGCTTTGCGCTGAAGGAGGCCGCGCTCGTCGTGATCGGCGTGGCGGTCGGCCTCGTCCTCTACTACTCGCTGGAGGAGCGAACCGTGCAGGTGCCCTACTTCGACAGCCGCGAGCTGGGCGCGGCCGCCGTCGTCGCCATCGCCGTGGTGGTCGTCGTCTCCACGACGAGCGCGGCGGCGGTGACGGACGGGCTCGATGGGCTGCTGGCGGGCGTGATGGCGCTCGCCTTTGCCGCCTACGGCGTGATCGCGTTCGTCCAGGAGCAGCCTTTCTTGGCCCTCTTCTGCTTCACCGTGGTGGGCGCCATCATCGGCTTTCTCTGGCACAACGCCCATCCGGCGCAGCTCTTCATGGGCGATACCGGCGCGCTGGCCCTGGGCGTTGGCCTGGCGACGGTGGCGCTGATGACCGGCTGGTGGCTGGTTTTGCCAGTAGTGGGCGTCGTGCTCGTCGTCGAGGCGCTGTCCAACGTAGCCCAGATCGGCTCGTATCGATTGACGGGCCGGCGCGTGCTGAAGATGGCGCCGGTGCACCACCACTTCGAGCTGTTGGGCTGGTCGGAGCCACAGGTGGTGCTCCGTTTCTGGCTGATCGGGGCGGTCGGGGCGATGCTGGGACTCGCCCTGGTCTTGACGGATTAGTGTATAAGTGCTATGACACTTAAGCAGGAGTTCCTGGTGGGAAAACGTGTGACTGTACTCGGCCTCGGCATCGAGGGAGTCGACTTGGTACGCTATCTAGCGTCTCACGGGGCCTCCGTCACCGTCTCAGACACAAAGTCCGCAGAAGCGCTATCGTCTCGTATCCGGGAGCTGGATAGCCTGCCCGTGCGCTTCTCGTTGGGCGAGAACCGGCTGGAGGACGCCGTCTCCGCAGATCTGCTCTTCGTCTCGCAGGGCGTGCCGCTCACGCTGCCCGCCGTTCGGGCGGCGCAGGAGCGGGGCGTCTCGATCAGCTCGATGACGCGCCTCTTCCTGGAGCGCTGCACGGGGCCGGTCATCGGCGTCACCGGCAGCAGCGGCAAGACGACGACGACCGCTCTCCTCGGCGCGATGTTCGCCGTGGACGGCCGTAAGCACGTGGTGGGCGGAAACATCGGCATCGGCCTGCTCGGCCTGCTCGATGAGATCACGCCTGAGACCTGGGTGGTGCTGGAGCTGAGCCATAGCCAGCTAGAGACGGCCGGGCGCAGCCCGCACATCGCCTGCGTCCTCAACGTCACCCCGAACCATCTCGATCGCTATAGCTGGGACGAGTACAGCGCGCTCAAGCTGCGCATCCTTCAGGAGCAGTCGAGCGATGACGTCGCTGTGCTGAACCTGGACGACGAGCAAGCCTCTTCCTTCGCGACGAAAGCGCCGGGGCGGGTGGTCTGGTTCAGCGCCCATCGCGTCCCCAACGGCGACGATGCCGCCTTCGTGCGCGACGGCAGCATCGTCTGGCGGGCCGAGTCGGTGGAGCGGGAGCTGCTCTCGCTCGCCGAGATCCCGCTGCGGGGCGACCACAACGTATCGAACGTGCTGGCCGCCGTCGCGTTGGCGGGCGTCGCCGGCCTGGCGACCGACGCCATCGCGCAGGCGGTGCGCGAGTTCGCGCCGGTACCGCACCGGCTGGAGCTCGTCGCGCAGGCGGAGGACGTCTCCTACTACAACGATAGCATCGCCACCACGCCGGAGCGGACGCTGGCCGGCCTCCGCTCGTTCCAGTCGCCGGTCGTGCTGCTCCTGGGCGGACGCGAGAAACAGCTACCGCTGGAGGAGCTGGCGCGGGAGGCCATCGAGCGCTGCCGGGCTGTCGTCTGCTTCGGCGAAGCGGGCGCGCTGCTCGAGGAGGCGCTGCGCTCTGCGGCGAAGGCCTCGTCGCAGCCGCCGCCCATCGAGCGGGCCGGCATGCTGGCAGAAGCAGTGAACATGGCACAACGGCAGGCGCGGGCGGGCGACGTGGTGCTCCTCTCGCCGGCCTGTACTAGCTACGACGAATTCGAGAGTTTCGAAGAGCGTGGCGAGGAGTTCCGCCGCATCGTGCGTCGCCTCGCGTCGCTCGCGTCGAAGGAGGGAGAGAGCCATCGCCGTCGCTGAGACGCGTCGCATGGGCAGCGGGCAGCCCGACTACCTGATCCTGGGCCTGGTGCTCGGGCTGGTAGCGCTCGGTCTGCTCCTGGTGTACAGCTCCAGCTTTGCGCTGGGCCTGCTCGTCTTCAACGACGCCAACTACTTCGTAGCGCGGCAGGCGATCTGGGCGGCCATCGGCATCGGGCTCCTGGTCGCGATGATGCGGATGGACTACCGCTGGCTGCGGAAGGTGAGCCCGCTGCTGATGCTGGTGGGGATCGTAGGGCTGGCGGCTGTGCTGGTGCCGGGCCTGGGCCTGGAGCGGAACGGCGCGCAGCGCTGGCTGGCGATGGGGCCGCTGCCGCCGGTGCAGCCGAGCGAGTTCGCCAAGCTGGCGCTCATTATCTACGTCGCGGCCTGGCTGGGCGGCGAAAAGGGGACGTTCGTCCGTAGCTTCTGGCGGGGGTTCGTGCCCTTCGTGCTGATGGTAGGGGTCGTCGCCGGACTGGTGCTGCTGGAGCCGGACACCGGCACGGCGGCGGTGATGGTGCTCACAACCGTGACGCTCTTCTTTATCGCCGGCGCCTCGCTCACGCACATGGCGGCGCTGGTAGGCATCGGCGGGGTCGCGTCGACGGTCCTGATCCTGACCGCGGGCTACCGGCTCGACCGGCTCGTCGCCTTCGTCCGCGCCGAGGACGACCCGACGGGCATCGGCTTCCAGACGCTGCAGTCGCTGATCGCGCTGGGGAGCGGCGGCATCGGCGGGCTGGGGCTGGGGGCCAGCCGGCAGAAGTTCTTCTACATCCCCGGCTCCCACACCGACGGCGTGTTCGCCGTGGTGGGCGAGGAGATGGGCTTTATCGGGGCGGTTGGGGTGCTCATGCTCTTCGCGGCGCTCGTCTACCGCGGCCTGCGAGTGATGCTTCGCGCCCAAGACGAGTTTGGCGCGCTCCTGGCGACGGGTATCGTCTGCTGGATCGCCTATCAGGCGCTGATCAACGTCGGCGGCATCAGCCGCGCCATCCCGATGACGGGCATCCCGTTGCCCTTCCTCAGCTACGGCGGGTCGTCGCTGGCGGCGCTCCTGGCGGCGGTGGGGATCTTGCTGAGCATCTCTCGATATGCGAACGGCCCGCCGCCCGTGGAGCGCGTGGGACGGCATCCCCGCGCGGCGCGGCGACGAGGAACGAGGTGAAGGTGATCTTAGCGGGAGGGGGTAGCGGCGGCCACATCTATCCTGCCCTGGCTGTGGCTCAGGCGCTGCTTCAGGAGACCGGGCCGGCTCAGACAGAGCTGCTGTTCGTGGGCGCGCGCGGCCGCCTGGACGAATCGATCGTCGGCGAGGCCGGGCTGCCGTTCGCGGCAGTGCGCGCGGGCCCGCTGCGGGTCGGCTCGCCGCTGCGGGTGCTGAGCGGGCTGGCGAACCTCGCCGTCGGCCTGGCGCAGGCCTGGCGATTGCTGGGCCGCTTCCGTCCCGACGTCGTCTTCGCCACCGGCGGCTACGGCAGCGTCGCGGTGGGCATCGCCGCCCGATCGCGCCGGCGGCCGCTGGTCGTCTACCTGCCCGACCTGCGGCCCGGCTGGGCGCTGCGGCTCCTCTCGCGGCTGGCGACGCGTATCGCTACCACAACAGAACACGGCATGAGCGAGCTGTCGTCGGACAAAGCCGTCGTCGTCGGCTACCCCGTGCGCGAGGCCTTCTGGTCTACCGATCGGCAGGAGGCGCGCCGGCGGCTGAGCCTGCCCTCGGACGAGCCGGTGCTGCTCGTGAGCGGGGCCAGCCAGGGGGCGCACCAGCTCAACGTCGCCGTAGCGGAGCAGCTCGACAGGCTGCTGGAGCTCTGCCACGTCATGCACCTCACCGGCCACGCCGACGAGGCGGACATGCTCGCCCTGCGCGACGCCCTGCCGGAGGCGCAGCGCGAACGCTACCACGTCTTCGGCTACCTGGAGGAGATGGCGCTGGCGATGGCCGCCGCCGACCTGGCGGTGCTGCGGGCGGGCGCTTCGGTGCTGGGCGAGGTGCCGGCGGCGGGCCTGCCGGCGGTGCTCGTCCCCGGCGTCTACGAGGGCTGGGACCAGAGCCCGAACGCTCGCTACATGGAGGAGCGCGGCGCGGCGGTGGTGCTGGAGAACGCGCGGCTGGACGAGCTGACCGACGTGGTGCGCCCGCTGCTCGCGGACGAGGGCAAGCGTCGCGCGCTGGGCGAGGCGGCGCGACGGCTGGCGCAGCCCGACGCGGCGCGGCGTATCGCCCAGCTCTTGCGAGAGACTTCGGCCCAGGGGGCGACGGCATGATGGCGCGCGAGACGTACGATATCCCCGATCGAGTCCACCTCGTGGGCGTCGGCGGCATCCACCTGTCGGGCATCGCCCGCATACTCGCCGCCTGGGGCCACCGCGTGACCGGCTCCGACCTGCGCCTCTCTCCCCTCACCGACACCCTCGCCTCGATGGGCGTTACCGTCCTCGAAGGGCACCGGGCGGAGCATGTGGGCGACGCGCAGCTCGTCGTCACCACCTCCGCCGCGAAAGAAGACAACCCGGAGCTGGCCGAGGCGAGGCGACGCGGCATCCCCGTCCTCAAGCGGGCTGAGTTCATCGCGAAGCTGCTGGAGCGCCGCTACGCGATCTGCGTCGCGGGCGCCCACGGCAAGACGACGACGACGGGGCTGATCGCCTCGATGCTGGTGCGCGCCGGCCGCTCGCCGACGTATCTGGTCGGCGGCGAAGTGCGCGACTTGGGCACGAACGCCGCCCCCGGCGACGGCGAGGAGATCGTCGTCGAGGCGGACGAGTTCGACCGGGCGTTCCTCGAGTACCGGCCCGATCTGGCGGTGGTGACGAACGTGGAGCCGGACCACCTGGACATCTACGGCTCCTTCGAGGCGCTGGCCGCGGCCTACAGCCAGTTCATGGCGCAGGTGAAGCCGGACGGGCTGCTCATCGCCGGCATCGATAGCCCTAAGCTGCGGGAGCTGCTCGACTCGGCCTCCCTGCAGGCGCGCGTCGAGACCTACGCTCTCGATCGGCCCGCCGACTGGACGGTCGAGGATGTCTCGACGCTGGCGGAGGGCGGCCACGCCTTCACCGTGCGCCACAAGGA
>JACZYW010000142.1 GCA_022570885.1 Chloroflexota bacterium | reverse complement strand
GCCGCCGGCTGCAACGGCGGCGATGAGACGCCCAGCGCTTCGCCCACGCCGGTGTTCACTGCGACAGCAACGCCCGTCCCGGCGACGGCGACGCCCGTGCCCGACATTCGTGACGAGGACCTGACGCAGCACCCAGCGCTGGAGGACCTCATAGCCTCTGGCGGAGAGGTGGACGCTAGCCGCATCATCTACATAGACCTCACCGAGGACGGAATCGACGACGCGGTCGTGCCGATATCGTCGGGAGGCACAGGAGGCGACCTTGCGGTCGTCGTCCTCGGCTACGGGCCGGATGGGCTGGGCGAGCTGCTGCGGGTGCTTCCGCGGGAGACGCGCAGCATCCGCGCGACGGTGGAAGAAGGACAATTGGTGACAACCGAAGGGATATACGGCCCGAACGATCCGCTCGGTGACCCAAGCGGGCGCCTACGCCTATACTACGGCTGGGACGGCAGCGCGTTGGTGGTCGAGCGGGAAGAGCTAGCGGAGCCGTAACGGGGGAAGATGGCAACCCCCCTCGGTCACAGCATCGTTGGCTACGCGCTGGCGCGGGCCGCGGGCGTCAAGTCGCCCCTGGGGCTGGCGACAGCGATCGGCGTCGCCGCCCTGCCGGATGTCGACGTGTTCCTGAGCTACCTGGCGAAAGGCGACCCGTTCGCCCTCCATCGGGAGATGATCACCCATAAGCCCGTGTTCCCGCTGCTCGTCGGCGTGGCCACCGGCCTCGCCGGCTCCCTGCTGCGGGGCGGACGGCCGACGCGGAGCGACACGCTGCGGCCCGCAGCGCTGGCGACGATGCTGGTGGGCAGCCACATCGCGATGGACCCGCTGCCCCTCCCATACGACACGATGCCGCCAGGGTCGGGTAGCCTCTGGCAGGGGGTGGCGACGCTCGCCTGGAACGCGGTTATCGACTTGGCGTTCTACGGTGCGCTGGTAATGCTCGTGCGGGGCCGGGGGAAGAGAGCCGGTCGCAGAGCCACAGTATCTGGTGGTTGAGGGCAGCCATCTCGTCCATGACGGCCAGCGCCGTCGCGAAGGCCCTTCCTCTGCGCGGCCGGGCGCGCCTTACCGCGGGGCGGCTCCGCGCTGGCCGAGGGCGCTCCTCGACGGAGGGCCACGTCGGCGCCTCTTCGAGGGGCACGTCGAGCGGCGCGATATCCGGCTCGCCGCTCTCTCCCCAGAGCACCAATACCACTGCGCCGACGAGCAGCGCCGCGAAGGCTGGCAACAGCCACACGTCGCGGAGGATGAACGCAGCAAGCGGCAGGGAGGCGACACCGACACCGAACGCCAGGAGAGCTGTGCGTACTCCATGCGACTCTATCTTGACCCGAAGGAGAAACACCATCAGCACGCCGATCAGGGCGGCTGGCGCGATCGCGATAATCGCGAACGCCAGCTCCGATGAGCAATCGCTGCCCCGGCCGCAGCGCCACCAGGCGCTGACGCCCGCGACGGCGAGGGCCGCCAGCGACATCGCGAACACGGAGAGCACTAAGACCAGCGATCGGTGCTCGGACGCCTGCGGCTGTTGTGCTTCGTTTGATTCGTCCATTGGTGTACAGTCCTATAATCGTATAACTCTGAAGAGGCAAATTAGTTTCTCTTTGAGGCGAGCTACGTCCTAATTACACGAAGATCTGGCCGCCGTCCACCAGCAGGGCGTGCCCTGTCACCATGCGCGCCTCGTCTGAGCAGAGGAAGACGAGCGGCCCCACCAGGTCTTCTGGGAGCAGGTCCCGCCGCAACGCCCGTTCGCTCGCGGTCTGATCGTATCGCTCTTCAGGGACGAGGGGCGCCTTGCCGGTCTTTACCAGGCCCGGGCGCAGCGAGTTCACGCGGATGCCGAACGGCCCCAGCTCCCTCGCCAGCGTCTTCGTTAGGCTCTCGATGGCTGCCTTGGCGGCGTTATAGTGGGCGCGGCCCGCGGGGGAGAGGTAGGTGTTCACGGAGCCCATGTTGACGATCACTCCTGCCTGCTGCTCCTTCATCTGGGGCAGCACGGCCCGGATGCAGAGCTGGCAGCCGGTGAGGTCGATCTGCAGCACGCGGTTCCACTCTTCCAGCTCGATCTCCAGGAACTGCTTGCGTGCGAGCGTAGCGTAGATGGCGGCGCAGTTGACGAGGATGTCGATGCGGCCGAAGCGTTCGAGAACCTGGCTCGCCATCGCCGTGGTCGAGGTTACATCAGAGACGTCCACGCGCAGCGCGAGGCACTCGTGGCCCGCCTCCGTCAGCTCAGCAGCGAGCTGTTGCGCCGCTTCCTCGGCGATATCGGCGATGACGACGCGCGCGCCCTCGGACGCCAGCCCCAGCGCGAACGTCCTGCCGATGCCGCCGGCGCCGCCGGTGACGATGGCCACCTGATCCTTCAGTCGCTCCATCGCGCTCTCCTTCGCGCCTGGGGCGCGTTAGGTGACAGTATACTCCACCGTTACGCCGAGTGGCTCAGGCCGAGGGCAGCCACCCCTGCGCCCGTTCGAGCGCTCTCTTCCAGCCGGCGTATCGCTCGTCGCGCTGCTCGGCGGACAGGCGTGGCTCGAAGGTGCGGTCGGAGCGCCAGCGTTGCGCGAGGTCGTCCAGCCCCGGCCAGAGGCCGACGCCCAGCCCGGCCAGGTAGGCTGCCCCCAGCGCCGTCGTCTCCGCCACGGCGGAGCGCACCACGGGCCGGCCCAGCAGATCGGCCTGGATCTGCATCAGCAGGTCGTTGCGAGAGGCGCCGCCATCGGCGCGCAGCGTTGGGAGGCGCGCTCCCGTCTCGCTCTCCATCGCCTCCAGCACGTCTCGCGTCTGAAAGGCGATCGCCTCCAGCGTCGCGCGGGCGATGTGCGCCTGGGTGCTGCCGCGAGTGAGGCCGAGGATGGCGCCCCGGGCGTACGGGTCCCAGTGGGGCGCCCCCAGCCCGACGAACGCCGGTACCAGGTACACTCCATCGCTGGAGTCGACCGAGGCTGCCAGCGCCTCCACGTCCGCGGCATTGTCGAAGAAACGGAGGCCATCGCGCAGCCACTGCACGGCCGCGCCGGTGACGAAGATGCTGCCCTCCAGCGCGTACTGGAGCCGGCCATCGAGGCGAGAAGCGACGGTCGCGAGCAGCTTGTCCGCCGGCGGTGGTGTTTCGCCGGTGTGGAGGAGGAGGAAGGAGCCGGTGCCGTAGGTGTTCTTCGCTTCGCCGGCGCGGAAGCAGGCCTGGCCGAAGAGGGCGGCTTGCTGGTCGCCGGCCACGCCCGCGATAGGCAGCGCCGCCCCCAGCAGCGACGGGTCGCACTCGCCCAGCACGCCGCTGGAATCGACCACCTCCGGCAGCATCGCCGCTGGGATGCCGAACCGGCGCAGCAGCTCATCGTCCCAGCGCCCCTCGCGCAGGTGGAAGAGCATCGTGCGCGAGGCGTTCGAGGCGTCGGTGGCGTGGACGCGGCCGCCGGTAAGGCGGTAGATCAGCCAGCTATCGATGGTGCCGAACGCCAGCTCGCCCGCCTCGGCCCGGCGCTGGGCGTCCGGCACGTGATCCAGCAGCCAGCGTATCTTCGTCGCAGAGAAGTAGGCGTCCAGGAGCAGGCCGGTCCGTTCGCGGATGAGCGGCTCCAGCCCCTGCCGGCGCAGCTCGTCGCACTGCTCGGCCGTGCGCCGGCACTGCCAGACGATGGCGTTCGCGATGGGGCGGCCGGTCTCGCGCTCCCAGACGACCGTCGTCTCGCGCTGGTTCGTGATCCCCACAGCGGCCACCTGCTCCGCCGACACGTCCGATTTCTGGAGCACGTCTTGAGCCGCTTCGAGCTGCGAGGACCAGATCGCCTCCGGATCGTGCTCCACCCAGCCATCGCGAGGGTAGAGCTGGGCGAACTCGCGCTGCTCCGTCGCCACCAGCGCGCCCTCTTCGTCGAAGAGGACGGCGCGGGAGCTGGAGGTGCCTTGATCGAGGGCGAGGATGTAGCGGGCCACGGGCGCTCCTCCCGAAGGCGTCAGCCGGACCGAGGGCTCTGAGGCGATTCTAGCACGGCGGGCCGCTCTGTCAGCCTGCCATATCCATCACGCAGCGGGCCTTCAAGCGATCGCCCTCGCTGAAGGCGCAGCCGACGCCGACAAAGCTATACGCCGTGTCGAGGATGAACTGTCGATGGCCGGGGCTAGCCATCCAGTCGGCCACTACCTGCTCGGGCGGGCGGTACCCTGTGCTCCCCCAGAGCAGCTCTCCTAGAGGCGCCCCGCCGTCGTAGCCGGCGGCCGCCACACGGCTCGAAAGGCTGCTGCCGTCGATGTCGTGGCCGAGCGCATCGAATTGGAGAAGCGTGCGGGCGTAGCCCTGAGCGCTGCGGACAAGCGCGCTGTTCGTCTGGAGGGCGGGTATCCCGCGCGAGGTGCGTTCGGCGTTGATCAGGGCCAGCACACGGTTCGCGAAGTCGCCGTCGATCCGGTCTGTTGGCGGAGGCGTTGGCTGGGCGTACGGGGTCGGCGATGGATGCGTGTGCTGGGTCGAGGTCGGTTGCTCGGCGAGTAGCGTCGGCGGCTGGGGCGTGGCAGTGGCCACGGGCGCATTGGCGGATGCGGGCGCATCGGTGGCCACGGGCGCATTGGCGGCCACGGGCGCATTGGCGGATGGAGGCTGTGGCGTATCGGTGGCCGTTGGGGGCTGTGGAGTTGTCGGGGGCGGCGCGGTAGCTGCTGGTTCTGCCGCCGACAGCGTCTCGGAGCGCAGATCTGCGCTACCGAGCGAGAGGAGGATAGCGGAGGCAGCGGCGGTGAGTAGCACGGCCGTGAGTACGGCCGCGAGGGCGACTGCGGGTGGTCGGTAAGATCGCATCCCTGCGCTGGGCTAACCTTCGTTGCCCAGCTCGCGTATCTCCTGGCCGCTTGCGAGCCTCTTGAAATTAGTATGAATCTGTTGGCTCGCGGGGTCAAGCGCGGCCTGGTAACGCAGAAGACGTCAACGAAGCGTAAACTTTTGACGAAATGATTGCCCAAGTTAGTGTTTTGCCGCCGGGGCGTATTGACATGGGTCTAACGATGCTGTACATAAGACGCAGACGGCCGGGTAGTGCACTGCCACGATGGCCCGTGGCAACCCAATAGTAACCCGCGACGTACGGATACGTTTGCCGCCTGGGGGAGCGCTGGTATACCCAGGTGGTTTCTATTTGTGGCGGCATTTCGCAGCAAAACTTGCAATGCATTGCTGCCTACCTGGGTTTACATAGGGTAGGAGGACATCGGTTGATGCCGAGCGCATCGCGGTGGCAGGCACTGGGCGTACCTGCTTAAGCGGAGCGGACTGGCTGGGGTAAGCCAACGGCAGCGACGGTGTCCACGCATGGGCAAGCGAAGGTTGGCGGAGTGGGATATATCCGACACTGTTTTCGGCGACTGACGCGCCAGAGTAAGCAACAATGGACAACGCTTCTCCGCCAGCCCTGGGGGCGGGCGGAAGCGCTCCCGCTCGCCATCGTCGTCGTCGTCGTCGTCCCGTTGGTCATTGCCCTCACCCTCGTCCTCCGTCCACACGATACCCCTGGCGTGAGCGGAGCCGTCATCACGAATGTCCAGGACACCTTTACCGATACCGACAGCACGTTCATCGAGAATCATAGCCCGGAGACGGGTGATGCCAGTAGCTGGCAACCCAGTACGACGCTGTTGACCCAGATCGTCTCCAATCAACTGACCAATGCGGGCGGCGGTGCGAACGTTGTCCGCAACAGCACGCTCATGGACGCCGATGACATGGAAGTGGAGCTGCTCGTTCTAGGCACCAGCACCGCCACCACCGACCATGCCGGGCCCGGCGGGCGCATGACATCAGGTGACGCGAACTTCGACGGATACTTCGGGAAGATCGTCGGAGATGGGGTCGCCGGCCAAGAGGCGCGAATCGTCAAGCGGGTGGCGGGCGTCGAGACCACGATCGCTGGCCCAGTGTCCGTCTCTCCCGGCGTTGCCGGCAAGCTCTACAAGATCAGGATCGAAGGCTCTGCCCCCGCTACGATCACCCTCTTCGAGGACGGCGCGCAGATCCTCCTGGCCAACGACTCCGATCTGGCGACAGGAGACAGATCGGGGTTCATACTGTCGAACAACTTCAACGGAGATGACTTTCTCGCGGCCGCCATCGTACCACCTACGCCAACGCCCACGCCTACGGTAACGCCCACGCCGACTGCCACGGCGACGCCCACGCCGCCGCCTACGCCGACGGTCACCGCCACGCCGCCGCCGACCGCCACGCCTACGCCGACCGCGACAGCCACGCCGACCGCGACGGCCACGCCTACGCCGACCGCTACCGCC
>JACZYW010000141.1 GCA_022570885.1 Chloroflexota bacterium | reverse complement strand
CCTCGCCCCCTCGACGAACTCGTGCAGGTCGTCGGCCTGGAGGAGAAGCGCACGAGCCTGGTGCGAAAGCTCTCCGGCGGCCAGCAGCGCCGCCTCGATGTCGCGATCGGCTTGGCAGGCGACCCGGACCTGCTCTTCCTCGACGAGCCGACGACGGGTTTCGACCCCTCCGCTCGCCGCAACGCCTGGGAGATGATCAAGAGTCTGCAATCGCTCGGCAAGACCGTCTTCCTCACCACACACTACCTGGACGAGGCGCAGTATCTCGCCGATCGCGTGGCGATCATCGTCGCGGGCCGGATCGTCGCCCAGGGCGCGCCGGCCGACCTCGATCGCGACGACGAGACGACGGCGATCACCTTCCGCCTCCCCCCGGGCGCTCGAGAGCTGCCGGAGGCGGTGCGCGACGACGCCAAGATGGACGATGGCCAGGTGACGATCGAGACGCCGCAGCCAACCCAGGTGCTCTACCACCTCACGGCCTGGGCGAACGAGCAGGCCATCGAGTTGGAGGGACTGACCGTCTCCCGCACGTCGCTTGAGGATGTCTACCTGAAGCTCACCAAGGAAGCCGAAGCGAAAGCAGACGAAGCATGAGCGATCTGGCGCTGGCGCTGCGGCAGGTGCGGTACGAAAACCGCTCCTTCTGGCGAAACCCGCCGGCGGCGTTCTTCACCTTCGCGCTTCCGCTCGTGTTTCTCGTCATCTTCAACCTCGTCTTCCGCAACGAGGAGTTCGATCTGCCCGAGGGTACCGTCAACCTCTCGGTCTTCTACGTCCCCGCCGTCGCCGCGCTGTCGGTGATCACCGCCTCCTACTCGAACATCGCGATGAGCGTGACGATCGCCAGGGACCAGGGGCTGCTCAAGCGAAAGCGCGGCACGCCCCTGCCGCCGTGGGCGTTCCTCTTCGGCAAGATCGCGCACGCGACGCTCATCGCGCTGCTGCTCGTCGCCATCGTGACTGCGGCAGGAGTCCTCTTCTTCGATGTCGACGTGCCGAGCAACACAATGCCCGCCTTCATCGTCACGCTGGCCGTCGGAGCGGCCGCCTTCAGCAGCCTGGGCCTGGCGATTACCGTGCTGGTGAGCAACGCTCAGGCCGCGCCCGCTATCGTCAACGGCACGATCCTGCCGCTGTTCTTCGTCTCAGACGTCTTCATCCGCACAGAGGATGCGCCGAGCTGGCTCAACACGTTCGCCGATATCTTCCCCGTCAAGCACTTCTCGGAGGCGCTGCAAGCCGCCTTCAACCCGTTCGAGACGGGCGCCGGCTTCGAGTTCGGCCATCTCGCCGTCATGGCGGCGTGGGGAATCGCCGGCCTGCTCGTTGCCGCCCGCTTCTTCTCGTGGGAGCCGCGCCGCTAGCGACGCGAACGAGTTCACCTACACCGGCCAGCAAGTCGATACTACAGGCATGCAGTACCAGCGGTTGGTAGGTAACGGTCTGAGGGTATACCTAGCCGGCGTTGTCGCGGGCTACGCGGTAATGGCATTCGAGGTGAAGATACTCGGCGCGGAATCAGGCGGAAGCTATATGCAGACGTTCCTGATGGTGTATGGCGTGCCGCTCATTGTAGGGCTCCTAGCGATAATGGTGTCGCCTGTAGTACGGCCTTGGTTGCTGGCTGCCGGCGCCTTGCCGGTGTTCTTTCTCCATGTCGCATTACTCGTGAACATTGCGATGAATCCGATGCACTTGATGGTTAGCGCCCTTCTTTCTTTTGGGATATTGAAGTCTTTCCATGCTAGATCCTCCCAAGCCGCCTTAAACGAGGACCCCAATTCGGTGGAATTTAAGCTCGATGCCGGTCCAATAATGCGAGCGTGGCTGAAGACTCTCCTTGCACTCGTGTTGATAGGGGAGAGCATACTCATCGCTCTTTATCTCATTGGCAACATTAATGGCGAGGACACTCTCTTCCTCCCGGGCTTCCTTGTCGCCATGTCTGCTGCTTTCGCCGTCAGCATGTGGCGGATGCACAGTGGTGTGGTCTTGTTGAAAGCCAATGAACTGGAAGTGCGGACGCGAGACGGGAGACAGCTGTACTGGTGGGACGACATCGCCGAGATACGGGCGTTGCAATATAGAGACCTCGGTTTCTTAGAACGCCTGCCCGGATATAACCCAGATCTTTGGCTGGTAAGGGTCGCGCTGAGGCGGTGGCATCGCTTCGGTTTCTTACAAAGGCCAGTTTACATCTATGTGTCCGATCCTGCGGCGTTTGTTCAAGCTGCCAATGCGTTCCTGGTCACTCGCTAGCGGAGCAGGTAGACAGCACGGGCCTGCAGTACCTTCGTGCTCGCTACTATGACCCAGCAACGGGCAAGTGCGCCGAAGATGTTGCGGCCCGCTTCTTCTCGTGGGAGCCGCGCCGCTAACCGCTGTCCAGCGTCGACTCCACGTACGCCCATAACGGCGACGGGCCGCGCGTGTCGATAACCATACGGGCGACGACCGACGCTTACGTCTGTGACTAGAGCGTTAAAGTTGATAACTCCACCTGATTCGTTTACACTTAAAATCGGTACCCTGTAAGGGGTAGCCCCCACCCGCGTTGAGGATCTGTAGAGGATCTGTATGAGGATCGCACACGTGAGGAGAGAGAAGAGAATATGAGCCGACTACGAATATACTTCCTGATGTTCCTGGCCGTCGCCGTCACATTGCTGGTTTCCACTGGTGGCGGCGTTACAGCGGGTCCCTCTAAGGTTCCCGTCATCATCGCCTTCAATCAGCAGCCTGGCCCGGCAGAGGAAGCCCTTCTGCGGCAGGCGGGCGGTACCATCAAGTACACCTACGACTTGGTGCCGGCCATTGCCGCGACTGTTCCTGAATCCGCCATCCCCGGGCTGCTGGCGAACCCCAACGTACTGAGGGTCGAGCCGGACATCGAGATGCGCATCATCGATCATGACACCACAACCGGTGACGACGAGCTCAACAACACCTGGGGTGTAAAGCATATCGGCGCCGGTACCGTGCACGACGACGGCAACAAGGGCGCCGGCGTGAAGGTGGCGATTCTGGACACGGGCATTGATACAGATCATCCGGACTTGAGCTATGACCCCAGCTGCAGCGCCAGCTTCGTCCCGGGCGAAAGCATCGAAGACGGCAATGGCCACGGCACCCACACCGCCGGCACCGTCGGCGCGCTCGACAATGGCACGGGGGTGGTTGGGGCAGCACCAGAGGCGACGCTCTGCATCTATAAGGTGTTGAGCAACAGCGGCAGCGGCTCGTACAGCAACGTCATCGCCGCCCTTGAGCAGGCGGTAGCCGACGGCGTGCAGGTGACGAACAACAGCTACGGCAGCAGCGGTGACCCAGGCGAGACCGTCAAAGATGCCTTCGATAATGCCTACACGGCGGGCGTGCTCCACGCCGCCGCTGCGGGCAACAGCGGCAACCCACCCGGTAGAGGCGATAACTGTATCTACCCCGCTCGCTGGGACTCGCTGATCGCTACCGCGGCGACGAAGCAGAACGATAACAGAGCATCCTTCTCCAGCACCTGCTCGGAGATGGAGCTGGCGGCGCCCGGCTACCGGATTAACTCCACGCTGCCGGGCGGCGGGTACGGCGAGTATAGCGGCACCTCCATGGCGTCGCCCCACGTGGCCGGCACCGCGGCCCTGGTCATCGCGGCTGGGATAACCGATGCCAATGGCGACGGCAACATCAACGATGAGGTACGCCTGCGCCTGCAGGAGACCGCCGACGACCTGGGCGCTACGGGTCGAGACACAAAGTACGGCTACGGCCTGGTGGACGCCGATGAGGCGGCAGCGTCCTCCGGTCCCGCTAATGACGCTCCCACCGTCTCCATCACCAGCCCCGCCGACGGCGACACCTTCGCGTCCGGCGCCACGATCCTGTTTGAGGGCACCGCCAGCGACACCGAGGACGGCGACCTCACCGCGAGTCTGGTCTGGACCTCCAACCTCGATGGCCAGATAGGCACCGCTGGCAGCTTCTCCACAACTCTGAGCGACGGGCTGCATACCATCATCGCCTCGGCGACCGACTCCGGAAGCAAGAGCGGCAGCGCTTCCATCAGTATCACCGTGGGGAGCCCGCCCGCGGAGGCGACCGCGGTCAGCGTGGACTCTATCACCTACAACACCACCGGCGGGCGGAACGGCGATAAGCACCTGCTCATCACCTTCACCGTCAACGATGACTTGGGTAACCTGGTTTCGGCCGCATCCGTCACCAACACCTTGACAAACACTACCACCGGCGATTCCTGGGGCCCTGCCACGGGCACTACCGGCACGGACGGGACGGTGACATTCACGCTGAAGAACTTCCCGCCCGGCACCTACACCGCCACCGTCAACGACGTGACGGCCGCAGGTCTAACGTGGGACGGCGTGACTCCGTCCAACTCATTCACGAAATAGCCAGGTACCGGATAGGCTGAACGGCAAGATTTGCCGGGGATAGATGGGCTGTCGCAAGGCAGCCCATCGCTCTTTCTCTTTTGAACTAGCACATGAGCGTGACGATAGACGATTAAGCGTTGAAGATTCATCAGAGGTTAAACGACGCCTCCACCCCGGCTATAAGCCCGGCAACTTCGGGTCTCCCACGACGTACGTCACTCCGCTGGAGCAAGCTCTCCCCCCGGCGTGTGAATCAGGTTTACAGGCGTCTCCCTCTCGTGTGCTAAGCTTCGGTCGCAGCGGCAGCAGGCCCATGGAGGGGCAGCCATGCCAATCGATCCCATCGACTACCCGGCGGCCCGCGAATCCATGGTACGCGCCTTCCGCGCGGAGGTGCGCGACGAACGCGTCCGCGCCGCGTTTGCCCGGGTGCCGCGCGAGCGCTTCGTGGCATCGGAGCTGCAACGCCACGCATACGATGACCGCCCCCTACCGATCGGCCACGGCCAGACGATCTCGCAGCCGCTCATGGTGGCGATCATGACGCAGGCGCTGCTGCTGCAGGGCGACGAGAAGGTGCTGGAGGTGGGCACCGGCTCTGGCTATCAGGCGGCGCTGCTCTCGCTCATGGCGCGAGAGGTGGTAAGTGTGGAGCGAGTGCCGGAACTGGCGGCATCGGCGCGGAGGCGGCTAGAGCAGCTCGGCTACGCCAACGTGCGCGTCGTCGTCGCCGGCGAGGCGCTGGGGTGGCCCGCGGAGGCGCCCTACGACGCGATTACCGTGGCCGCCGGGGCACCGGACGTGCCGTCTTCGCTCGTCGAACAGCTAGCGATGGGAGGCCGGCTGGTGGTACCGGTGGGCGACCGGCGCGTCCAGCAGTTGGTGCGGGCGACCAGGACTGAGCGTGAGACCAAGACCGAGCGCCTGGGCGAATGCCGGTTCGTGCCGTTGATCTCGAACGACGGTGGCTGGTCAGACCGGGGCGACCGGCAAAACGGCCAGCAGCCCGTCACCTGAGGCGATAAGCCTAACTCGCGCTATACGCTGCTTAGGTCCTATCTGCCCTCCGCTGGCTCGTCCTCTAGCGGAAGACCCTGCTGAGCACGCGGATCGTCCGGCTCGACACCGCAGCAGGTCGGTGTAGCGATGACCTGTAGCGGGATCACTTGATCCGAGGGCACGACCCTCTCTCCGGGGTGAACATCGACGCATACCGTCCAGCCTGCTACTAGCTCTCCTTCAGCCGTGATCTGTACCGGCCCAGAGTAGCCAGCAGTGAGCGTCCCTGGTACTGGCAGCGAGAAGGGTTGGGCCACCACAGCCGGGCGGCGCAGCGGCTGTCCAGCAAGCCAGCTCAGTTCGGGTGGGTAGATGTTTGTGACGATCCCAGCACCGTCACTGTCTGCGATACCGTCCGCGAGGCAGTGCTGCAACGATACACTACCATCCTCCAAATCGGTTAGGATGAACGTCTCAAAGGCAAACTTGCCAAGCGGCGAGTTGCTGCGAAAAACCGGCGGGCCTTCTCCACCCGAGCCGCTGCTAAGATACAGGCCTAACGCCAGCCCCAGGCCGACAGTCGCAGCCGCCACCGCTGCTACGACGGTTCTTACTCGTGGCATAGCGCTGTAGCCTACCACATAATCCGCTTCCCACGCTGGCATCCACCCCGATAATAGGCAACTTCCCGGTCCTAAACCTGGTCGAACAGCTTAGCCAGCAGCGGTGGTGACGGTTTCGACCTGCGCTTCGGCCCGCTCGGCGTCCGGCTGCGGGGCGCCAGACAACGCGCGCAAGAAGACGAGCAGCTCCGGCGCGCGCAGAGGCTTGTGGATCACTAGATCGGCCAAGTCCCGCGCGAAGACATCGCGTTCGCTCCACCAGCCGCTCAGCACGACGACGCGAGCTGCCGGCCAGGAGCAGCGGGCCAGTCGCACGGCTTCAGACGG
>JACZYW010000140.1 GCA_022570885.1 Chloroflexota bacterium | reverse complement strand
GCTCATAACGTGCTGGAGGTCATGCCAACGTAGGCGGCTGCGGAGGTACAGGTGTTCGACGCCGACGGCCGCTGTGTGGAACGTCTGCCCTGCGGCGAGAGCTCGCTGCCGACGAACTGCTGCTTCGGCGGCGACGACGGGCGCACGCTCTTCGTCACCGACGCCGGCGGCGGGCGCGTGCTCGCCTTCGAGCTAGGCGTAGCCGGGCTGCCGCTCTTCCCCTTCCGATAGCAGGCCTGCGCAACGCCGGGACGGAGCCAGCGCCCGCTTGCTCTCACTGCGGCGGCCAATGTAACGTGCTCATGCAGTGAGAGACGTATGACCGAACCGCGACCCGCCCGGATCTTCGAGCACCCGCTCGCGTTCGGCTCGCTCCGAGTCTGGCTGGGCCTACTGATCGAGAACCGGCCTATCGATAGGAAGTTCCTACTTCGCGCGCTCGTGGTGACGCTCTCCACGCTCGCCACGAGCCCACTCCGCATCTACGAGTCCCTGCGGTACCGGAAGGCCGTCGAACGAACCGCGATCCATCCAGCGCCCATCTTCATCATTGGCCACTGGCGGAGCGGCACGACGCACTTGCACAACCTCCTCGCACAGGACGAGAGCTTCGGCTACGTCTCAACGTTCCAAGCATTTGCGCCGGGCCTGGCGATCGTAGGCAACAGTTGGCTGAAGCCCGCCGTTGACTGGGTAGCGAAGAAGTTTCATCCAACGAGGGAGATCGACAACATCCCGCTCTCCATGGACAACCCAGAGGAAGAAGACCTGGCGATCGCCAACCTGTCACCGTGGTCGTACCTGCACATGTACACGTTTCCGCGTCGCGCCCAGTTCTACTTCGAGCGCTACGTGACGAACTTCGAGAGCCTTCCGAAAGCCATCATCACAAAATGGAAGCAAGCCTATCTTTCGGTCCTGCGAAAGGCGAGCCTGCAGGCCGGAGGCAAGAGGCTCGTGATCAAGAACTGCGCCGACAGCGCCCGCATCAGCACGCTGCTCGAGCTGTTCCCGGACGCCAAGTTCATTCACATCTGCCGCAATCCGTACGATATCTTCCGGTCGACGGAGCACCTGTACCGGGTCGTGCTGGGACGGGCCCAGCTTCAAGACGTGGCTCCCGAAACTGCCGAAGAGTGGGTCCTGCGCTTCTATCCGCAGCTCATGCAGCGCCTCTTTGCCGACAAGGCGCTGATTCCAGCCGGCAACCTCGTGGAGCTGAGATACGAAGAGCTGGTAGATGACCCCGTGGCCCAGCTGCGCAAGGTGTACGAAACGCTAGACCTGCCGGATTTCGCCAAGGCAGAGCCGAGGTTCCACGCCTACCTCAAGTCAATCGCAGGCTATCAGAGGAATGAGTACCAGATGGATGCAGGCATGATCGCCAAGTTGAACGAGCACTGGTCGTTCGCCTTCGAGGCGCTGGGCTACGAACAGATCGAAACGGCCCGAGCGAACGACCCCACGAGAAAGAGGGGACAATGATGGGGCGACTCAAAGCGATGGCGGCAATGGCGTGTCTGACTCTCAACGCGGTCTACATTACGCTCGTGTCTCGCCCCACCAAGCGCATCCCAAACAGCGTGCTTCATCGCCTCGTGCCGAAGCGCCACAAGCTGATTCGCCACCACCCTACAGACTTCGCGAAGCCAGTGCGCCATGTGCCGATTCCACAGCATCCACACATGGGACCGAGCTGGGGCAACAATATGCACTGCGACAGCTATATCAGCGATACATATGAAGCGAGTGGCCCCTTAGGCATCAATCCGCGCGTCCATACGCGAACCGAGGGCTTTGGCGGTTACGGCACGATCACCTTCGACAGCCATGGGCGGCTCGTCGTGGTCTACAGCAACGGCAGGGCGTTTCGGCTGGAGCTGCTGGACCCTGACACGTTGGACAAGCTGGCCGCATACAGCCTCCCGCCCCGCCCTCTCGCGTCGCTCATCCGCGGGCCCCGGCCCTGGGAGTATCTGGGCGCCGGGATCTACTTCTGCCTCGACGGCGAAGACCGCGCCGTGATTCCCACGACGCGAGACACGATCCAGATCGTGCAGGTCCCGCCGCCGGGCAGCGACGGTGGCTTCGAGCTCGTGCGGGAGTACGACCTGAGCGGCCACCTGGCGCCGGGACGAACGAACGATAGCGCGGCGTGGGTCGTGCCGGAGTGGAGCGGCGAATACTACTGGTACGCCACGACAGAGGGGGTGGTCGGGATGCTCCACAAGGACTCCGGCGCCATCCGCACCCATCGTCTGGAGGGCGAGCTGATCGAGAACGCGTTCGCCGTCGGCGAGGACGGGGTGTTCATCATCTCCGACCAGGCGATGTACCGGTTCGCGCGCGACGGCGATGGGCCGGTGGTCGTCTGGCGCACCCAGTACTCGAAGGCCACGCAGCAGAAGGCCGGCCACATCAGCGTCGGGTCGGGAGCGTCGGTGACGCTCACGGGAACGCCGGAGGACGGCATGGTCGTCATCACAGACAATGCCCAGCCACGGATCAACCTGCTCTTCATCAAGCGCTCTGATGGAGCACTCGTAGGCAGCGTCCCGGTCTTCAAGGAGGGCGAGAGCGGGACAGACCTCACCGTCATCGGCTTTGAGCACGCGGACGAAAACGGTAAGGGGAGCGGCGTCCATTCGGCGATCGTCGAGAACAACTGGGGGCACCATGCCTTCCCGTTCTCCTACCCTGAGCCCGGCCTCACGCGAGTCGACCTGACCACGCGGAGCGACGGATCGTATGGCTGCGAAGCGGTCTGGTCTAGCAGAGAGAGGACCATTGGTGGCTTCCGGCTATCGTTCGGCAACGGCCTGGTCTATCAGTACGGCCGGGAAGGCTCGGGGCCGAACAGCAGGTGGTACTTCATCGCTTCCGACGTTGCCACGGGCGAGACCGTCTACAAGGCGCTGGCGGGCACCGGCATGGGCTATAACAACTGGTCGGGGTCGCTCTTCATCGGCCCGCAGGGCGGCGTTGCTTATTCCACCACCATCTTCGGGATGGTCATGCTGCGCGACACGGAGCCGGACTAGCCGTCGCGGCGTACAACCTACCTTATACGAGAGGCGCCTAGGTCTCCTGCTCCCGCACTGCGAACAGCCGCTGCGATTCCGTGATGCCCTTCAGCTCGTGCTCGCCGCGATCCTCGAACGCAACGCCTGCCGACGTGCGCGCTAGGTCGCGCACCGTAGCCGACACGAGGATCTCGCCGGGCGCGGCGACGCCCTGCACCCGCGCCGCCAGCTGCACCGCGCCACCGTGGACGTTGTTGCCCTCACGCACGACGTCGCCGGCGTTGATGCCGAGGTGGAGGGCGTTGTTTATGGCGACGAAGTTCGTCTCGCGAACCAGCGTGCGCAGGTCGTCCGTGTGGCAGAAGTCCCAGAGCTCGAACTTCGGGTTCTCGTGAACGAGGGCCAGCTCCTCCGGCGGGACGGCGGCAAAGGCCGAGCCGACGACTTTGCCCGGCGCGATCTCCTTGTACTTGCCGTTGATCACGCCGCGCTCGACGAGCGAGACGACGCCGCCGGGGATCAGCTCCGTTTGCAGGCCCAGGTCGTGCTTGTCCTCCAGGTAGACCGCCATCGCGGCGGAGACATCGCCGATGCCGATCTGGAGCGTGTCGCCGTCGTTGATCAGGTCGGCAGCGATCAGCGTGCAGATCACCTCCGCCGCCGCGACGACCTCCTCCGTTCGCGGCGGGATCGGCGCCTCCCGATCGTCGCTCGCGAGGTGCTCGATGAGATGGGCCACCTCCGAGATATGGATGAAGTTCTCGCCGTAGGTGCGGATCAGCCGCTCGTCCACCTCGCAGATGATCTGCTTGGAGACATCGCAGGCCGTGCGGTTGATCCAGAGGGCGGGCCCGAAGCTCATGTAGCCGTTCTCGTTGGGCGGCGAGGTCTTCACCAGCGTCACGTCGATCTGGCCGAACACCTCCTTCACCGCCGATTCGCGGAAGTTCCCTATCGGCAGATAGTCGGCCAGGCCGGCATGCACCTGCTGGCGGTCGGCGGGGGTGGTGAACGAGGTGGTGAGCTTGAACGCCTGGGCCGTCTCCGGCGTCGCCCATAGGAACGGCGAGACGTGGTGCTGGATAGTCACGTCTCGCAGCTCGTCCTTGCGCGCGAGGAGGGCAAGGGCCAGCGTCTCCGGCGTGCTGTTGAACATCCCGACGTAGACCTGGTCGCCGGAGTTGACGGCCTTCACCGCCTCCTCCGCCGTCACGAGCTTATCCGCATAGCGTGTTCGCCAGTCCATGTAGGTCTCCTTTCTGCCTCGCGCTAACTACCGTCTAGAAGCCATCGGCGCAGAACGGCGGGTAGCTCGTCGCGAAGAGCGCATCCGCCGTCGCCAACGACTGCTCATCGCGAGCGGTGATCAGGCCGGCCAGCGCCGCGCCGCTCGCCGAGATGTAGCCGTTGAAGATCGGCGCCAGCGCCGTCGCGGTAAGCGTCAGGTCGGCCTCGCCCGATGTCTTCTCCACGTTCGTCGCGCCATCGGCGACCTCGACGCGCCAGACGCCTTCGTTCCACGGCGCGGAGCTATCGCTCACCTGGAGCGTCAGCGACACGGGATGCTCGAGGTTCGCGAAGGGCCGCAGCTTCAGCGCGCCCTCCACGTCGCAGATACGGAGCAACAGGTCGTACTCCTCCTCCACCCTCACCTTCGGTGCGTCGGCGACGAGGCTGAGGAACGGGTCGTCGGGAGGTGCGTTCCAGGTCGTCTCCTGCGGCAGGTCGTGTCGCAAGATGTAGAGGATCAGGTTCAGGTAGGCATCGCTAGAGAGCGCCACCAGCTCTCGCACCGAGAGGCTATGGGCCTCTGGGTCCTGCGGGTTCGTCACCTGGTCGTAGACAACGTATCCCTGGGGCTCGCCCTGGCCGTTCTCCCAGAGCGCGACGTCGCCCGCCACGGGCCGGCCGCCGGCGGTACCGAAGATCGCCTCGCGCCACCAGAGCTCGCCCCGATGGAGCGGGCCGTTGCGCGCGGCAGAGTGGAGCCGGTAGACGCGGTCGGCCTGCGCCCAATCGTCCGCCTTGATCATGCGAAAGCGCCCCCGCTCGCTCGGTTGGGCCATCAGCTCGATCTCCTTCGGCGCGAAGGCGTACCGGCGGCGCAGCGACGCGATCTCCCAGCCGTAGCGCCGGTAGAGCGTCGGGTGCGGCGTGTGGAGGCCGGAGATCACCTGCCCGCGCTCGCGCATGTCGGCGAGGGAGCGACGGAGCAGCGCGCCGACGTGGCCCTTGCGACGGTGCTCCGGCGCCGAGACGACGGGCCCCACGGCCCCGAAGGAGAGCCCCCGTCCGTTGACGCGCATGGCGAAGGGTATCACTCGGATGAACGCCGTCATCTCGCCGTCCTCGAACGACGCCAGCGACCAGTCGTTGGGGAAGATGCGGCGCGAACGCTCGACCGCGGCGGCCATGTCGCGCCGCTCCGGGCTATCGAACGAGTACATCGTGATGAACTCCGCCCGTTCGACTTCGTCGTCGGTGATGGGCCGAATCTCAAGCGTCATAGCTTCCTCCAAAAAACAAGGGCCGTCCCGATAGATCGGGGCGGCTCTGACCTGCGGTGGCCCAGGCGAAGGTTACGCCTGGCAGCGGGAAAGAGGCGCACACCGGGTTCGACTTCGCATCCGCGCCTCCTTTCCTAACACCTCACTGCGGTTATTGGCTGAATGTCGCCATGATACGGCCTCGCCTGAGCGCCGTCAACCGCTGGTAGCACATCGTAGCCGAGCCTTTCCAGGCTCGGCGGCGGCGAGGCTAAAGGCCTCGCCTACGGAGGAGTATGCGGAGAGGCCGGAGCAGCAGCCGATCAGCGGCGATCCTCGCTATACTAGCGTCGCACAAGAACGCGTACACAGGAGGTCACTGCCGATGGCTGTTTCTCTTGCCGAAATCGAAAAGCTCATCGCCAACGAGGGAATCGAGGTCGTCAAGGTCGGCGGCGCCGATATGGACGGCGTCTTCCGCGGCAAGCGCGTCCTGGCGCCACACTTCCTGAAGGAGTGTCGCGACGGCGGCTTCCCGCAGTGCGATGTCATCTTCGGCTGGGACATCGAGGAGCAGCTGATCGATGGCCTCGCCGTCGGCAGCGCGGAGACCGGGTACGCGGACATCATAATGCAGCCGGACCTCTCCACGTTCCGCCGGGTGCCGTGGGAACCCAGCGCCGCGACCGTGATCTGCGACTTCGCGCGAAGAGACGGGCAGCCGCTGGCCGTCTCGCCGCGCCACGTGCTCCGGCGGGTCGTCGAGCGGGCTGCGGACGCCGGCTACCTGCCGCGCATGGCCGTCGAGCTGGAGGTGCGGCTGTTCCGCGAGGATCAGGAGAGCCTGCGGGCGAAGCG
>JACZYW010000013.1 GCA_022570885.1 Chloroflexota bacterium | reverse complement strand
TGCACCTACTGCATGCCGGAGGAGGGGCTGATCTGGCTAAAGAAAGAGCAGCTCCTCAGCTACGAAGAGATCGAACGGCTGGTCCGCATCTTCGTCCGCATCGGCATCGAGGAGGTGCGCCTCACCGGCGGCGAGCCCACCGTCCGCCGCGACCTGCCGGTGCTGATCGAGAAGCTGTCGCGCATCGACGGGCTGAAGAGCCTGAGCCTCACCACCAACGGCTTCCGGCTGAAGGAGATGTGCGGCGACCTCGTCGAGGCCGGGCTGCGACGGATCAACGTCAGCATGGACACGCCGGTGCGCGAGAAGTTCGCCCACATCACCCGTCGCGATGCCCTGCCGCAGGTGCTCGCGGGGCTGGAGGAGTGCGAGAAGTACCCCAGCCTGCGGCCGATCAAGGTGAACGCCGTCGCCATCCGCGGCTTTAGCGAGGAGGACGTGCTGGCGTTCGCCGAGCTGGCGCGCCGCAAGCCGTACGTCGTGCGCTGGATCGAGTTCATGCCGCTCGACGCCGACGAAGCGTGGGACCGCGACGACGTGCTCAGCGGGGCGGAGATCCGCAGCATCATCGAATCGCGCTACCCGCTCGTCCCGATCGAAGACGACCGCATCTCCACCGCCCAGCGCTACGCCTTCGCCGACGGCGCGGGCGAGGTCGGCTTCGTCAACCCCGTGACCGAGCCCTTCTGCTCCACCTGCGACCGGGTGCGGCTGACCGCGGACGGCCAGTTCCGCACCTGCCTCTTCTCGACCTGGGAGACCGACCTGCGCGACCCGCTGCGCACCGGCGCGGACGATGCCGAGGTGGAGCGCATCATTCGCGAGGCCTCGTGGCGCAAGGAGATGAAGCACCACATCAACGACGCCGTCTTCCAGCGCGCCTCCCGCAGCATGTCCCAGATCGGGGGGTAAGCCCCGATGAGGATTCCGAACTCCGATCACGCGGTGATCCCCGTGGAGAAGCTCCGGGACTACCTGCTTTCTCCAAACCACCCAATCGGCCGATTCAAAGCAACGTTCTTCGCAGGCTTAGGTTATACTGCAGATGGCTGGGCGATACTTGAGGCCGATCTCCGCTCCCAGCATCTGCCCTTGGACGCAGAGGAGAGCGACCGGTCAGCATACGGAAGGAAGTTCGTCATTACAGGCCGCCTGACAGGACCCGCCGACAAGTCAGCGATCCTAATCTCCGTGTGGGTCATCCATAACGGCGAAGAGTCACCGCGCTTCGTGACCGCCTACCCAGGAGCCAGCCGATGAGTTTTGAGCTATTATCATGCGTTGTTCTTGACCGAGATCTACCAGAGCATGGCCTCCGTAAGGGGGACTTAGGTGCAGTCGTGGAGGTCTATGAACCGGAAGGGCTTGAGGTGGAGTTTGTGACGGCCTCCGGCAGTACACGCGCCCTCCTAACGCTACACAAGCGTGACGTTCGCGACATCAGCGCCGCCGACATGTTGTCCGTCCGTTCGACACAGTCCGCAGGGTGAGGCGGCGTGGCCTCTGACCCCAAGCGCCTCACGCACACTGACGCCGCCGGGCGCGCGCGCATGGTCGACATCTCGTCGAAGGCCGACACCGCTCGCGAGGCGGAGGCGCGCGGCACGGTGCGCATGCGGCCTGAGACGCTCGCCCTCATCCAGTCGGGCGGCGTCGAGAAGGGCGACGTGATCGCCGTCGCCCGAATCGCCGGCGTGATGGCCGCCAAGCGCACCCACGAGCTGATCCCCCTCTGCCACCCGCTCCTCCTCACCGACATCGACGTGACGATCACGCCGGACGAGCAGGAGAGCGCGCTCCAGATCAGCGCCACGGTGCGCACCACGGGCAAGACCGGCGTGGAGATGGAGGCGCTGACGGCGGTCGCGATCGCCGCGCTCACCGTCTACGACATGTGCAAGGCGGTCGACCGGGGCATGCGCGTCGAAGCAGTGCGGCTGGCGCGGAAGAGCGGCGGCAAGAGCGGCGACATCGTCCTCGAGTAGCCTAAACTACCCTACTCCTCTACCGTCGGCTCGGGCGTCGGCTCCTCGTCGACCGGCGTCTCTGTGGGCAGCGGCTCCGTCGCCGTAGGCTCCGCCGCGGGCGTCTCGGTGGGCGTCTCCGTCGGCGCGGGTTCGGTCGGCGACGGCTCTGTGGGCGGCGGTTCGGTCGGCGGCGCATCGGTCGGCCTAACTGCGGGCGGCGGGCCCGACGACGGTGCGGTCGGTGTCAGCTCCGGGTCCAGCGAGCCGCTCCCGCTGCCGCTGATCAGCGCGACGACTACGGCAGCGACGAGGGCGAGCGCGATCCCGCCGCCGACGCCGACGAGAAGGATCCGACGCCAGGAGTCCGGTTCGCCCACCAGCCGACGCCAACGGTCGCGTTGCGCCACGATGCTCCTAGCCGCCGCGCTCCATCAGCTGCTCGGTCATGCGGGTGAGCGCCTCATACGCGAGGGCGATGTAGTCGCGGGGGTGGAGATCCTCCAGCTTGGTGAGCTTCTCCTCGCGAGCGGTCACGGGGTCCATCGCCTCGTCTGAGAAGTTGATGCTCATCTTCAGCTCGTAGAGGTCGCCGTCCTCGCAGACGACGACGCAGCCGCGCTCGTTGTTCTCCGCGGCCTCGGCCTCCACCTCGATCGCGTTCGTGAAGAACGCGCCGGGAAAGGGCGGGAAGGGGCGAAGCTGAGCCGCCGTCTCCTCCAGGAGCTGGCGCAGTTCGAGCACTGTCCGCTCCAGCGCCGCGTCGGCCTGCTGCTTGCGTGCCATCGGGTCGTCCGCAGTCATGGCTCGATTATAGAGCCACGTCGCGGCTGTGAGCCAGGCGCCGATGCTCGTCTACAGCTGCGGACGAGGCGACCGGGGCTCGTACATCAGCGGAGGAACGGTCGCGAGCGTGGCCTGGAAAGGCTCGACTACGATATTCAAGATTGCAACCTGACCCACTGCCCATCTCCAGCCAGCCCTTGACAAGAACGTCTGTTCGTATTACTATGAGCGGCAGATGGTACATATGTTCTTATCGAACGGAGGAGCAGATGGCACAGGTCACCTTCGAAGAGATCCAGTGCAAGAGCGCGCTCAACCGCGTCAACGTACCCGCCATGCCCGACATGCGCTGGAGCCTCAACCCCTACCGAGGCTGCCAGCACGCCTGCGTCTACTGCTTCGCTCGGGGCAACCACGAGTACCTGGGCTACAACACCGGCCGCGACTTCGACCAACGCATCATCGTCAAAACCAACCTGGTCGAGGTGCTGCGGCGCGAGCTACGACGGTCGAGCTGGCGACGCGAGCGCGTCACGATCGGTACCGCCTGCGACCCCTACCAGCCGGCGGAGCTGAAGTACGGCCTGACGCGCGGCGCCCTCCAGGCCTTCCGCGACCACGCCAGCCCCTGCTCGCTCATCACCAAGTCGCCCACCATCGTCCGCGACCTGCCGATACTGCGCGAGCTCTCGACCGTGGCCGAATGCACGGTGCTGTTCAGCATCGCCACGCTGCGAGAGGAGGTCTGGCGCCACATCGAGCCGGAGACGGCCAAGCCCCTGCACCGCCTGGAGGCGATGGCGAAGCTCGTCGAGGCGGGCGTTCGCTGTGGCGTCATGCTCGCCCCGATCATCCCCGGCCTGACCGACGACACCGAGAACCTGGAGTCGGTGGTGCAGGCGGCTCAGGAGCACGGCGCGGCGTTCGTCGGCGACAACGTCCTCTACCTAAAGCCAGGGACCAAGGAGTGGTTCATGCCCTTCCTGCGTGAGACCTACCCCCACCTGCTGCCCCAGTACGAACGGTTCTATCGCGGCGCCTACGCCCCGCGTCGCTACACAGAGGAGGTGCGGGCCGCGGTCCACCAGCTACGCGAGCGCGTTGGGCTCACTCCCCGCGACGAGCAGCCTCGCCAGCCGGTGGGCCAACTCCAGCTGGCGCTCTAACACGAGAGCGCTGGCACCCACCTGCCACGGCAGGCTAAAATCGAGGTGGCCCCGCCATGCACCACCTCAACCTCATCGACGCTATCGGACGCACGCCTTTGGTAGAGCTGCGCAACTGCAGCCCCAAGCCCGAGGTGCGCTTCTTCGCCAAACTAGAGGGCGGGAACCCCACCGGCAGCCTGAAAGACCGCATCGTGCGGGCGATGCTGCTCGAGGCGGAACGGGACGGCCGCCTCAAGCCGGGTGACACCGTCGTCGAGGCATCCACGGGCAACACCGGCATCGCCCTCGCCATGATCGGCCGCGCCCTGCGCTACGACGTGCGCATCGTCACGCCGGAGAACGTCTTCCCCGAGATCCCGCGCGCGCTCGAGGTCTACGGCGCCGCCGTCGAGTGGGTGCCGGCGGAGGCGGGCGTGCGGCGCGCCATCGAGGTGGCGAAGGAGCGAGCCGCCCAGGAAGGCTGGCTGCTGCTCGACCAGTTCGGCAACCCCGCCAACGTCCAGGCCCACTACGATACCACCGGGCCCGAGATCCTCGCCGACCTGCCGCAGGTCGACGTCTTCATCGCCGGGCTGGGCACGGGCGGCACGCTGATGGGCGTGGGCCGCCGGCTGAAAGAGGCGAACCCTCAGGCGCAGATCATCGCCGTGGAGCCGCACCCGGGCACGCAGCTCCAGGGGCTGAAGAGCCTGGCCGACGGCTTCGTCCCGCCCATCCTGGACCTCAACCTGCTGGACGGCAAGATCCTGGTGCGCAGCCACCACGCCTTCCGCGCCACAGCGGAGCTCATGCGTCGCGAGTCGATCTTCGCCGGCATCTCCTCGGGCGCGGTGCTCCACGCCGCGCTCAAGGTGACCCAACGGCTGGACAGTGGGAACGTGGTGCTGCTCTTCGCGGACAGCGGCTGGAAGTACCTGGGCACAAACCTCTGGACCAGCCCGCCCAAGCCAGGCGAGGGCGAGGAGCTGGACGATACCATCTGGTGGTGAGGAGCAAACACATGAAGATCGCATTGGGCAGCGACGAACGCACCCACGTCACCGACTTCGTCGCCGAGGAGCTCAAGCGCCGCGGGCACGAAGTCGAGCTCGTCGGCCCGCCCGCCGGCGAGGCGCTCGAGTGGGCGGACGTAGCGGAGCGGGTGGGACGGAGCGTCGCCGACGGCCCGGCGGAGCAGGGGCTGCTCTTCTGCTGGACGGGCACCGGCGTCAGCATGGCGGCCAACAAGGTCCCCGGCGTCCGCGCCGCACTCTGCGCCGACGCCGAGACCGCACGCGGCGCCCGTCGCTGGAACGACGCCAACGTCCTCTGCCTGAGTCTTCGCGCCACCTCCGAGGTGATCGCCAAGGAGATCCTCGACGCCTGGTTCGAGGCGACGCCGGACGCCTCCGAGGCCGCGAACATCGAGAAGGTGCGCGCGCTGGACCGCGGGCGGGGCGAAGCGTAGCCCGCCGCGAACGGCCGAGCCTGGACGGACGCTAGCGCGCCCGGGCAGCCGGCAGCCACTCGATGGGAACGATGTCGGCGATCCGGCGGAAATCGGAGTCGCCGCTAACGATGGCCCCGCCCACCTGCTGCGCGAGGGCTCCGACGAAACAATCGGCGTATCCGATGCTCGTAGCAGCCTTCATGCGGGCAGCCAACAGGGCTAGCGTTCGATCGACTGCAACGGTCTCGATAGGTAGCTGGTCGAACGCGGCCAACACTTCCTGCGCGGCTTCGAGTCCACGGCGGCTCTCCACGACGTACAGCAACTCGCCTAGGCTAACCACCGATATGAAGAGCGCACAGTCGCCCTTGCCCGCCCGTCCCAGTAGGCGCTGCACCTGCCGTGCCCCCGCCTCATCTTGGAACAATGCCAGTAGAGCATAGGAGTCAAACACGAAGCGATCCGCCACGATGCTAGGAGCTGGGGCGGCGCTTCGGGCGCCGCCTGGCCTTCTTCTCCTCCCGCTCGAGATCTTGCCGTCTCTCCTCTAGCAGCGCGCCGGTCAGCGATGGCATGCCCTTCAGGAGCCCTCGGCTCTGGCGGATTGGGTCGTTAAGCGAGGGTACGATGGCGATGCGGCCGCCATGGTCGACGATCTGCACCTGGTCGCCGGGCTTGATGCCATAGCGTTTCCGGATCTCACGGGGAATTACGACCCACCCCTTCCTCGATACTTTCGCAGTGCCCATGTCAACCTCCGTATAACCTATTCTCGTTTAGTATATACGCTTCTCTGTATCGTATCAACAGCCAGCCGTCCGTCTATCGTGAACTTCGCGACCCTCTGCGTAGGTCACTCGCGCCGCGAAGCGCTCAGGCTACACTGCTCGGTTGACACAAGCGCCCGCCTGCGCTGGAATGGAGTCGATGGCAGCACAGGAAGCCGCGCCGCTCCAGATCGACCCGACGCTCATCAGCGAGCTCGATCTGGACACGTTCCAGGTACCGTACGTGTACCTGGAGGATGAGCCGTACGTCCACACCCGACTGCTGGTCGGCGAGACCGAGTACACGTACGACTGCAGCTTTCCGGTGAAGGGCCACTCCGCCGTCATGCCAGCCGCCATCGCCGAGGTGCAAGCGGACGGCCGCCGGCCGCTGGTGGCCGAGCGCGGCAAACGCTACTACGTCTACCTGGCCTAACCTTGAGCCCCCGTCCTCGGCGGCCGCGCAAGCAGAACCCGCCCCACGTCAAGCTCTTCCGATCGAGCTGCGCCGCGTGCAGTCGCGTCTACGAGGGAAACTTCCCGATGTGGGTAAACATCGGGCCGTTCCCCTGCATCTGCGGCGCCCAGGTACCCGCTCCGCTGATGCTGGACGACGGCGGCGAGCCCTGGGAGCAGGCGTAGCGTGAGAACCGTCGCGATAGGGCCTTTGGCATCGACCTGTAGGGACAGAGCTTCAGCTCTGTCCTGGGCCGAGCTAAAACTCGGCCCCTACGACGCTGCGACTAAACCAATCGGTACCGCAATCGAGACCTCGGCGGCACGCCCCACCGCTACGCTCGCCGGTGGTACAATAAGCGTCGCCACTCCAGAACAAAGGAGGCGTCTTCATGGCTATCTACATCTTGCTGAGCACGCTCACTGACGAGAGACGAAGACGATCTCGGGCCGTCCGGAGCGGATCCAGGAGGTGAACAAGGAGATCGAGGCGATGGGCGCGAAGGTGGTCGACCAGTACGCCGTCCTCGGCGTGTACGACTTCACCTCTGTGGTGGAAGCAGCGGACAGGAGACATCCCTCATGGCGGTGATCACCATCTCTGGGCAGATCGGCACCGGGGCGCGCGAGGTCGGCCGCCTGGCCGCCGAGCAGCTCCAGATCGATTACGTCGACCAGCAGATCCTGGTGGAGGCGGCCCGCGAGCTCGGCGTCTCGATGGAATCGATCGCAAGCCTCGACGAACGGACGGCCAGCCTGAGCGACCGGCTGGCCGCCATGCTGCGCCGGTTCTTGGAGCGTTCGGCCACCGCCGGCGCCGCCGATCCGATGCTAGGCAGCGACGGCCTCGACATCATGCTCAGCCGCTCGTACAGCGAAGCCGCCGCCGGCGAGGGGCTGCAGGAGGTGCCCGACGACCGCTACGCGGCCGCCTTGGGTGACATCATCTGCGAACTTGCCGGCCCCGGCGATGTGCTCATCATCGGCCGTGGCAGCCAGGTGATCCTCAAAGACCGGCTGGACGCCCTCCACGTCCTGCTCGTCGCGCCCGAGGTGCACCGCATCGAGGAGATCGCGCGCAGGGAGGGCCTCAACGCGGAAGAGGCGGTGAGCAGCGTCCGGGAGCGCGAAAAGGGACGTGTGAGCTTCCACCGGAAGTTCTTCGAGGTAGAGACCAACGACCCTTCGCTCTACCACCTAACGCTGAACACCGCCCGCCTTTCGGGCGAGGAGGTGGCGCAGATCATCAGCGAGACCGCTCAGCGCATCGATGCTCAGCGCTGACCTGCCCACTATCTGACCGCCCATGCTAAGCGCCGTCTTGAATCGTCTTCGGCAGCTACCTCATCGGTGGCGTGCCGGTGGCCTATCTCACCGGGCGGATCCTGCGCGGCATCGACCTGCGCGAGCACGGCAGCAGCAACGTGGGCGCTTCCAACGTCTGGCAGAACGTCTCCCGGGTGGCGGTGGTGCCGGTGGGGCTGGCGGAGATCGGCCAGGGGATGCTGGGCATCACCATCGCCAAGCTGGCGGACGAGACGCTGGCGATACAGGTGCTGGCCGGGCTGGCGGCGATAGCCGGCCACAACTGGTCGCCCTTCCTGCGCTTCACCGGCGGCCGGGGCGTGGCCCACGCCATCGGCTTCATGCTGATCCTATCGTGGCCGGGGCTGGGCACATTCATCGGCGTCTCGCTCCTGGGCGTGGCGCTGCGAGCCGTCCCCCAGCTCGTCGGCCTGGCCATCGTCGCCGCGCCGGTGGTGGCGCTGGTGGCGGGCCAATCGCCGGAGATCGTGGTGGGCGCGGCGGCGATGGCCGCGATCATCGTCGCCAAGCGGCTGCTCACCAACCACCCGTCGATTCC
Organism: Chloroflexota bacterium; assembly: GCA_022570885.1. Lineage (GTDB taxonomy): Bacteria > Chloroflexota > Dehalococcoidia > DSTF01 > RBG-16-68-14 > JACZTE01. The sequence continues at coordinate 15,721 of JACZYW010000013.1, read as the reverse complement.
CGCAGGCGCCAACGCGCGCGAGGTGCTGTTCAACCGGCTGGTCTACGACCGCGACTCCCGCGAGCGCGATTCGTGGCTACAGCGCGGCGAGGACGGGTAGCTGGCCGCTCGTTCCTGGCGTCGTACACGAGCGGGTCGTAGAAATCGCTCACGATGCCTGCTCCTGCGCCCCGCCGTGGAGCGCCTCGAACTCGTCACGCAGGATCGCCATGACGAAGACGTCCCAGTAGCGGCCCTCCGCGTAGTAGTGCTGCCGGAGCCGCCCCTCCTCGCGAAAGCCGCACTTCTTGTAGCTGGCGCGGGCCCGCTCATTGAACTCGAACACGTGGAGCCAGACGCGGTTCAGGTTCATCTCGTGGAAGGCGAAGCGGAGCAGCGTGACGATAGCGTCGCCGCCATAGCCGTTCGACCAGTAGTCCTTCTCGCCGATCATGATGCCCAGCCCCGCCTTACGGTCCTCCGCATGGACGCGATGCAGATCCATGTTGCCGATGTGCACGCCCTCTTTCGTCTCGATCGCCAGCCTGACACCGCCCGCGGAGCTGTTCGTCGGCCCTTCCTCCAGCCAGCGCCGCTCATCGGCGAGCGAGAGCGGGAAGCGCGCGGCGAGGTAGTGGGTCACCTCTCGATCGTTGATCCAGGTATAGGCCCGCTCCAGATCGGTCGACTCCAGTGCCCGCAGTCTGACTAACTTTCCCTCTAGCATCGCACCCTCCTTCTTTCGGAAACGCGAAAACCCCCCGACTCTTCGGGGGGCCTGCGTTCCTAGCTACGTCGCTTGCTGTCTTACGCTGTACTGAACACCCAGGCCCCACCCCGACTCAGTCGGAGCGTATTCGCGGACAGGACGATACGGCAGCGCCGCATCGCTGCTGCGGTTCGCGTCGTCGCGTCGGGTCCGTGGGTGCTCATGGTCTGCGTTCTCCTCGAATGTACTGAGAATAGTATCGCGGCGCGGCGGCGAGTGTCAATCGAAACGAACGCTGGCGGAACGAACGCCGGCTCGCCCTACATCACCGCCGCCGTGGAGCCGCCGTCGACCTGCACCGTCGTGCCGGTGATGTGGCGCGCCGGCTCGGACGCGAGGAAGACGACCAGCGCGGCCACGTCCTCCGGCTGGGCGAGGCGGCCCAACGGGATGCTCTGCGCCGCCCGGTCCAGCGCCTCGTCCAGCGAGCGGCCTTCCGCTTGCGCCTGACCGCCGTAGATCTCGCGCATGCGGTCGGTGAGCGTGAGGCCGGGGCAGACGTTGTTCACGGTAATGCCGTCCGGCCCCAGCTCGCGCGAAAGCGTCTTCGCCAGGCCCACCACGCCCAGCCTTGCAGCGTTCGAGAGAATCAGCCCCGGGATCGGCTCCTTCACCGCCACCGAGGTGATGTTGATGATGCGCCCGCCGCCCGCAGCACGCAGATGGGGCAGCGCCTCCCGCACGGTGCGTACGACGCTGAGCAGGTTCTGGCTCAGCGCCTGTGCCCACGCCGCATCATCGTGCGACTCGAACGAGCCCGGCGGCGGCCCACCCGCGTTGTTCACGACCACATCGAGGCGGCCGAACGCCTCGACCGTGGCGGCGACGAAGCGCTGGATATCGGCGGGCTGCGCCATGTCGCAGGGGATGGCGACGACCTCGGCGCCGGTCGCCGAGCGAAGCTCGTCCGCCGTCGCCTCCAGCCGCTCGCGGTCGCGGGCGCAGATCGCCACTCGACACCCCTCGCGGGCGAGGCCCAGCGCCACCGCCCGGCCGATGCCCTTGCTGGCGCCGCCTACCAGCGCTGCTTTGCCGTTCAGCCCAAGCTCCATCACACGCCTCCTCTGTCCAGTCCGTCTCCAGCCTGCCAGGGTGTATAATACACCGGCGATGCCAGGCCGTCCCCGCAAGTCGAAGCTCTACACCGGCACCGGCGACCGCGGCGATACCGCCCTCTTCGGTGGCCGTCGCGTCCCCAAAGACCACCCGCGCGTGGAGGCCTACGGCACCATCGACGAGCTCAACGCCGCGCTGGGCGTCGCCGCTACCGCCATCCGGCAGCGGAAACTCGTCGTTGAGATCCAGGCGATCCAGAACGAACTGTTCAACATCGGCGCTGAACTCGCAAGCGACCCCACCGGCCGCGGGCGCAAGAAGAAGGACGCCGGCGTTCGCCTCGATCCCGCCAAAGCGCTGTGGCTAGAGTCGCTCATCGACAAGTATGACGCCCGCGTGCCAACGCTGCGTACCTTCATCCTGCCAGCGGGCTCCACTGCCGCCGCCGCCCTCCACCTGGCCCGCACGGTCTGCCGCCGCGCCGAGCGCACCGTCGTTACGCTGGCCCGCGACGAGCCGGTCAGCCCCGCCATCGTCGTCTATCTCAACCGGCTCTGCGACCTGCTGTTCGTCCTCGCACGCTACCTCAACAAGATCGACCGCCGCCGCGAGCTGCCCTGGCGGAAGGATGTGTGACCCCACCTCCTCGGCGCGGCGATGATCCCAATCGGCGATAGCGTCCGCTCGCGCAGCACTCCTTATGTCAACGTAACTATCATCGCCGTGAACGTCATCGTCTTCTTCTATGCACTGAGCCTGAACACGTTCCCGAACCCCCAGTTCGGCTTCCTCTCCGAGCTGGACCTCTTCTTCTACGACTGGGGGACGATCCCCGCCTGCCTGACCGACCGCTTCGGCTTCGACCCCGAGGCAAACCCGCGCGGCCTCGCCTTCCTCTGCCCGCCCGGCAACGATCTGCTGCTCACACCCTTCACCGCGATGTTCATCCACGGCGGCTGGCTCCACCTGATCGGCAACATGATCTTCCTCTGGGTCTTCGGCGACAACGTGGAGGACGCCATGGGCCACGGGCGCTACGCCCTCTTCTACCTCGTCGTCGGCCTGGCGGCGACGGCGGCCCACATCGCCGTGAACCAGGCCGACCTGATACCCGTCATCGGCGCGAGCGGCGCCATCGCCGGCGTCCTAGGGGCCTATCTGGTGCTCTACCCGCGCGCCACCGTCACCGCCATCCTGCCCATCTTCATCCTGTTCTTCATACCGTTCTACGTGCCCGCGGTGTTGCTGATCGGCTTCTGGTTCCTCCTCCAGCTCTGGAGCGGCGTCGCCGCCCTCAACGCGACCGATGTCGTGGGCGCCGGCGGCGTCGCCTGGTTCGCTCACATCGGCGGCTTCGTCGCGGGGCTGCTGCTGGTGCGGCTCTTCGTCATGGGACGGCCTCGCCCTCCGACGCCCCGCGCCGGCATGCGACGCCGATGGCGCCTGGGCCGGTAGCTACGGCGTAGTGGGTCAGTTTGGTCGAGATATTTTCGCGGTCGACCAATGCGCCACGATTTCGTCAGTTGATGTACGAACAACGGCCGGCGCGGGCCTCGTCCTTGTCAGACCAGCGCATGAACTAGGGCTTCCAACGTTGTTGCATCACCTCGACCCTCAGGGTCGATCCAGACGGCATTTGAGCCGGCTTCGGATGCCCAGCGGCAGCATTCCAAGTCACTCTCAATCACAAGCGCTCTACTCGGCGCGACACCGGCATGGGTAAATACTTTCTGGTAGAAGGCAGGCCCGTACTTCACGTGATCAACAAGGTCTGGTCCGTATAACCCTGAGAACGCCTCGGCGATGCCCATTTTCGCCACGATGCCCCTCAGTTCCCACGACGGCGTTCCTGATGCGGTGTAAAGCGTGTATCCAGTGTGATGCAGAGAGAGAACCGCATCGGCGGCGCCAGCGATCGCAGAAGTTGCTCGTTTACCTACATAGGTAGAAAGTTCTGTGTACAGTGTCACCGCATCATCATCCGGCGGAGGCGTAATGCCGACGTAGGCACACATGCCACTCATCCAGTTAGTGGCATAGGTTCGCTGGAACTCTTGGTGGCTAGCGAAGCCGGGCAACCGCTTCTGGAGGTTCCTCCACACCTGTGGAAAGACCACCCGGTTTGCACTTGCCCACTGTTCAGCGGTTCCCCCCATCCGAGCAGGCATAAACTCGCCGATCAATCGCAGCCACTCCGGCCCACGGAGACCGTTGTCGTTCAAGACTCCGCCATCATCCAGGAATAGCTCAAGGGGCCATCCTCTCGAGTTCTTGAGCTCATCCAGATCCGTGTGGTGCCACGAATTCATTAGGACTCCCTCATCGATTTGCGCGAAGCGAACCGACCGATACTAGGTCATTGGGCCATAAGAACTTGCTCTAAGTCCTAGCCACTAGTTCGCAGCTATTGCCCCCTTGCGTTGTCCTACCAGCAGTTTATACTGTACTCCAGACTTATGGACTGCGTAACCGAGGTCGACAGCCAATCCAAGGAGTCTGGTTTAAACTGACCCACTACCAACTAAGGCCCGTTCTTGCAGCCGCGGGCCGGCGGCTGTTATACTGCTTGCAGATCGAATACCTTTAATCCGGTCCCGTGAGGCCGGGAAGGGATGCACGGTGGGGCCGCTATCCCCGCTCAGATTGCGCGTGACGCTGGGAGCCTCCTATTTCGCCGAGGCGGATAGGGGGTTTTGCTATGCCTGAAGACGTGCTCATGTCGGCCGACGACGTGCGGCGCGCCATCGTCCGCATCGCCCACGAGATCGTAGAGCAGAATCGCGGCTGCCAGGACCTGATCCTGGTGGGCATGCGAACCCGGGGCGTGCCCCTCGCGCAGCGCCTCTCCGACGCTATCCGCGACTTCGAGGGCGAAGAGGTGCCGGTGGGCGCGCTTGACATCGGCCTCTATCGAGACGACCTGCCCGCCCGCGGCACCCGCATCGAGATCAAGCCGAGCGATCTGCCCGAGGACATCGCCGGCAAGCGGGTGGTGCTGGTGGACGACGTCCTCTACACAGGACGAAGCATCCGCGCCGCCCTGGACGCACTGATCGACTACGGCCGGCCGCAGCGCATCCAGCTCGCGGTACTCGTCGACCGCGGGCACCGCGAGCTGCCCCTGCGGGCCGACTTCGTCGGCAAGAACATCCCCACCTCTCGCGGGGACGAAGTGCTGGTGCAGCTAGAGGAGACCGACGGCATCGATCAGGTGCTCGTCAGCGAACGGAGGGACTAGCGATGGCGAAGCATCGAACGGCTACCCCGCCTCTGACGGCCAAGCGCTCGCGTGCGGCCGCGCAGACGGCGCCCCCCGCGCAGGTGTCTGCCAAGGAGCCCGCGCGAGGCGATGGCTGGCGTAGACGCCACCTGCTCGACCTGGACGACTTCTCGGCGGCGGAGCTGGAGCTGGTCATGGAGTCTACCGACGCGATGAAGGAGGTGCTCGCCCGCGAGGTGCCCCGCGTGCCCACGCTGCGCGGCACCACCATCGTCACGCTCTTCTACGAGGCGAGCACCCGCACCCGCGCCTCCTTCGAGCTGGCCGGCAAGGTGCTGGGCGCGGACGTGATCAACGTCTCCGCCTCCGGCAGCAGCATCGAGAAGGGCGAGTCGCTCATCGATTCCGTGCGCACGATCCAGGCGATCGGCGCGGACCTGCTCGTGCTGCGCCACGGAGCGTCCGGCGCGCCCTACCTGGCGGCGCGAGAGGCCAACATGCGAATCGTCAACGCCGGCGATGGCTGGCACGCCCACCCGACGCAGGCGCTCCTGGACGCCTACACCATCCGCTCGCGCCTGGGCGACATCCGCGGGCTCAAGATCGTCATCGTCGGCGACATCAGCCATAGCCGGGTGGCGCGCTCCAACCTCTGGGCGCTGACCACCCTGGGCGCAGAGGTGGTCGTCTGCGGCCCGCCCACGCTGCTCCCCGCCGGCCTCGACGGCGGCGGAGACGCCAACGAGAGCGACCTGCCGCCCGTGCGCGTCGAGCACGACCTGGACCGCGCGATCGAGGGCGCCGACGTGGTGATGGCGCTCCGCCTCCAACAAGAGCGGCAGCAATCGGGGCTGCTGCCCAGCCTGCGCGAGTATTCGCGCCTCTATCAGGTGAACGGCGAGCGGATGGCGCGCGCGAAGCCGAGCGCCATCGTCCTCCACCCCGGCCCGATGAACGAGGGCGTGGAGATCTCGGCGGAGGTCGCCGGCGGGACGCGCTCCCTCATCGAGGAGCAGGTGGCCAACGGCGTCGCCGTGCGCATGGCCGTGCTCTTTCTGCTGCTGCAAGGCGGCAAGGCGAAGTGATGCCAAAACTACTGATCCGTAACGGACGCATCCTCGACCCGGGACGGGACGTCGACCTCGTGGGCGACGTCCTCATCGCCGACGGGCGCGTCGCCGCCGTCGGGCCGAACCTAACTGCCGACGGGGCGGAGACGATCGACGCCTCCGGCCTCGTCGTCTGCCCCGGTTTCGTCGACCTCCACTGCCACCTGCGCGACCCCGGCTTCGAGTACAAGGAGACGATCGCCACCGGCACGCAGGCGGCGGCCCGCGGCGGCTTCACCACCGTCTGCTGCATGCCGAACACCCAGCCGGTGATCGATACACGCGCGACCGTCGAGTACGTGCTGCGCGTCGCCGCTGCCGAGGCCGCCGTGCGGGTGCTGCCAATCGGGGCCGTCAGCCAGGGCCGCGACGGCCACCAACTAGCGGAGCTGGCGGAGCTGGCGGAGGCGGGCTGCGTCGCGTTCAGCGACGACGGCGCGCCGGTCGCGGACGGCGCGCTGCTCCGTCGCGCCCTGGAGTACGCGCGCATCTCGGGGCTGACCGTCATCGACCACTGCGAGGACCCCGACATCTCGGCGCGTGGCGTCATGCACGAGGGCTGGGTCTCGACGCGCCTCGGCCTGCGCGGCCAGCCCGCCTCCGCCGAGGAGACCTTCGTCGCCCGCGACATCGCCCTCGCCGCCCAGCTCGACGCGCCCGTCCACATCGCCCACGTCTCGACGCGGGAGGCGATCGCGCTGATCCGCACGGCGAAGGAGCGCGGCCTGCCGGTGACGGCCGAGGTCACGCCTCACCACCTGACCATGACGCACGAGACCGTCGCCTTCTCGACGAATGGCGACGCGGCTTCGGCGAGCTCAGCCGAACCGCGTACCGAGACCCTGCGCTACGATACCAGCGCCAAGGTCAACCCGCCCCTGCGCACACCCGCCGACGTCGCCGCCTGCGTCGAGGCGCTGCGCACAGGCGTGATCGACGCCATCGCCACCGACCACGCGCCCCACGCCGACTACGAGAAGGCGTGCGAGTTCGACGTGGCCGCCTTCGGCATCAGCGGCCTGGAGACGGCCTTCGGGCTGTGCATGACGCTGGTGCAGGCGGGCGGCCTCGACCTGCCGACGCTGATCGAGCGGCTGACGGCCGGGCCGGTGCGGGCGCTGGGGCTGGAGCGGTCGGTGCCGCAGCTCGGCTCCCTCGCCGAGGGCGCGCCGGGCGATGTCGTCGTGCTCGACCCGGAGGCCGAGTGGACGGTGGAGCCGGAGCGCTTCGCCTCGAAGGGGAAGAGCACACCGCTCGCTGGCCGCACCCTGCGCGGCCGCGTCGTGGCGACGGTGGTAGGCGGAAGCGTGGTATGACAAGGCAACTCGTGGTAAGATTATAGATATCGTGTTCTTGGAAAGGGGCTCGCGATGCGGCAAAGTACGGTATCTGTAAGAGGGCAGACTGTTATCCCGCAGGAGATTCGGAAGCAGTTCGGAATACAACCCAATACGAAGCTGGCTTGGTCAACTCGGAATGGAGTCATTATCGTGATTCCCATTCCGGAAGACCCAATAAGGGCCTCGGTTGGGCTCCTGAAGAATACAGATTTTACGTTTCAGGATTTCATAGAGGAACGTCAGCGAGAGCGGGAACTGGACCGTCGTCGAGAAGAACGGCTGATGAAACAGGTGAAGAGAGCAGAGAAGCGCCAGCGTGGAACCTAGGCTCTTCGTGCTGGATACGTCAGCCATCATGGTCGTGTTGGAGGATGAACCTGAAACCCCAACCATGCTGGAGATCTTAGGCCAGGCAGCCGAGGGCCAGGCAACGCTCCTGCTTCCCTTTCTAGCTCTCATGGAGGTGGAGTACATCTTACTGCGTCGGGTGCAACCTGAACGCGTCGTCGCCGCCGTGTCCATGCTTGAGAACTGGCCCGCGACAATCGTGGAATCCAACGCCGCCTGGCGGCGCCAGGCGGCGTTGGTAAAGGCTAGCGATGGGCTTTCTCTCGCCGATGCATGGATGGCCGCGCTGGCGATGCTCTCTAACGCCCAACTCGTACATAAGGACCCGGAGTTCGACAACATCGCGGGTTTGAGGAGCGTCAAACTGTGACCGGATCGGGCCGCACCCTGCGCGGCCGCGTCCTGGCGACGGTGGCGGGAGGAAGCGTGGCGTGGGCGGAGGAGCGGGCGCGGACGTGACCTTCTACAAGGCCATGGTGCCCTGGCGAAACGGCGAGATTGAGAGCCTAAGAGATATCATTGCCGACGACTTGTGCGTCCTCTTCGTAGGGCTGAACCCTGCTCCAGTCAGCGTCGAGAAAGGGCATTATCACCAAGGTCGGCGTGGAAAGCAGTTTTGGAATCTCCTAACCCGCAACTGCTTCATGCCTGAGCCCCTGCCTGGAGAATTCCATGATGATCTGCTTCTTGAGAATAGCCTGGGCATTACTGACTTGGTAAAGACGCCGTCAAAGTCGGCAAAGCGCTTAGACGTGGAGGACATCAAGTACGGTAGAACAGAACTCAGGCGGAAGATTCGGAAATACAAGCCGAAGGTGGTTTGCTCAGTGTATAAGAGCGCGTTGGAGAAGCTCTGTGAGCAGAAGTTTACGAACCAATGGGGCCTCCTGGACGAGCAGATTGGAGATAGCACTCTGTTCGCTCTCCCTTTCCCACAGCTACCACCGGAAGAGGTTGCTCGGCATATGCAGGAACTTCGGAAGTTGATTGGCAAGGACTGCCATGACTAGCCCCGCCCACCTCGTGCTGGAGGACGGCTCCGTCTTCGCCGGGCAGGGCTTCGGCGCGGAGGCCGAGGCCCACGGCGAGGTGGTCTTCACCACGTCGATGACCGGCTACCAGGAGGCGCTCACCGACCCCTCGTTCGCCGGCCAGATCCTCTCGATGACCTTCCCCCTCCAGGGCAACTACGGCGTCAACCGGTTCGACACGGAGTCGCGCCGGGTGCAGGTGCGCGGCTTCGTCGTGCGCGAGGCCTGCGACCTGCCCTCGCACTGGCGCAGCGAGGGCACGCTGCACGACTACCTGGCGTCGGCCGGCATCCCCGCCATCGAGGGCGTCGATACCCGCGCGCTCACCCGCAGGCTGCGCTCGGCCGGCGTGATGATGGGCGCGATCACCCGCGAGGAGCCGGAGCAGGCCCTCGCCCGCCTGCGCGAAGCGCCCCGCTACGAGGGCAGCGACTTCGTGCGCGAGGTGAGCGCCAGCGAGCCGTTCACCTGGCGAGGCCGAGGCCCCCGCATCAAGCACAACGTCGTCGTCCTCGACCTGGGCGTGAAGCACAACATCCTGCGCATCCTGCGCGGGCTGGGCTGCCGCGCCACCGCCGTGCCCGCCTCGACCAGCGCCGACGAGATCCTGTCGCTGCGGCCGGACGGCGTCGTCCTCTCGCCCGGCCCCGGCGACCCGGCGCTGCTCGACTACGCCGTCGCGACGGCGCAGGGGCTGCTGGGCCGAACGCCCATCTTCGGCATCTGCCTGGGCCACCAAGTGCTCGCCCGCGCCTGGGGCGCCTCCACCTTCAAGCTCAAGTTCGGCCATCGCGGGGCGAATCACCCGGTACGAGAGACCGCCAACGATCGGGTCACCATCACGGCGCAGAACCACGGCTATGCCATCGACCCGGACGGCCTGCCCGCCGCCGTCGAGGTTAGCCACGTCCACCTGAACGACGGCACCTGCGAGGGCCTCCGCCACCGCGAACTGCCCGCGTTCACGATCCAGTACCATTCGGAGGCATCGCCCGGCCCGCACGACAACCGCTACCTGTTCGAACAGTTCCTGGAGCTGGTGGAGGAAGCGCGTGAGACACGATGACGAGACTGCCGCGCGTGACGGCACGACAGGCGCTGCGGGCCTTTCGCCGAGCAGGATGGTATCGACAAACGTCAACGAGGTTCGCATCTGGTGCTCAGACATCCAGATAAGCCAGGACGAGTTGTTGTGCCGATGCATGCGAGAGAAATACTGCTTCCGAAGACGCTTCTGAGTATCCTAGAGGCGGCGGGCATGACAGTAGATGAGTTCAGGGAGCTGATGTAGGAGGATATCGATGGAGTACACGATCATCCTAGACCCCGACGATGAAGGAAGCGGCTACACGGTTCTTGTTCCGGCCCTGCCAGGCTGCGTAACACAAGGCCGAACCCGAGAAGAGGCAATCACACGGGCTAAGGAAGCCATCGCCGTCTACATAGAAAGCCTCAAGGCGGATGGGGAGCCGGTCCCGCGCGAAAGCCAGCCAATCGAAGTGCTGAAAGTCGCAGTGTGAGGTGGAGTAGATGAGCGAACCTAGCTATCGCCAAGCGACGATCCATGACGCCGACGCGATCGCCGAGATCATCAACACCGTCGTCGAGGAGCCGAACCCGGCCGGCTTCGACGGGCCGACGACGCCCGAGCGCGTGCGCACCTGGCTCACGCGCCAGGGCGGCGAGGGCTGCATCTTCCTCTGCCTGCTCGAGGACGCGCGGCCCATCGGCTTCAGCGCGATCGACTTCGACACGCACGAGCCCGACACCGCCGTGTTAGGCGTATGGCTGCTCGCGGAGCATCGGCGCGGCGGGCTGGGCACCGCGCTGGCCGAGTACGCGCTCGGCTTCGCCCGCGACAAGGGGTTCAAGCGCATCCGCGGACGGCTGCCCGACAAGAACGAGCCCGCCCTCGCCTTCCTATCGAGCATCGGCGCGCTGGTGCCCATCTACAACCCGGAGGTCACCTTCGAGCTGCCGCTGTACGAGGAACATGACTAAGGGCAGCCGATGATCCGTCGCATCGACCCGATCGGCCGCGTCGCGTACGGCGCGCTCTGCATCTCGGGCATGGCGACGCTGGCTCTGCCGCTGCTGCTGGTGGCGGGCGTCGTCGGCGGCATCGTCTTCGCCCTGGACGGCGAATGGCTGAAGGCGCTCGCGTTCTGGCTGCTCTCCTGGGCGAGCGCCGTCTTCGCCGCGACGCTCTCCCTGGTGATCTTCTTCACGGCCTGGCCGCTCGCCTCGGACTGGATCACGGAGTGGCCCGGCTACGCGATGGGCTTCGCCGTGGCCGGCGTAGGGCTGGCGCTGATGGCGCTGCTCGTCTTCGTCGCGCCCGTCCCGATATACGCCGCAGTGATCGGACCGCTGGCGGCCACCTTCGCCGTCGGCTTCGGCATCGCCGGCCGGCTGGGCGGGCTGAGAGCGCCTTCCGCTCGCCCTCGCCAGCGCGCGGTGCGGCGGCGATGAAACGAAATGCCACGGGGAAACATGACATCGATCCGCGCCCATGACTAAGCCCGCCAAGGTGCTCATTATCGGCTCCGGGCCCATCGTCATCGGCCAGGCGGCGGAGTTCGACTACGCCGGCGCCCAGGCCTGCAAGGCGATGCGCGAGGAGGGCGTTACCTCCGTTCTGGTCAACTCCAACCCCGCGACGATCATGACCGACGAGGGCGTGGCCGACATCGTCTACATCGAGCCGCTCACGGTCGAATTGATCACCCGCATCATCGAGCGGGAGCGGCCGGACGGCCTGCTGCCAACGCTGGGCGGGCAGACCGGCCTCAACCTGGCCGTCGATCTGGCCGAGGCAGGCGTACTGGACAAGTACGACGTGCGCATGTTGGGCACTCCTCTGAAAACGATCCGCATGGCGGAGGATAGGGATCTGTTCAGCCGGCTCCTGGCCGAGATCGGCGAGCCCGCGCCCGAGGGCACGACGGTCACCTCGCTGAGCGAGGCGCGAACGGTCGCCAAGCGGATAGGCCTGCCGCTGGTCGTGCGCCCGGCCTACACCCTGGGCGGCACGGGCGGCGGCTTCGCCTCGACGATGGAGGAGCTGGAGCGCATCGTGTCGAGCGGGCTCGCCGCCAGCCCTATCGGCCAAGTGCTGGTGGAGCGCTCGCTGCTCGGCTGGAAGGAGATCGAGTACGAGGTGATGCGCGATGGCGCCGACACCTGCATCATCGTCTGCAACATGGAGAACTTCGACGCGATGGGCGTGCATACGGGCGACAGCATCGTCGTCGCGCCCAGCCAGACCCTCTCCGACAAGGAGTACCAGATGCTGCGCTCGGCCAGCATGCGCATCATCCGCGCGCTGGGCGTGGAGGGCGGCTGCAACGTCCAGTTCGCCCTGGCGCCGCGCCCCGAGATCGCCGGCTGGGCGACGCCTAAGGGCGAAGGCGACCCGCCGTACTTCGTCATCGAGGTCAACCCCCGCGTCTCGCGCAGCTCCGCGCTCGCGTCGAAGGCGACAGGCTATCCTATCGCGCGCGTTGCCGCCAAGATCGCCGTCGGCAAGCGGCTCGACGAGATCCCCAACGCCGTCACCCAGAAGACCACGGCCGCCTTCGAGCCGGCGATGGACTACGTCGTCGTCAAGATCCCGCGCTGGCCCTTCGACAAGTTCCCCCTGGGCGAACGCGAGCTGGGTACGCAGATGAAGGCGACGGGCGAGGTGATGGCCATCGACCGCACCTTCGAGGCCGCATTTCAGAAGGCGGTGCGCTCGCTGGAACAGGGCGGCCGCTCGCTGCTGTGGGAGGATCCCAAATGGCGAGAGGACGAGACCCGCGACGGGCCGATGCCAGCCACCGACGACCGCCTCTGGCGGCTGATGGCCGCCCTCCGCCGCGACGCCGAGCCGCTCGAGCTGGCCCGCGCGTCCGGCGTCGACCCGTGGTTCCTCCAGAAGCTAGCCCGCATCGTCGCCATGGAGCGCCGGCTGCTGGCGGAGACGCTGTCGCCGGAGCTGCTGCGCGAGGCGAAGCGGCTCGGCTTCTCGGACGAGCAGGTTGGCGTCCTGGCAGACAGGCTGCCGGAGCGGGTGCGCCAGACCCGCCTCCAGTGGGGTATCCGGCCCGTCTACAAGATGGTGGACACCTGCGCCGCCGAGTTCGACGCCGCCACGCCCTATTTCTACAGCACCTACGAGGAGGAGAACGAGGCGAAGCCGCTCGCGGGCAAGAAGGCGCTGGTGATCGGCAGCGGGCCGATCCGCATCGGCCAGGGGATCGAGTTCGACTACTGCTCCGTCCATGCGGTCTGGGCGCTACAGGAGGCCGGCTACCACGCCCTCATCGCCAACTCCAACCCCGAGACGGTGTCTACCGACTTCGACACCTCGGACCGGCTCTACTTCGAGCCGCTGGATGAGGAATCGGTACGCGATATTCTCGACAATGAGACCGGCGAGGGCGACCAGACACCGCCGCCGTCCATCGTCCAGTTCGGCGGGCAGACCGCGATCAACCTCGCGGGCCCGCTCCACATGGCGGGGATGCCGATCCTGGGCTCCAGCGCGGAGGCGATCGACATGGCGGAGGACCGTGGCCGCTTCGAGGAGTTCCTCGCGAAGCTGGGGATCCCGCAGCCGCCCGGCGCCGCCATCACCAACATCGAGGAGGCGATCAGCACCGCCGAGGCTATCCACTACCCCGTCCTGGTGCGCCCCAGCTACGTCCTGGGCGGCCGGGCGATGGAGATCGTCCAGAACGCCGAGGAGCTGAAACGGTACGTCGCCGCCGCCGCCGCCGCCGCCCCCGACAAGCCGATCCTGATCGACAAGTACCTGGAAGGGCGCGAGGTGGAGGTGGACGCCGTCTGCGACGGCCAGGAGGTGCTCATCCCCGGCATCATGGAGCACATCGAGCGGGCAGGCGTCCATTCTGGCGACTCGCTGGCCGTCTACCCGCCTATCAACCTGACGGACGAAGAGATCGCTACCGTCGTCGACTACACCGAGCGCATCGCGCTGGCGCTCCAGGTCGATGGCCTGATGAACGCGCAGTTCGTCATCGTCCGCTCCAAGGAGGCCTCTAACGTCTACGTGCTGGAGGTCAATCCCCGCTCCAGCCGCACGGTGCCGTTCATCTCCAAGGTCACCGGCGTGCCGCTCGTCCGGCTGGCGACCCACGTCATGCTGGGCAAGTCGCTGCGCGAGCAGGGGTACCAGGGCGGCCTCTGGCCCAAGCAATCGCTCGTCGCGGTGAAGGCGCCCGCCTTCTCCATGGCGAAGTTGGGCGGGGTCGACACCTACCTAGGGCCCGAGATGAAATCGACGGGCGAGGTGATGGGCGTGGACAAGAACTTCCCCGCCGCGCTGGCGAAGGCGCTCCTCTCGGCGGAGCTGGCGCTGCCGCCGGGCGGCGCGGTGCTGCTCAGCATCGCGGACAAGCACAAGCAGGAAGCGACGCCGATCATCCGCCGGCTCGCCCAGGCCGGCTTCCGCCTCTACGCCACCGAGGGCACGGCGGCAATGATCGATGCGCTGGGCCTGCCCGTCGAGCAGGTGACCAAGCGGCTGAGCGAAGGCCACCCCAACGTGGTGGACGTGATCCACGATGGGACAGTCGACGGCGTGATCAACATTCCTGAGGGGCGGGTGACTGGCACCCTGCGCGACGGCTTCCACATCCGCCGGGCGGCGGTCGAAAAGCGCATCCCCTGCTTTACCAGCCTCGACACCGCGCGCGCGGCGACGGACGCCCTGCTCGCCGGCGTCCAGACCTACACCGTCCAGCCGCTGCGAGCATATTTGGAATGATTGAATAGCCACTGATGAACACAGCAACACACAGATGCAGTCAATGATCGGATGGCCACTGATGAACACAGATATACACAGATGCAGTCAATGATCGCATTCCTTCCCCATCTGTCTGCATCCCTTCCGGGTATCTGTGCCAATCTGTGCGTATCTGTGGCCCGCACCAACGGCCGATGAACACAACGTTCGCACGCGTCACCGAGAACGAGCGCCTGGCTGCATCTGCGGCCGGTATCTGTGCCAATCTGTGCGTATCTGTGGCCCGCACCAACGACCGATGAAGGCAACGTTCGCACGCGTCACCGAGAACGAGCGCCTCTACGGCGAGACGCACATCACCTGGTTCGCCGCGCCTGAGGCTGTGCGAGGCGCCGGGCCCGGCCAGTTCGTCATGCTCCGCTGTGTCGAACCGGCAGCCGAACGCGAGCCATTGCCAGCGACCGAGCTGCCGGTGGACCCGCTGCTGCCGCGCGCGATGAGCATCCATCGAATGCGGCAGGGGGCGGACGGGCCCGAGTGGTCGATCCTCTACGACATCGTCGGGCGCGGGACGGCCTGGCTCGCCTCGCGCCGGCCGGGCGATGCCGTCTACTGCTGGGGGCCGCTGGGCCACGGCTACAGCCTGCGCCGCGCTTCGCAGCAGCTTCTGCTCGTTGCCGGCGGCATCGGCGTCGCGCCGCTAGTCTGGCTAGCCGACCAGGCTATCGAGAGCGAGAAGAGCGTCACCCTGGTCTTGGGTGGCCGCACGGCAGAGCAGATCTTCCCGGCGACGCTGCTGCCGCCCGAGGTCGAGATCGTGGTGACGACGGAGGACGGCTCGCTGGGGCGACGCGGCCTCGCGACGGAGGCGTTCGTCGAGCATCTGGAGTGGTGCGATCAGGCGTTCGCCTGCGGGCCCAACGCCATGTTCGAGGCGATGGCGAAGGAGCAGCGACGCTCTCGCATCCGCCGGCCGGTGCAGGCGCTGCTGGAGGAAGGCATGGGCTGCGGCACGGGCATCTGCTACGGCTGCGCGATCCAGACGCGCCGCGGCATGCGCCTCGTCTGCAAGGACGGCCCCCGGTTCGATCTGCGCGAGGTGTTCTAGGAAAAA
>JACZYW010000139.1 GCA_022570885.1 Chloroflexota bacterium | reverse complement strand
CTGGCTGGGGGTAATAGCGACCAGGTCGCGCCCGTCCTTGGACGGCAGCCGGACGCTGACGTTGCCGCTGGCCTCCGCTACTAACCCTTCGGCCTCCAGCCGAACACACGCTTCCTGAATGGCGACTCGTACGTTGTCCCAACTCATGGCATCTCCTGCATCGCTTCGTCTAACTTCTCTCCTATGTACTGCCAGCGTTCGTATTGGCGTTGATATGTCTCGACGGCGGGGGGCTCCGGCTCCAGGCGCTGCATCGGTGGCCGAAGGGAGGCGTCAGGTATGCCGACGGCCCGTGCAGCGAGGATAGCGGCGCCCAAAGCGCTGGTGTCCACCTCCGAAGCCACCTCGATCGGCCGGCCCAGCACGTCGGCGAGGATGCGGGGGAAGATCGCCGTCAGCGTCATCCCTCCTCCGAGCGCAACACGTTGCGCCGGCCGTTCCGAAACGCGCTCCGCCTGCTCCAGGTTCCCGCGCAGGGCGTACGCGATGTTCTCCAGGCCCGCGCGCAATAGCTCGGCCCGGCCGGCCGAGTTGACCTCCAGCGGGGTGGTCATCAGCACGCCCCCCAAGTGCAGACCCATCGCTCCGGCGTTCATCGTCGCCGGACCGAGGAGCGCGAGGAGGTTCTGAGATCCGGGGCTGGCCTGCGCCGCCAGCGAGGCCGCCTCGGCGAGATCCGCACCGTCTTTCCCGAGCAGCAGATCGCACCACCATTGCCACATCGCTCCGGCGTTGCCGGTATTGCTCTCCACCACCCATCGCTCGGGGAGCACGTGCAGCCCTGCCCACGTGCGCCGCTCCGGATCGAGCCGCGCCTCCGCCGTCACCTGCTGCACCGGGCAGCTGGATCCCGCCGAGATGCCGGCCTCGCCGACCTCCTCCACGCCCATGCCCAGCAGTGCGCACTGCGTGTCGCCGCCGGCGATCACGACGGGCGTGCCCGCCGCCAGCCCAGCCTCGTCCGCTGCCTGCGGTGTCACCTTGCCCATGACGTCGCCGGCCGAAACGAGCGGCTGGAGCAGTCGCGAAGGCACGTCGAGCTCCCGCAGCAGCGCTTCGTCGCGCTCACGGCTGGTGATCTCCAGCAACCCGAAGTCACCGGCCAACGACCGCTCGGCCACCAGCTCGCCTGTCAGTCGATAGGCCAGCCAGTCGCCGACGGCGAGGACAGCGGCCGTCTGTTGCCAGGCCGCCTCGTCGTGGTTGCGCAGCCACTGCAGTTTCGCCGGCGCTAGCAGCAACGACGGCAGCTTGCCCGTAGAGCCGTACACTCGTTCGGCGATTCGGCCATCGATGGTGAAACCCTCGATCACCGCGCGCGCGTCCGAGTTTGGCATTCCATGTAGCGCCCGGCCATCGCCATCGATGACCACCAGCCCCAGGCGCTGGCTGGTCACCCCGACTGCCGCGATGTCGCTACCGGACAGCTTGGCCTGGGCCAGCGCTTGGCGGGTCACCTCGCACAGCGTGGACCAGAACATCTCCGCGTCGAACGATCTGCCTAAGGGGGCGATCTCCGGCGGCGTCTCGTAGCTCCACGCGCGGCGGGCGACAGCGACAGGCCCGTCGCCGGGACGCGCGATCAGACAGCGGGCGCCGCTGGTGCCGGCGTCCAGCGCCAGCAGGTGCTCAGCCGCCACGGGTAGCTACTGACAGCATCTCCGGGTTGGCCAGCCGCCGGAGTCGCTCGCCGCGGAGGAAACGCTCGATGTCTTCGACGATCATGCGAGAGTGGCGGGTTATGGTCTCCCGGGTCGCCCCGCCAAGGTGGGGCGTAAGGATCACGTTGTCCAGCTCCAGGTACGGACTCGAAGTGGAGAGCATATAGCCGGCGAACACGTCCAGCGCCGCGCCGGCGATGCGCCGCGACCGCAGCCGCTCCACCAGCGCCTCGTCGTCCAGCACATTGTTGGCGCCGATGCTGATCAGGTACGCGGTTGGCTTCATCAGGTCGAGCGCGGGCCCATCGATCAGCCGCTCCGTCTCCGGCGTCCGCGCGGTGTGCAGCGAGACGAAATCGGCGCGGCGCAGTAGCGCTGGTAGCGAGACGAGCCGTACGCCCAGCGCTCGGGCGCGCCGCTGCGAAGCGTACGGATCGAAGGCGATGACGCGAGCGCCCAGGCAGCGTGCCCGGCGCGCCGTCTCCGCTCCCATCTGCCCAAACCCCACGATCCCCACGACGCTCTTGGAGATCTCTCTTCCCTGAAAGCGAAGATAGGCGTCGAACGGGTTGGTCCAGCCGCCGCCTGCTACGTAGCTGTGGGCGGCGGGCAGATGTCGTGCCAGGGCAAGCATCAGGCCGATAGTGAACTCGGCCACGGCGGTCGCGTTGCGCGCGGGCGTGTTGATGACCGCGACGCCGTGCTTCGTTGCGGCGTCCACGTCGATCAGGTTCAGCCCGCTTCGGCAGACGCCCACCAGCCGCAGGCTGGGCGCGGCGAACGCCTCCGCCAACAGGATGTCGCCTTCGACCACGACGATGGCGAAGGCTTCCTTGTGTATGCGGGCGGCGAGCTTCTTTGGGTCATGCGTGCGTTGTTTATCGGTCCAGGGCTCATAGGTGACATCGAGCTGCTCGCGAAGGCGCTCAAGTGAGCGCTCGGCAAAAGGGGCGAGGATGAGAGCTTTCAACTAGCACGCTCCACATGTATCGCTTTGAAATCCAGCACGGTCTTGACCACCTCGGAAAGAGTAGTGACTATCATCTGTGGTGTCAACTCGCCTGAGAACCGCCGTGTTGACTATCGTGTACGCAATAGCGAATAATCAACGGGCGACCGCCTGACATTGGAGCATCGGAGCATCAGCGATGAAAGCACTCGTCTTTCGCTACAGCCTGCCCCGGATGGCCGCCGGCCGGCTGCTCGGCGCCTTTTCGCCCAGCGCCTACTTCGGCCCCTGGGCGCCGATTCGGCTCGAGAGCGTCCCGGACCCGGCGTTGCCCGCCGACGACTGGCTGCTGGTGCGCACCGCCCGCTGTGGCATCTGCGGCAGCGACACGAAGCAGGTCTTCCTGCGCGGCGACCGCGATAACCCGCTCACCGCAGTGATCTCCTTCCCCCAAGTCCTCGGCCACGAGGCAGTCGGCGTCATCGAAGAGGTGGGGCCGGCGGTGCGGGAGCGCAAGCCGGGCGAGCGGGTGGTGATCAATCCGTGGCTCTCGTGCACGCCACGGGGCATCGATCCGCCCTGCGATGCGTGCCAGGCCGGCGATTATCCACTCTGCGAGCGCTTTACGGAAGGCCGCTTCGAGCCCGGCATCCACGCCGGCAACTGCAGCGACGTGCCCGGCGGCTTCGCGGAGCGCATTGCCGTCCACGAATCGCAGGCCTTCCTCATTCCCGAGGGCGTCGGTTGGGAGGCCGCCGTCCTGGCCGACCCCTTCTCCGTAGCGCTGCACAGCGTGTTGCGCCACCCGCCGCCCTCCTCCGGGCGGCCTGCTCTCGTCTTCGGCTGCGGAACGCTCGGACTGCTCACGATCGCCATCCTCCGGCACCTGTACCCAGAGGTTCCTGTGATGGCGGTGGTTCGCTATCCGCATCAGGCGGAGATGGCGAGGCGATTTGGCGCGGCCGAGCTGTTGCCGGAAGGACGCGAGGAGGTCGTCGAAGCCGTGGCGCGGGTGGTGGGCGCCTCGGCGCTGCGGCCGTGGTCAGGCAAGTCATGGCTCGTGAGAGGTGTCGGAGTAGTCTACGATACTGTCGGCTCGCCGGAGAGCGTCGAGCTGGCGCTGCGGGTGATCGATGCGCGGGCGGAGATCGTCGTGAGCGGCGTCGAAGCGCCGCGCCGCTTCGAGTGGACACCGCTCTACTTCAAGGAGGTCTCGGTGGTGGGCTCGAATGCGTTCGGGATCGAGACGTTCGAGGGGCGTCGCCTCCACTCCATGCAGATCTACTTCGAGCTGCTCGATCGCGGCCTGGATGTGAGCTCCATCGTCACCCACAGCTTCCCGCTGGACGATTATCGCGAGGCCTTCCTCAGCCTCCGCGACAAGGGCAAGTCCGGCGCCGTAAAGGCGCTCTTCACGTTCCGAGACGAATGATGGCGGAGAAGAGTGATCGCGCATCGAGCCGAGCGCGCCAAGTCCCCATCGTGTTCGCCGCATTCGGGGTATACTAGCGCCGAGAAGATCGCGCTTGGTCTGAACATCGGTGCCTGACGAACAGCAACGCCGCCAACTATTCAACGGTCGTGACCTCACCGGCTGGGAGATGGCCGGTAAGGGCTCCTTCACGGTCGAGGACGGGCTGCTCCTCACCAGCGGCGGCATGGGCCTCCTATGGTATTCCGAGGCGAAGTTCGGAGATGCCAGCCTTCGGGTCGTCTATCGAGTGAGCCGGCCGGAGGACAACTCCGGCGTCTTCGTTCGCATCGCCGAGCGTCCACCGGACGTCTGGTACGCGGTCCATCATGGCTACGAAGTCCAGATCCTCGCCGACGCCGACGAATGGCATCGAACGGGGTGCATCTACTCCATGACGAAGGCCCTGAGCGACGTACAGAAGGGCCCCGGAGAGTGGAACGTGATGGAGATCGCGATGCGCGGGCCTGCTATCGACGTGACGCTCAACGGAGCAGCGGTCAGCCACTTCAGCAGCGACGATCCAGCCCCTCCGCGACAGTTCCCCTACGAGCCCGAGCGCGGCCCCCGGCCGGAGCACGGATACGTCGGCTTGCAGAACCACGATGACGAATCTCGCGTGGCGTTTCGCGAGGTGAGCATCGGGCCGCTTGTATGACTGGCGCGAGCGGCCTTCGGATTTCGCTGGCAGCTTGGTCGTTGCACCGGAGCTACTTCGCCCGGGAGATCGATCAGATCGGCATGCTGGAGCTGTGCGCCGAACTGGGCATACCTGGGTTCGAGATGGTCAACACCTTCTTCCCCTCGCCCCAGTATGCATACCTTCGCCGCATGAAGAGACGGGCCGATGAGCTGGGCGTAGAGCTGCTGCTCATCATGTGCGATGGGGAGGGCGACCTCGCTCACGTCGATCGGGCGAAGCGAGTACAGGCCGCGCGCAACCATCGAAAGTGGCTGGACATCGCGCTCGTCCTCGGCTGTCATGCTATCCGATGCAACATCCGAGGCGATGAGAGCGATCCAGGAGCGATGCGGGAGCGCGCGGCGGAAGGGCTTCAGCATCTCCTCGACTACGCCGGCGACGCGGAACTCTCGATCTTGCTCGAGAACCACGGCGGCCTCTCCTCGGATCCGGCCTGGCTGTGCTCCCTGGTCGAGCTGGTCGATCATCCCCGGCTGGGCACCCTGCCGGACTTCGGCAACTTCCCGGATGAGGTGGATCGCTACGACGCCGTAGCGCAGTTGATGCCCTTCGCGAAGGCCGTCAGCGCGAAATGCTACGACTTCGGCCCGGATGGGGAAGAGACGACGATCGACTTCTCCCGCATGATAGACATTGTGAAAGAAGCGGGCTACGGTGGCTACGTGGGCATCGAGTTCGAGGGGGAGCGCCTGCAGGAGCGCGAGGGTATTCTCGCGGCCAAGGCGCTGCTGGAGCGGCTCGTTTGAGCAAGGCGAGGAAGCATGGCTGAGCTGAAGATCGCGATCGTCGGGGCGGGATTCGTTGCCCGCATCGTCCATCTGCCAGGGTATGCGGGCGTTCGACAGCCCGTCAGCGCGATCTGCGACCTCGACGAGGATCGGGCGCGTGCCCTCGCGGGGGAGTACGACATCCCCAACGTGTACACAGACTGGCAGCAGATGCTCGCGCGGGAACGTCCCGACGTGGTAAGCGTCTGCCTTCCGAACGTGCTCCATCATCAGATCACGGTCGCTGCGCTGGAATCCGGCGCGCACGTCCTGTGCGAGAAGCCCCTGGCGATAAGCGTGGCGGAGGCGCAAGAGATGTTCGCCGCGGCACGAAAGGCCGGACGAATCCTGATGGCGGCACAGCATCTGCGCTTCGAGCCAGCCGCTCGTGTCATCAAGCGCGTCATCGACGACGGCGCGCTGGGCGAGATCTACCACGTAGAGGCAGACGCCCTGCGACGGCTTGGTATCCCAACCTGGGGCCTCTTTCACCAGAAGTCGGCCTCGGCGGGCGGCGCTCTCTTCGATATCGGCGTGCACATGTTAGACCAGGCGATGTGGCTCATGGGCAACCCGCGGCCGGTGCGGGTTTCGGCGGTGACGCAGACGCGGTTCGGACGCCGTCCCGAGATCGTCGCGGCTCTGCGGAACTCGTGGGACCCGGAGAAGTTCGATGTCGAAGACTCGGCGACCGCGTTCGTTCGGTTCGAGAACGGCACGGACCTGATCCTGCGCACGAGCTGGGCGGCGCATATCGAGAAGAACCACTTCGGCGTAAGGCTCCTCGGCACCGAGGGCGGCGTCACCACGAACCCGCCGGCGCTCTACCACCTCCGGAACGGCGTGCTCGCCGACGAGGAGTTTAAGA
>JACZYW010000138.1 GCA_022570885.1 Chloroflexota bacterium | reverse complement strand
ACGTCCACGAATGGTGCTCCGACTGGTACGACGCCGGCTACTACGCCAGCTCGCCGGAGCGCGACCCCCAGGGCCCGCCCAGCGGAACGCGTCGCGCTTCTCGCGGCGGCGCCTGGCGGCACCAGGTCAAGGTCAACCGCTGTGCCGCTCGCAGCAGCCTCGACCCTACGTTTCGCTACAACGACTACGGCTTTCGCGTGGCGCTGGACGTGGAGTAGGGCAGAACCGGCCGCCCGCGCAATATCGATTCGGCCACAGATGTTCACAGATTGACACAGATTCCTGATCGTCAGTCGACGCCCAACGGCCTTATCTGTGTCCCATCTGTGCGTATCTGTGGCAATACAGATGCCCCCGCTTTCAAGCGGAGGTGGGGATGCGGCGACTAGCGGTTCTCCCGCACTCGCCGCCGCTCCTCCTGCATCGCGGCGATGCCGTCCAGCGCCCCTTCGATCGCCCGTCGCTTGGCGGACTCTGTGACGTGGGTATAGATCTGGGTGGTGTTGACGTCGGCGTGGCCCAGCAGCGTCTGCACCACGCGCAGCTCCGCGCCGCCTTCCAGCAGGTGGGTGGCGAAGGTGTGGCGAAGCAGGTGTGGGTGCACCGACCGGTCGATACCCGCCGCCAGCGCGTACTTGCGGACGATGAGCTGCACCGCTCGTTGGGAGAGGCGGCCGCCGTCGCGATTCAGGAAGAGCGCCGTCGATGGACGCTTCGCCAGCCGGGGACGCCCTTCGGCCAGGTATCGCTCCACGGCGCGGGCGGCGGGCCGTCCCATCAGCACCTGCCGCTCTCGCGAACCCTTGCCGAACACTCGCACCGTCCGGTCTTCTAGATCGAGGCCCGCTACATCGAGGCCGACCATTTCGCTCACGCGCAGGCCGGAGGCGTAGAGCAGCTCCAGGATCGTCCGATCGCGCAGCCCCTGGGGCGTCTCCTTGTCGCAGGCGGCGATCAGCGTATCGATCTGCTCCTGCGTGAGGAAGGTAGGCAGGCGACGCTCTCGCCGCGGGCCGCGCAGGCCCAGCAGCGGGTCGACCTCCAGGATGCCCTCCGATCGCAGGTGGCGATAGAAGGAGCGCAGGGTGCTCACCTTGCGGGTGACGCTGGCGGAAGCGAGGCCAGAGGCGACGAGCGTCGAGAGGTACTCGCGCACCAGCAGCCGGTCTACGGCGCGGACGGCGGCATCGCCTTCGTCGAGAAAGTCGAAGAAGTGGCGCAGGTCCGCGCGGTAGTTGCGCAGGGTATAGGGGGAGAGGTTCTTCTGCGCTCGCAGCGTTGCGAGGTAGCGCTCGAGCAGCGTCTCAGCGTCGACCCGTTCCGCGCGGCTCTCGCTAGCCGCGATGACCATGACGCCTATGCCGTCGCCTCGGCCAGCTCCTGCTCACCGATCGGCCCGCTCCAGTCGCACTTCGTGCAGCGCGCGGGCGTGCTGCCGTCCTTGCGGGCCTTACCGCCCGCGACGATCAGGCCGCTGCATTTCGGGCAGGGCTGGGCCAGCGGCCGCGACCAGGAGGTGAACTCGCATTCGGGGTACTTGGCGCAGCCGTAGAACACCCGCCGGCGCTTGGTGGTCCGCTCGACGAGATCGCCGCCGCAGTCCGGGCAGGCGACGCCCACCTTCTTCAGCACCTGCTTGGTTCCCTTGCATTCCGGGTAGCGTGTGCAGGCGATAAACTGCCCGTAGCGGCCCGTCTTCAGCATCATGTCAGCGCCGCAGAGCTCGCACTTCTCGTCCGTCTTCTGCGGGGCGCTCTCGTCTCCATCGAGCGGCCGCGTGCTCTTGCACTCCGGGTAGCCCTTGCAGGCGAGGAAGCGGCCGAAGCGGCCCCAGCGGGCGATCATGCCACTGCCGCACTTCTCGCACGTCTCGTCCGTCTCCTCCTCGACTCGGGGCGCCTTCGCTGCAAGCTTCAGCTTCTCCTGCAGCGGGTCGTAGAACTGCTGGACGACAGGCACCCACGGCCGTTCGCCGCGGGCGATCTCGTCCAGCTCCTCCTCCATCACGGCGGTAAAGCCCACGTCGAAGATGTCCGGAAAGTGTTCGACTAGCAGGTCGTTGACGGTGAAGCCAAGCTCCTCAGGTGAAAGCGCGCGCCCTTCCTTTCGCACATAGCCCCTGTCTTGGATGGTCGAGAGGGTGGGGGCGTAGGTGCTGGGCCGGCCGATGCCGTTCTCCTCCAGCGCCTTCACCAGCGTCGCCTCGGTGTAGCGAGGCGGCGGCTCGGTGAAGTGTTGGTCTGGCCGGATCGCCGCCGGCGCGGGCGGTTCAGCTTCGGTCAGGCGGAGCGCGTTGCCCGAATCGAGAGGCGGTAGGCCGCGCTTCGCTGCTTCCTCATCGTCAGTCTCGTCGCGCATCTCCTCGTAGAGCTGCCGGTAGCCGGGGAAGCGCAGCACGCTCTCCGTCGCGCGCAGCAGCAGGCCGTCGGCGTCGTCCGCCTGCAGGGCTTCGACTTCGACTCTGGTCTGGTCGATCACGGCGTCCGCCATCTGGCAGGCGACGAAGCGCTGCCAGATGAGCGTGTAGAGCCGGAACTGGTCGCGGTTGAGGATGCTCTGCAGCGAGCCGGGCTCGCGAAGGGCAGAGGTGGGGCGGATCGCCTCGTGCGCTTCCTGCGCGCGCTTCGCCTTCGTCCGGTAGCTGCGCGCCGAGGACGGCACGAAGTCGGCCCCGAAGCGCTGGATGATGTAGGCGCGCGCCACCAGCTTGGCCGACTCGGCGATGTTGGTGGAATCGGTGCGCATGTAGGTGATGAGTCCTGCTTGGCCTTCGCCGGGCAGCTCCATGCCCTCGTAGAGCTGTTGGGCTATCGCCATGATGCGCTTGGCGGAGAACCCGAAGCGCCGCAGCGCCTCTTGCTGGAGCGTGCTGGTGGTGAAGGGCGGCGCCGGCCGCCGCGACTGCGGCTTCTTCGTGATATCGCTGATGCGATACGAGGCCGAGCGCAGCAGGGCGGTGAGCCGGTCGGCATCCGCCTGGTCAGGGATCTCCGTCTTCCTCTTCTTGCCGATAGGGCCGACGAGCTGCGCGGTGAAGGCGCCGGCGCCTGTCTGCTCTGTCGTCAGGTCGACGTCGATCGTCCAGTACTCTTTAGGCTCGAACGCTTTGATCTCGCGCTCCCGCTCGACGATCATCCGCAGCGCGACAGACTGTACGCGGCCGGCGGAGAGGCCTCGGCGGATCTTCTGCCACAAGATCGGGCTGATCTGATAGCCGACCAGCCGATCCAGCACGCGGCGCGCCTGCTGGGCGTCCACCAGGCGATGATCGATGGGCCGAGGATGTTGAAACGCCTCCCGTACCGCCTCGGGCGTGATCTCGTGGAAGACGACGCGCTGGTGCGGCCGGTCCTGGAGTCCGGCGGCTTCGACGAGGTGCCAGGAGATCGCCTCGCCTTCGCGGTCGGGGTCTGTTGCCAGGTAGATCTCAGTGGCGCGGCTGGCCGCCTTGCGGATCTCCTCCACCACCGCACGTTTCTCTTCGGGGACCTCGTAATGGGGCGCGAAGTCGTGATCGGTGTCGACGCCCAGCCCGCTCTTGGGCAGGTCACGCACGTGACCGACCGATGCGCGGATGTCGTACTCCGGCCCGAGGATGCCGGCGAGCGTGCGGGCTTTCGCCGGCGACTCGACAATGACGAGCCGCTTCCCGCGCTTGCTCTGTTTCGGCGCCTTGCGCTTCCGAGTGGAACTCTTCTGAGTCATCTAACCGCCTTCACGTAATTCATCGCGCCTACCTGGCGCACCATACCCTTTAACTCTAACATTGCCAAACTACTGCTAACGGTGTCAATCGGCAAACCACTGTTACGGCGAAGGTCATCGATATGTATCGGCTCTGCCGAGAGCGTCCGTAGGAGGGTCGCCTCCGTCTCGTCGGCCGGCAGCAGCTCCTTCGCCTCCATCTGGTGGCCGGCCATGGTCAGGTTCAGCTCCTCCAGGATGTCCTCTACCTTCGTCACCAGCTTCGCCTGGCCGTGCTGGATGAGCCAGTTCGTGCCACGGAAGGTGGGCGAATAGATGCTGCCCGGCACCGCGAACACCTCGCGGTTCTCGTCCAGCGCCTGGCGGGCGGTGATGAGCGCGCCGCTCTTCAGATCGCCTTCGATGACGAGCACGCCCAGGCTAAAGCCGACCATGATCCGGTTGCGCCGCGGGAAGTACGAGCTTCGCGGCTGCGTGCCCAGCGGATAATCGCTCACCAGCGCGCCCCGCTCTTTGATCTCTTGCGCCAGCCGCAGGTGCTCTGGCGGATAGATCAGATCGAGGCCACAGGCGAGGACGGCGATCGTTCGTCCGCCCGCCGCAAGCGCGGCCTGATGGCCGATGGCGTCGATGCCGCGGGCCAGGCCGCTGACGACGGTGATGCCGTTGCCGGCGAGCTGTCCGGCAAGCTCCTCGACGGCCTGGCGGCCGTAGACCGTCGCCCTGCGGGTGCCGACGACGGCTAACGACCACTCGTCGGCGGCCGTGAGCTGGCCGAGTATGTAGAGGATTGGCGGCCGATCGTAGATCTCCTTCAACCGTCGCGGGTAGGCGTCATCGTGCCAGGTAAGCGCTCGTATGCCCTTCCGGTCCAGCTTCTCAAGCTCGGCTTCCGGCGTGATGCCATCGCGCGCAGCCAGCAGCGCGGAGAGGGGAGCGCCGGTCAGTCCTGCTGCCTCCAGCGCGGCTGGCCTGGCCTTCCAGGCCTCCTCCATGTTCTCGAAGTGGGCCTCCAACAGCGAGAAGCGCGCCCGCCCAATCTGCGGTACGCGCCCTAAGGCTACCCAGTATCCAAGCTCTGTCCGTTCCATTTGGGCGCTATTGTAGCACATCCGTGCCTAAGGGCTACCCCGTAGCCTGCGCCGGCTTTTCGCCACACGTCGCAAGGATCCCGCCTGTCGGCCCACTGGACAGAGCTAACGCTCTGTCCCTACGAGGCTGGGAGTTGTAGCATGGCGCTCCGGCGTGTAGGGGCGACCATCCGGTCGCCCGCAGCCTTGCTCTGCGCAGCGGCTCAGCAGGCTAGGACGGCTTCTCTGCTTCTTCGCTGCCCTCTGCCGCGATGGGCCTCTTCGTCACCCGCACCTTTTTGATGCGGTGGCCCAGCGTTGAGAGCACGCGCATGGTGATGCCATCGGCTTGCACTTCATCGCCCGGAGCTGGCATGCGGCCGAGCTCCTGGTAGACGAAGCCGCCTACCGTATCGAAGTCCTCTCCCTCGATCTGCAACTCGAACAGTTCGTTGAGCTGATCGAGGCTCACGCGGGCGTCCAGGATCGCCTCCGTATCGGTCAGCCGTTGGATCGTCACCTCCTCGCGGTCGTACTCGTCCTGGATCTCGCCTACGATCTCTTCGAGCACGTCCTCGATAGTGACGAGGCCTGCGGTGCCGCCATACTCGTCCACGACGATGGCGATGTGAACCTTGTGCTCGCGCAGCTCCGCCAGCAGCTCATCGACTCGCTTGCCCTCCGGGATGACGTAAGGTTCGCGGGCGATCTCCTTCAGCGATATCGGTTTGTGCCCGTCCGCCGTCCACTTCAGGATGTCCTTCGCGTACGCCACGCCGACGATGTTGTCGATAGTCTCCTCGTAGATGGGGATGCGGCTGTAGCCGTGCTCCACCACGAGCTGGAGCACATCGTCGATGGAGACGTTCGCCTCGGCTGCCACCATATCGATGCGCGGCACCATGATCTCCCGAACGGCGCGGTCCACCATCTGGGCGATGCGGCGGATCATCGCCAGCTCGCCGTTCTCAGGGAGCCCGTTGCCTTCGCGCATCTCGACGAGTCGCAGCAGCTCATCTTCCTCGTCTTGTGACTCGAGCGAAGCCTCGCCATGATCGCGAAGGCGGAGCACCACGCCGATGGTCAGGTCCAGCAAGCGGGCCGGCAGCCCGAACAGCAGCCGGAACACGCGCATCGCTGGCAGCAGCCGCAACCCCCAGCGCTCCGGATGCCGCGCCACGAGGAGCCGGGGCACCGCTTCGAGCAGCGCCAGCGCCAGGAGGGCGATGGCCATGGTTGCCCCCAGCGCCGCCCACGTCTCGCCCGTCTCCCGCAGCACGAGGAACATGCCAACGGCGAGGCCGAGCACGACGGCGGCGTTCCGAGCGATGGCTATCGCACTGAGCAGGGCTCGCCGCTCACGGATGTACTCACTGAGCGAGGTGGCTCCCGGCAGACCTTTGCTGGCGAGCGCCCGTACTTTCGCTCGATTGATGAAGACGACGCCGGTCTCCGCCGCCGTGGCGATGACGAGCACGATGAGCGCCGTCACGAGTAGCCCCACGCCTAGCCAGCTATCGAAGCTCACGCCTTCGCGTCCTCCTCGCTGACGATGCGGGCGGGCGCTCCTACCGCCAGCGCTCCCGGCGGCACGTCGTGCGTGACCACAGCGCCGGCGCCGGTGCGCGCGCCATCGCCTATGGTCACCGGCG
>JACZYW010000137.1 GCA_022570885.1 Chloroflexota bacterium | reverse complement strand
GCCCATTCCTGCCTACGAGCGATCCTGTTGTCAGCCGGCACGGCATCAAAGGTAAGGCGAGCGTCGTAGAAGACTGTGTCCGGCGGAAAAACGTGGCTGTCATGAATGCTCGTTATCTTCCTACGATCGCCCTCGACTATCTGCTTGAGCGTATCAAACAATGGCTGGTCACAGTCTCGGAAGGCGTCCGCTTTCTGCAGGTAACGATACGTTGGGCCCGGTTTCTCCGTGGCTCCAGTGCCGTCTTCTCCAACCATGTACCACACTATCCCGAGGGAAAGCTCGCGTTCGCCATCCGGCTGAGGAGGAGAAGTCAAGGCTCTTAGTAGCCCGTACTTCCCGAAGTCCCCAACATTGCCTACGAACTTATCCTGCACCCTCTACACCTCCGTCGTCTCTTCCTCGATGGGCGGGACGGCCTCGCCGCCGCGCGGGCCGATGGTCTTCAGATACGACCGATAGTTGCGCAGCGTCTCGTCGATGTGGTCGCCGCCGAACTTCTCCAGGCAGGCGTCCGCCAGCACGGTAGCCGCGAGCGCCTCGCCGATGACGCCGGCGGCCGGTATCACGCAGACGTCGCTGCGCTCGTAGTGGGCCGGTATCTCCTCGCCGGTGCGCAGGTCGGCGGAGGGGAGCGAACGCGGCAGCGTGGCGATCGGCTTGAGCGCCACGCGCAGCACCAGCTCCTCGCCGTTGGTCATGCCACCCTCGGTGCCGCCCATCCGGTTCGTCGCCCGGCGCCAGGGCCGCTCGCCCCACTGGTCGATGGGCAGGATGACGTCGTGCACCTGCGAGCCGCGCTGGCGCGCGCCCGCGAAGCCGATGCCGATCTCGACGCCCTTGACGGCGTTGAGGCTCATCATCGCCTGGGCGAGCCGGCCATCGATCTTGCGGTCCCACTGGACGTGGCTGCCCAGGCCGATCGGCACGCCGGAAGCGCGCACCTCGATGATGCCGCCCAGGCTGTCGCCGTCGTTGCGCGCTTCGTCGATGGCGGCGACCATGCGCTCCCCGGCCTTGGCGTCCGCGCAACGCACGGGCGAGGCATCCACCGCCTCCCAGTCAGGCTCGGCATCCGGCTCCACCTCGACGCCGTCGATAGCGATGGTCTGGCTATGGATCGTCACGCCGAACTCCTCGAGGAAGCGGCGGCAGACGGTGCCCACGGCGACGCGGGCCGCCGTCTCGCGGGCGCTGGCGCGCTCCAGGATGTTGCGCACGTCGTCGAAGCCGTACTTGACGACGCCCGGCAGGTCGGCGTGGCCGGGGCGAAGCCGCGTTATCGCCTCGATCGGCGCGTCGGGCTTCTCCAACGCCATCACGTCCTGCCAGTTCACCCAGTCCTTGTTCTCGATGAGGAGGGCGATAGGGCTGCCCAGCGTGAGGCCGTGGCGCACGCCGGAGCGGATCGCCGCGCGGTCCTGCTCGATCTTCTGCCGGCGGCCGCGGCCGTAGCCGCCCTGACGCCGCCGCAGTTCGCGGGCGATGTACTCCTCCGTGAGCGCGAGGCCAGCAGGAAGGCCCTCGATGATCACGGTGAGGCCTTTGCCGTGGGACTCGCCTGCGGTGAGGTAACGCAACATAGCGGTGCTCCTAGGAGACGTTTGCCGGCCCGTCGGCCGCGACATCGTCTGGGCCGGCCCGCACCGCCTCCTCGTCGGGCTCGATCGGGAGGGCGACGCCCTGGCTGTCGAGCTGGTAGCGCGCGCCAAGCTGCTCGGCGATGGCCTCCGGCGGGTCGTTCTCCCAGTCGATCTCGGCCGCATCGATGCGGCGAGCCAACGTGCTGAGGATGCAGCGCTGGTCGACTTCGCCGCCCGGCGCGTGGAAGGTAGTGTAGCAATCGATCTGCACCCGCTCCAGCCGCACGTGTGGAACGTCGTAGAAGAATCGCTCGGCCAGCTTCGCCGTGATCCGCTTCCCCTCGTCGAGCGCGCTGGTCACCTGGCGACGAGCGCCGCCGACGAGGGCGAACCGCGGCTCGGCGGTGCTAGAGACGCGGAGGTAGTCGCGCCCCAGATCCACCACCTCCACGCCCTGGATCCCTCCCCAGACGGACGCCGACATGCCCTTAGGTGGACGCTCCGTGCGCCAGCGCTCCACCTCCACCCGCACGAGCTGGCTGATCATCTCCAGGTCGCCCTCCTCCACCCGCTTCTGCCAGAAGCGATGCGTGCGCGTCTCCTTGAAGAGGATGTAGCCGATGAACACGAAGAGCAGCGCGATGATCAGCATGCCCCAGGCGAGACCCCAGGCCATACCTTAGCCCTCCGCCTCGAGCGCCGCTCGCCCGGCCTCCAGCATCCGCTCGACGGACGCCTCCTGCCCGGTCCAGAGCCGGAACGACTCCGCCGCCTGATAGACGAGCATGCCCAGGCCGGAGACGGCCTTCGCTCCCCGCTCCTTCGCCGCCCGCAGCAGCGGCGTCTCCGGCGGGTTGTACACCAGATCGAAGACGACGCCCGCGGCCGGCAGATACTCGGACGCGAGGGGGCTTTCGCTCTCCGTCTCGCTGCCGCGCGTGCCGACAGGGGTGCAGTTCACGAGCAGGTCGGCCTCCGGCAGGACGCTCAAGAAGGTGCCAGCCTGCCAGTACGACCAGGTGATGGTGACGCCGGCGGCTGTCAGGCCGCGCAGATCGGCGACCAGCTTATCGACCCGCCTCGGGCTGCGGCCGCATACGTAGATGAGCGACGCTCTGGCCTCGACGAGCGCGAGGGCAACGGCGCGGGCGCCGCCGCCGGCGCCGATCACCACTGTGCGCTTCCCCTGGATGTCGAAGCTCGCGTCCTCTCGCAACGCCCGGGCGAAGCCGGCGACATCGGTGTTGTAGCCGACGAGCTGGCCGCCCTCGTTCACGATCGTGTTCACGGCCCCCAGCGTCTCGGCCCGCTCGTCCAGCCGGTCGAGCAGCGAGGCCACCGCCTCCTTGTGGGGGATCGTGACGTTTGCGCCCAGCACATCGTCCTCGCGCAGGGAGGCCACGCGGGCCTCCAGCTCGTCCGGCGGCGTGCTCCACGCCTCGTAGCGAGCCTCGACGCCGGCGGCGTCGAACGCGGCCTGGACGATCGCCGGGCTGAGCGAGTGGCTCAGAGAATCGCCGATAACTCCTGCGCGCTTCATCACGAACGCTCCCTCATGTTCTACTACTCCGGCTCTAGCACTCCGGAGGATTGGTCTCTCGCACGTTCCGGTTGTGCTCCTCCAGCGTCTCCGCGAAGGAGTGGCATCCTCCGGGCCGGGCGACGAAATACAGGTAGTTCGTGTCGGCCGGCTCCAACGCCGCCAGGATCGAATCGAGCCCTGGGTTGGCGATAGGCCCCGGCGGCAGCCCGGAGTGTGCATAGGTATTATACGGCGAAGTCGACTCCAGGTCAGCATTCGAGAGCTCACGCTTCCAGTAGCCGTACTGCTGAACGCTGGCCGGGTCGTTGCCCAGCGCGTACTGCACGGTGGGATCGGCCTGGAGCGGGATGCCTCTCGCCAGCCGGTTGACGAAGACGCTGGCGATGACCGGCCGCTCCTCCGCCACCTGCGCCTCCCGCTCGATGATCGAAGCGAGGACGACGATCTCGTGCAATGAGAGGCCGTCGGGGCGCAGCCTGGGCTCGATCTCCTCTCGGTAGCGCTGATCGAACGCGCCCAGCAGCCGTTGCACCACCTCGCGGGCGCTAACCGTCAGCGAGAAGCGATACGTTGCCGGGAAGAGGAAGCCCTCCAGTCCGGCGTCCGGCGGCAGCTGCTCCAGAAACGAGGCGGCGTGCTCGTCCTCCAGCGCCAGCAGGAACGCATCGGCGGAGACGATGCCTTCCTCCTCCAACACATCGGCGATCTCCTCCAAGCGCAGCCCCTCGCGGATGGTTACGCCGCGAGACGCCGTAATCCCCCCGCTGATGCGGCGGACGGCGATGAGGGCCGTCTCGCCGGGTTGGAACTCGTAGATGCCCGCCTCCAGCTCGTCGCCCAGCCCCATCAGGTCGGTGAGCACGCGAAAGAGGCGGGCGCTCTCGATCACGCCGGCCTGCTCCAGCTTCTCGCCGATCTCGCGGGCGCTCTCCCCCCGCTCGACCGTGATCGTGACGATAGCGTCGCTCGGGGAGAGCGTCGCGCCCAAGCGCGGTGGCGCTTCGTTCACCAGGCTGCCGGGCGTGCGCGCGAGCAGCCACGCTCCCACTCCGAGCAAGACGACGAGACCTACGACCACCGCGACGGGGACGAAGCGAGCGTCGTTCATGGATCGGTGGAGGATTCATGCGAACGACGTCGATCCAGGTAGCTCTGGAGGATGATCGCCGCCGCTAGATCGTCGGCCGGAGCGCGGCGGCGGCGGCCCCGTCGGCCACGCGCGGCGCGGACCGGCCCGGGCGCTCGCTCCGCCTGCACCGAGGTCAGCCGCTCGTCGCGTAGCTCCGTCGGCAGGCCGCTCACGTCGGCAAGCTGGCGGGCGAAGGCCTGCACCAGTCGCGCCTGGGGGCCGGCCTCGCCGCTCAGCGAGATTGGGTAGCCCACCACCAGCGCGTCGACCCCCTCACTGCGCGCGAGTTCGACGATCGCTTCCATATCGGCGGCCTCGTCCCGCCGCTCCAGGATGCGCAGCGGCACCGCCAGGCGACCTTCCGGGTCGGAGATCGCCACGCCGATGCGCCGTTCGCCTACGTCCAGTCCCAGGATACGCCCCACGCCGTCCGCTCTTCCCTAGCCGAAAGCCATTCGCTCCGGCGAGACGGCACATTATAGGCGGGTCGAGAGTCGAGGGTCGAGGGCCGATCGGGTTGCGATGCGCTGCAGAGCCGCCTCGGTTAGGCCGATACCACACATGAGAAAGCGGCGAACGAGGCTTGACAGGCGAAAGCTGCCTCGCTACCATAACGCCAGCCTCTGCAGCGTTCGGCGCCCTGTCGGTCGAACAGCGCAATAGTGGGGCGCTTTTCTGTGGAACGATCAGACGACGACCCCCCTCAAGATAGCTACTCATCCGTAGCCATTGTCGAATGGACAGTGCGCGGGGCGCAAGCCTTCGCCGCCGTGTGCGTTCGACACCCCCACATGCTTGGAGTTTGATCTGCTGAAGGCCAGCCCGGCCCACCCATCGGGACCGGCAGCGCCTACCTATCCTTAACTATGAACGATACCTTTGCACATTGGACGGCAGTGATCCTGGCAGCAGGCCAGGGGAAGCGCATGCGCTCGTCGCTGCCTAAGGTACTCCACCCGCTGGCCGGCCGGCCGATGGTGCGCTACGTCGTCGACGCCGCCCGCGAGGCGGGCTTCCGCCGCTGCGTCGTGGTGATCGCGCCCGACGGGGATGCGGTGCGGGCGGCCCTGGGCGATGGCATCGACTACGTTACGCAGGCGGAGGCGCTGGGCACCGGCCACGCCGTCGCGCAGGCGCAGCAGGCCGCCGGCGAGGCGGAGCAGCTCCTGGTGCTCAACGGCGATGTCCCGCTCGTCACCGCCGAAACGCTCGCGCGGCTGGCCCGCGCGCACGAGGAGCAGGCCGCCGACCTCAGCTTCCTCACCGCCCAAGTAGACGAAGCCGGCGAATACGGCCGCGTACAGCGCGATAGCGATGGCCGTGTGACGGGCATCGTAGAGGCCGCCGAGCTCGACAACGCGACGGAAGGCCCGGCCGAGATCAACGCCGGCCAGTACTGCTTCCGCGCCCGCTGGCTCTGGCCCAACCTGGCCGCCATTCCAAGCACAGGCGACGGTGAACGCTACCTGACCTCGCTCATCGCGATCGCAGCGCGGGAAGGCGCCGCCCTACTGCCGGTGCCGGCCCTCGATTCGGACGAGGTGCGCGGCATCAACGACCGCGCCCAGCTCGCCCACGCCGAGGCGATCTTGCGCGGGCGAATCAACCGCCGCCACCTGCTGGCCGGCGTCTCGCTCGTCGATCCGGCGACGACCTACATCGACGCCGGCGTCACCATCGGCCGCGACACCGTGATCGAGCCGAACAGCTACCTGCGCGGCGCAACCAGCATAGGCGAGGGCTGCCGGCTCGGCCCGAACACCATCCTGCGCGACGCCACCGTCGGCGACCGCTGCCACATCGTCGCCTCCACGGTAGAGAGCGCGACGCTGGAGGAGGACGTGGACGTTGGGCCCTACAGCCATCTGCGGCCGGACAGCTACCTCTGCTCGGGCGTCCACATCGGCAACTTCGCCGAGGTGAAGAACTCGCGGCTGGGCAAAGGCGTCAAGATGGGCCACCACAGCTACATCGGCGACGCAGACGTGGGCGAGGAGGCGAACATCGGCGCCGGCGCCGTCACCGTCAACTTCGATGGCCGCAACAAGCACCGCACCGTCATCGGCCGCGGCGCCTTCGTGGGCAGCGACACGATGCTGATCGCGCCGGTGACCATAGGCGATGGCGCACGCACCGGCGCCGGCGCTGTGGTCACGCACGACGTGCCGCCGGGAGCGCTGGCGGTAGGAGCGCCCGCCCGCATCGTCAGCGAGGAGGACGCAAAAGCGTGAGCTT
>JACZYW010000136.1 GCA_022570885.1 Chloroflexota bacterium | reverse complement strand
TTCAACCCGGACGCGCCGCTGCCCTTTTACGGTGCCCAGGACACCTTGTTCGACGTGCCAACACTGGGGCGCCTCGATCCGGGACAAACGGGCAACGGGCTCCTCGTGTTCGAAACCCGCCCGGCGCCTGATCTGATCTTTCGAAGCGACATCGTTGGGTTCAGTTCGAACGTAGAGCCTTCCGCCTACGGCATCGGGGAATTCCCGAGTGACTACTGTAGCGGAGGCAGGCCGAGCACCGGACTGCACATAGATGTGGAGAACGATACGCTCCCCATGAACAACGCTGGGGGGCCCCTGGAGATTGCTGGCGCTATGAAGTGGAGCCTCGGCGATCTTGCGCCGGGTGCGTCTACGGAGCTGCAGGTGCTCCTGTCCGCCGGCACGAACCCGACTTTCCCGCCAGAACCAGCGAGCGTACCGGGCCGCATGACGGGCGGCGGCAGCGTTCTGGGTAGCCGCGTAACCCATGGCTTTACCCTGGACTGCGATGTCGCTGACGGACCGAAAAATCTCCAGATCAACTGGGGTCGGGGCAACGGGTTCTACCTGGAGAACCTGACATCGGCCTACTGTAGCGACGATCCGGACATTGAGCCCGTCCCGCCGGGCGCGCCATTCGATACCTACCGCGGCGCAGGCGAAGGGCGCTACAACGGCGCCTCCGGCGCCACCATCGAGTTCATGTTCACCGATGCCGGACAGCCAGGCGTCGATGACATTGCCGATATCGTCATCACAGACGCCGGCGGGGACGTCGTCCTCGACATCTCCGGCAACCTGCAGAGAGGCGACCACCAAGCCCTCGAAGAAGCACTGTCACCGCCTGGGCCCATCTCGCCTCCGGCGGAGATCCCGTGATCTTCAGCCGAGCCGGTCTCCGGCGCCGGAGAGGCTAAGGTCGGCGGGAATGCCATGCGCGACAGCGACGGCCTGGAAGAGGAGGAATAAGACTGGACTAAGTTAGCATGGGCCGGGATCAGCGAGCGGGGTTTCCCCATCGCTGATCCCGGCTTACGTGCCGGCAAGTGGCGTAACTCGGCCGCGCCCGATAGCGCACAGATACTTGCAACCAGCAGAATTTTCGAAGCTGCATGTGCCACCTCTCCGCCTGCAGACTAATGCCACCAGGTGGCGCGGTGTCTACGAGAGCGCTGGAGCGTTGTCAAGCCTTAGCCGCGTGCCGCCAGCTTGCCGTTCGACTCGTCGCGCAGCTCCACCTCGGCGAAGGAGAGCTGCCGCCGGTCACCCGCCCCGCTTCGTCAAGGCGACGCTCGCTCCAGCCGCCGGCTCCGGTCGAGCAGCCAGCGACTGAGCAACCCCCGTCGCGGCGCGAGGAACAGGGCGACGGTGAAGAGAGCCGTCGCGACCAGCACGATCGCCGCGCCGGAGGCGATACCGGCGTGGTACGAGACGTACAGCCCGATGACGGAGGAGACGAGCGACAGCGCCACGCCGACGAAGATGATGTGGTGCAGCCGCCGCACCAGCAGGCTGGCGGTCGCCGACGGCGTCACCAGCATCGCGATGACCAGGACGATGCCTACCGCCTGGAGCGCCACGACCGTGGAGACGGCTAGCAGTATCAGCAGGCCGTACTCCATCAGCCGCGTTGGGATGCCGGCCGCGGCGGCGACGATCGGGTCGTAGGCGGTGAACAGCAGCTCCTTATAGAAGACGGCGACCAGCGCGATCACCACCAGCCCCATCACCGCCATCACCGCCAGGTCGCCCCAGCTTACCCCCAGCACCTGGCCGAAGACGAAGCTAAACAGGTCGATGGTGTAGTTCTCCTGCCTGCTGACGATAGCGATGCCTAAGGCGAATGCGCCCACGAACAGTACGCCGATGGTGGTGTCGAAGCGAAGGCGGCCACGCCGGGAGATGAAGCCGATGCCCAGCGCTGTCAGCACGGCCGCGACGAGGGCGCCAAGGTAGATGGACGTGCCGAGGGTGAAGGCGATGGCCACGCCTGCGAAGGAGGAGTGGGCCAGCGCATCGCCGATGAAGGCCATCCCTCGCACGACGACGAACGCGCCGACGACGGCGCTCACTACGCCCACCAGCACCACCGCCAGCAGCGCCCGCTGCATGAACTCGAACTCCAGCGGGTCGGCGAACCAGCCCCAGACGTCAACCATGGCCGTGGTGCCCCACGTACACGCCGCCTTCGGTTGGCAGCAGCAGCAGATGCTCGTCGTAGGCTTCGTTCAGGAGCTCGGGCGTGAAGATCTCGCCCGGCACGCCGAACGCCACCAGCTTTCGATTGAGGAGCAGCGTCAGGTCGAAGCAGGCGGCCACGCACGAGAGGTCGTGGGTAGCCACCAGCAGCGTCTTGCCCTTGTCGCGCAACGTCTCGAAGAGGGTGAGCAGGTCGTGCTGGGAGGTGGCGTCCAGCCCCACCAGCGGCTCGTCGAGCAGTAGCAGCTCCGCTTCTTGGGCCAGCGCTCGCGCGATGAGCATCCGTCGCTGCTGCCCGCCCGAGAGCTCGCCGATCTGGCGGTCCGCGAGACCGTTAAGCGCAACCTGCGCCAGCGCGTCGCGAACGGCATCGCGGTCGGCGGCGGCGGGGCGGCGCAGCAGGCCGATGCGCCCGTAGCGGCCCATCATCACCACGTCGCCCACGGTGGCGGGGAAGTCCCAGTCCACCAGCTCGGATTGCGGAGCGTAGCCCAGTTTGCGCCGCGCAGACTTGATCGGCTGGCCAAAGAGCTCGATTTGGCCGCGCCAGGGTTGCAACAGGCCGAGCAGCGTCTTCAGCAGCGTCGTTTTGCCGGAGCCGTTCGGGCCGGCCAGCCCCACCAGCGTGCCCGCCGGCAGGTCGAAGGTGAGCGCTTCCAGGGCGGGGTCGCCGTCGTAGCCGGCCCACAGATCGTGCACGGAGACGGCGTTCGTCGAGTTAGTCACCGCCCAGCCCCTCCTGGAGCTGGCGCAGGTTGAACCGCATCAGCTCGATGTAGGAGTCGACGCCCTCCAGGTAGGCGTCGCTGAGCAGGTTGAGGACGCGGACGCCGGCGTCGCCGGCGGCTAGCTCCAGCACGGCGGCGTTGAACTGCGGCTCCTTGAAGACGGCGGGCACGCCCTGCGACTGGAGAATCTCCACCAGCTCCGCCACGTCCCGAGCGCTCGGCTCCTGACCGGGCGAGGTCACGACGACGGCCACGATCTCCAGTCCGTAGCGTGCTGCCAGGTAGGGGAAGGCGTCGTGGAAGGTGACCAGCGCGCGGTTCTCGGCAGGGATCGACTCGATGGCCGCCTCCATCTCCCGATCGAGTTCGTCCAGCTCTCGAAGGTACGCTGCCGTGTTCGCTTCGTACGCGTCGCGGCCCTCCGGGTCATGCTCGATCAGGGCGTCCCGGATGCGCTCCACGTAGCGAGCGGCCAGGCGGGCGTTCAGCCAGAGGTGAGGGTTGCCGCCGATAGTTTCGAGCCCCTCCGCCAACTCGATCACCGGCCCGCCGGCGTTGCTGACGATCACGTCGCCGATGCCCTCCTCCAGGCCCAGGCCGTTCATGAAGACCAGGTCGGCGCGGGTGAGATCGGCCACGCGACGTGCGGGCAGCTCATACGTATGCGGATCGGTGCCGGAGGGCAGGAGCGTTACCACCGCCACGCGGTCGCCCCCGGCCTGGCGGACGAAGTCGGCGAAGATCTCCAGGCTGGCTACGGCGCGCAGCTTCGCTGCCGGCTGCTCGTCGCCGTTGCCGCCCCCGCAGGCCACGGCCAGTAGCGCGACGAGCAGCGCCGCCGCGAGCGCCGCGAGCATGCATCGCGGCGGGCGCCGTATGCCAGGTCGCGTTCGATACTTAGTCTCAGTTTCCCTCATGCGAATACGCTC
Organism: Chloroflexota bacterium; assembly: GCA_022570885.1. Classification (GTDB taxonomy): domain Bacteria; phylum Chloroflexota; class Dehalococcoidia; order DSTF01; family RBG-16-68-14; genus JACZTE01. The sequence goes on along the minus strand of JACZYW010000136.1, from coordinate 2,665 downwards.
GTCAGCCGGCCACCACCGGCTCCGACGCGCGGCACGAGGCGCAGCGGCCGTACACCTCCAGCCAGTGCCCTTCGATCTGGTAGTCCGTGCTTCGGGCAAGCTGGTCGATCAGCGAGGAGACGTCGCAGTTGGCGAAGTCGGCTACCTGCCCGCAGGAGCGACAGACGAGGTGATGGTGGTGGCCGCTCGTGCTGAGCCGATAGTGAAGGCTGCCGTTCTCCATCATCACCCGGCAGACCACGTTCAGGTCCTGGAGGAGCTTCATGGTGCGGAAGACCGTGGCGCGGCCGACATCGTTTGCCTGCCGTAGCACGTCATCGACCGTGAAGTGGGCTGGCGCGTCCAGCAGCGCCTTCAGCACCCGCTTTCGGCTGGCGGTGATGCGGTGCCCGTGCAGCTCCAGGCGCTGGATGATCAGGTCTAGGTCCGACATGAGACTAAGTATCAGTTAACCGGCAGCTTGTGTCAACCGCGCCTGTGCGACTGGGACGCGGGCGGCAGTTGACCGCACAAACGCACGTCGTATAATTGACGTAGCAATACTCCGGCGCCTACTGAGTTGGGCGCCACGCCGTTAGCAGTAGCCGCGTCGGGAGCAAGGAAGGCGACCCGTGGACACGCTAGCACCTCCACACCCTTCCAGGCTGACGACTCCATGTTAGGAGGAGCAAGATGAGAACCTTGTTGCTGCGTACAGGTTTCGCAGTCCTCGCCGGCATCGTCGTCGTCGTCCTGTCGATGGCGTGGAGCGAGAGAGCGGAGGCGGTCGCGTCGCTGGCGGCGGCGAAGGCGCTGGATATTGAGAGCGGAAAAGTCCAGGCCCATTCGTTCAACGGCAGCGATGAGCGGGGCATCGCCGTCCAGACGGGGCCGCTGGGCAACCCCTCCTTTCCGACCGAGGGCGAGACGTTCCTCATCTTGAGCACAGGGGTCGCAGCGGACGAAAAGCTTCCGAATGATGAAGAAGACCTCTCGACAGAGCTAGATGGTTTGAACAATCAAGATGGCTACGATATGGTCCAGCTAGACCTCACGCTGGTAGCTCCACTGGATGCCACCTGCATGCGCTTCGACTGGGCCTTCTTCTCCGAGGAATATCCGGAGTGGGTCGGGTCGGAGTTTAACGACGGTTTCGTGGTGCAGATCGGCGGAAAGTCGTTCAGCATCGTCGGCGATCAGATCGTCGTTTCGCCGACGGACAGCAACATCGCGCGGGATCCCGTCGATTCCAGCGTGATGGATGTAAGCTCGGCGGTGGCATTCCACGGCGGAACAGGAACGACCTACGACGGCGCCACCGATCTGCTAACGGCGAGCGTCCCGGTGATCTCCGGCGAGAAGATCCAGGTCGTCTTCTACATCCAGGACCTGGGCGATTCGGTCTGGGACTCCGCCGTCTTCCTCGATAATCTGCGCTGGACGCAAGAGACCGGCGCCGCCTGCCCGGCCACTATTCAAGTGTCGCAGTCGGTCTTCACGGTACTGGGCGCCTGGTCCGTTGCCGGCAGCAAGGCGCTCTTTCGGGCGGGAAGCATCGCGCAGTGGGTTTGCGACCCGAACGACCCGAACGCCCAGGTCGTCCTGCGATTCCAGTACGCTTGGTTCGATTCAGACGTCGTCTCTGGAACGGGGCGCACCACCTTTACCCACACGCTCTCGCTATCCCTCAGTGGAGTCGTCTGCCTGGTTGATGGCGTCGAAATCGGCAAGATCGAGATCAATCCCGTGTTCATCGATCCCAGCGGGCGTGTCTTCGATACGAACTCCGGGCTCTCGATACCTGGAGCGACGGTGACGCTGCAGGTAGAGCTCTCTCCTGGCGTCTTTGAGGTTGCGCCGCTCGACCCGCTGCTGAAGGACCCTGTCCTGAACCCCGAGCTAACCGGGTTAGACGGCAGATACGCTTGGGACGTGGTGCCCGGCGTCTATCGAGTGGACGTAGCGAAGCTGGGCTGTACCTCGGTTACGAGCATCTCCGTGGTGATCCCGCCGCCGGTGACTGACCTGGATGTCGGGATCGAGTGCACGGATACAGACGGCGATGGCATCCCGAACTTCATGGAAGTGAATACCGATACGAATCCGAACGCATTGGACAGCAACGGCAACGGCACACCTGATGGGGACGAAGACCCGGATGGGGACGGCCTGACGAACCTTGAGGAGCTGGCCCTGGGGACTGACCCGCTCAGCCCGGACAACGTCGACGCCGACAGGGATGGCTGCACGAACAGTCAAGAGCTGGGCGACAACGCCATCCTGGGCGGCCGCCGCGACTCAGCCAACTTCTGGGACTTCTTCGACCCCAACCGCGACGGCGCCGTCGGCCTCCTCGACTTCCTAGCCGTGCTCCGGCACTTCGGCACCGCGGGCGACCCGTCGACGTTCGATCCGGACGGGCCGGAGCCCCCCATCGGGGAATACTGGGCGCTGGCCGACCGCGGCGGGCAGGCGCCGGGCGGCGACCCGTGGGACGAGCTGCCGGCGAACGGGTCGATTGGCCTGACCGACTTCCTCTCCGTGCTGCGCCAGTTCGGCCACACCTGCGCGTAGGACTCGGCAGCGCAGCCTGTGCTGTTAGCTATGACAGGCGAGTACATTGCGTTGATCGTCCTGCGATTAGTCAGTACACTCCGCAGCAAGATAGATTCGCGCGCGAATCAAG
>JACZYW010000135.1 GCA_022570885.1 Chloroflexota bacterium | reverse complement strand
CCCAGACATCGTGGAGATACACCAGCGCAACGTCGCCACGACAGAGCGGTGGGGTAGTGGGTGGTGGCGTGCAGTCTGAGCCCGGTGGTAAGAGCGGCTCGCCCGCAAGGCTGGGTGCACCGAAAGCGAGCCCGGCATCGCGACCCAGCGTCCATTCACCAGCCAAGACTGGATTGGTAGGATCGGTGACGTCCACGATCTGGAGATCGCTCGCTGGAAGAGCATTGGACGTCCCGAAGACCTCGGCGAAAGGGACGGCTAGCAAGACGTACGTACGATCATCTTTCTGATACAGGTAGGTGTTGTGCACACCTCCGGTGTCGAAGCGGCTCAACGCCAACGTGTTCAACGGATCAGTAACATCCCAGAGTTGGATGCCGTTAGGCCCGCCGGTGGCGCAGGCCTCATTCGAGTTCACCAACAGATCACCCTGAAAAAAGCTGGTGTTGATGCTGGCCACCTTGACGTCGCTTGGGTGGGAGCCGGCCGGCACGGATAGGACATCGACCATTGCTGGAGCAAACGGGTTAGAGATATCGACGACCTTCACCCCGATGTTGGGGCAGGCACCATCGACCCCGAAGGTACCCACATAGGCGAAGTCGCCGTGCACCCAGATATCGCCGTTAAAGCCGTTACCGCCCAGATTTTGGAATCCCACTTGGACTAGCTTGGCCGGAATCAGCGGTAGCGTCGAGGGCGTTGCGTTGCCGCTGGCCTCGGCGTCGGAGGCGGTGAGCTTCTGCACCTCGATCAGCACTGCGGCGTCAGCGGTGCTGCCCGGCAACGCCAGCGCCATCGCGAACCCGACCAGGATCGTGAGCTTCTTCATGCCGTTCCCTCGCCGGAGCTGTCGTGCATCACGCGCCTTTTCGCCATCCCCGCCTCTGCGCGCTGAGTCGGCCCTCGATGAGCCGGTCGCGGCCGGCGGAGCGCCAGCCGCTGCCGTCCGCGGACGCCGACGGTGGAGCGGGCGGCCGCCGCTTCTTCAGGTGCGCCAGCACCGCCGCCACCAGCAGCGCCGTCCGCTCGTCCGGATGGCCGTCGGGCGTCTCCATCTCGAACTCTTGCTCCAGGAAGTCAGTGTAGAACTCGCCGGCCGAGAATCGAGGGTCGGTCAGGAGCTGGAGGTGGAACGGGATGTTGCTCTGGATGCCGACGATGACGTACTCACGCAACGCCCGCAGCATGCGCCGGATGGCGGTCTCGCGGTCCGGGCCCCAGCAGATCAGCTTGGCCAGCATCGGGTCGTAGTGGTAGGGGATCTCCACGCCGCTGAAGAGCGAGCTATCGACGCGAACGCCGGGGCCGGAGGGCTCCTCCACCCAGTCGACCAGCCCCAGCGACGGCATGAAGTTGTTGTACGGATCCTCTGCGGAGATACGGCACTCGATGGCATGGCCGTTGGGGCGGATGTCCTCTTGCCGATAGGGCAGCGGCTCGCCGGCGGCGATCCGGATCTGGTCGGCCACCAGGTCCAGGCCGGTGACGAGCTCGGTCACGGGGTGCTCCACCTGGAGCCGGGCGTTCACCTCGAGGAAGTAGAAGTGGCCGTCTCGGTCGAGCAGGAACTCGACGGTGCCCGCGTTCTCGTAACGGGCCGCCTTCGCCGCAGCGACGGCCGCTGCCAGCAACCGCTCCCGCAGCTCGTCGTCGACGGCGATAGACGGCGACTCTTCGACCAGCTTCTGATGCCGGCGCTGGATCGAGCACTCGCGCTCGCCCAGGGCGACGACGTTGCCGTGGCTGTCCGCCATCACCTGCACCTCGATGTGACGCACGGGCGAGAGGTACTTCTCGACGTACACGCCGCCGTGGCCGAAGGCGGAGGCGGCCTCGCTGGAGGCCACGCTCATCGCCGATTCCAGCTCCGAGGCGTCGGAGACGAGGCGGATGCCTTTGCCGCCGCCGCCCGCCGTCGCCTTGATCATCACCGGGTAGCCGATCTCCTCGGCTATGCGAACGGCCTCCTCGGGCTCCACCTCGCCGTCGGCGCCGGGGACGACGGGGACGCCTGCTTCGCGCATGCACCTTCGCGCGCTCACCTTGTCGCCCAGCAATCGCATGGCGTCGGGCGGTGGGCCGATGAACGTCTTGCGCGCCTTGCGGCATGCCTCGGCGAAGTCGCCGTTCTCGGCGAGGAAGCCGTAGCCGGGGTGGATGGCGTCTGCCTTGCTCTCGCGGGCGGCCTGCAGCACCTGGCGGATGTTCAGGTAGCTCTCCAGCGGCGGGCCGGAGCCCAGCAGGTACGCCTCGTCGGCATAGCGGACGTGCAGCGCGTTGCGATCCACGTCCGAGTATACGGCGACGGTTCCGATGCCCAGGTCGCGGCAGGAACGCATCACCCGCAAGGCGATCTCGCCTCGATTAGCTATGAGGATCTTCTTAAACATGGCGTCTCTCTCGCGTGAAGGAAGGTAACACGGAGAGCGCGAGAGCGGCAAGCGCTTCTAGCTAGAGGGACGGTCCGGCGGTGGCCGCAGGCCCAGCACCTGCGACACTGGAAGCACGAAGAGGATCCCTTTTTCTGGCTCGGACAGGTCGCCAAGCACCTCTACCGTCGCTTTGGTCAGCAGGTCGACGACTTCGTCGGGGACAACCGAGAAGATGGTCGTGCGCGGCATCTCTTCGGCCTGAAGGACATCCCGTAGGCTGGGCATCAGAGGCAACTCGCGACGGGCATGTTCCTTCGGCTCGCGGCTCCCCAGGCCTTCCAAGATAGTGATGGCTGGGGCGCCAGCGCTGCGCCAGGCGGAAAGGATGTCGGTGAAATGCGATAAGTCGTGCATGACCAGGACTACCATGCTAGGCATGCTGTACCTCCTTTTCTCCGGCGAAGACGATCCTCAACATGATTGGTGTAAGTAGGGTGGTTATTAGAATCATGAGAACCATGACGGAAAAGAGGTTGGTGTCCACGAGCCCTTGAGTCAGACCGATGCTGGCGACGATCAGCCCCACCTCTCCTCGCGAAACCATGCCGGTGCCAATCTGCGCCGAACTGCGCACGCTCTCGCCTGCTAGGAGGGCGCCTAATCCGGAGCCGGCGATCTTCGAGACGACGGCGACGAGCGAGATGGCGCCGAGGAGGGCGATGTCCGCTGCCGTGAAGCCGGTGGCGTCCGCGGAGAGGCCAACCCCGACGAAGAAGATCGGCACAAAAAAGCCGTATGCGATGGTACGCATCTTCTCGTCGATCACCCGGTGTATCTCTGTCCGTCTCAGGAATATGCCGGCGAGGAAGGCGCCGGTGATGAGGGCGACCTCGCCCACGTACTCGGCAAACCAGGCGAACACGAGCGTGATGACAATGGCTGTCACGATAACGCCTTCGCTCATGGCCGCGTTGGTTGACCAGCGCGCCAGCGGCGCCAGCACGAAGTGGCCCACTACGAAGGCGACCGCAAGGAAGAGCAGTACCCGGCCGATGATGGCCGCGATTTCGAGGGCGCCTGCACCCTCACCCGTACCCTGGTCAACGTTGAAGGCGATGAAGAACGAGAGGAAGAGGATTACCAGGACATCGTCGATGACCGCCGCCGCCAGAATCGACACCCCTTGCCGGCTCTGCAGCACCCCCAGCTCCATGAGGGTGCGAGCCGAGATGCTCACGCTGGTGGCGGAAAGGATGATCCCGATGAACATGGCTTCCCGCACCGAGAAGCCGAACGGCAGGCTGACCAGTGCCCCCGTCACCAGCGGGAAGATCACGCCGAGGGTTCCGGCTAAGATCGCCACCCTCCGCACCTTGTTCACCTCTTTCAGGTCTGTCTCCAGACCAGCCAGGAACATCAGGAAGATGACGCCCAGCTCGGCCATCAGGAACACAGTCTCCTTCAGGTTGTCCTGTGCGAAGTAGTCCAGACCGAGCAGGTTCAGCGCTGACGGGCCTAGAATAACTCCCGCCGACAGCTCGCCTAGCACGGCTGGCTGGCCAAAGCGGGTCGCGATCAGTCCAGCAGCCTTTGCGGCGACTAGGATGATGGCGAGAACGGCTAAGAGCTCAAGGACAGGCAGTTCTTTTGCGGCGGCTAGGACGATGGCGCGATCGGCTAGGAGCTCAAGGCCAGGCAGTTTTTCCATGTGAAGGTTTCCTATCTACTGTTGTTGCCCATGATCGGGTAGAACGCGGTGTGGGTCAATCGCGCACGGCGATATGAGGGGCTACCTCTGGCTTCGCTATCTGCTGTAAGGAGTCCAGGACAGAGTTGAAGCTCTGTCCTTACGCACTCTTCCGAAGCACTCGCTCTACCATTGCCACCCTGAGCGACAGCGAAGGCTCTCGTTCGCCGCTACTCTTAGCACTTCGTTGTTACCTCGTCCTTGAGGCGGTCGATCACCTGGAAGAGGGGAAGGGCGCCCAGGTTGGCGCCATCGCGCTGGCGCACGGCGACGGCGTCCGCCTCCTGCTCGCGGTCGCCGACGATGAGCATGTACGGGATCTTCTGGAGCTGCGCGTCGCGGATCTTCGCCTGCATCCGTTCTCCCCGGTCGTCCAGCTCGACGCGCAGGCCGGCGGCCTGTAGGTCATCGATCACCTTCTGGGCGTACTCGATGTGGCGGTCGGCGATGGGGATGACGATGGCCTGCACCGGGGCGAGCCAGAGGGGGAAGGCGCCGGCGTAGTGCTCGATGAGGTAGGCCATCATGCGCTCCATGGTGCTGATGACGCCTCGATGGATGATCACCGGCCGGTGCTCCGCGCCGTCCTCGCCGATGTAGCTGATATCGAACTGGTTGGGCAGGTGGAAGTCGATCTGGACGGTAGAGAACGTCTCCTCCCGGCCCATCGTATCGCGGAGCTGGATGTCCAGCTTCGGCCCGTAGAATGCGGCCTCGCCTATCGCCTCGGTGAAGGGCAGGTCGAGTTCGGTCATCGCCTCGCGCAGCATCGGCTCGGCCATCTCCCACATGGCGTCGTCTGGGGCGTACTTCTCCGTGTTCGCGGGGTCGCGAAGGGAGAGCTGGTAGGAGTATTCGGTAATGCCGAGCGTGTCGTAGGCTTCCTCGACCAGCCGCATCACGTTCGAGAACTCGGCCTTGACCTGCTCCGGCGTGCAGAAGATGTGGGCGTCGTTGAGCGTCATCGCCCGCACGCGGCTGAGCCCGCCCACGACGCCCGACCGCTCGTTCCGGTACATCGTTCCCATCTCGGCGAGGCGGATGGGCAGGTCTCGATAGCTGCGCAGCTTCGATGCGTAGATGAGGATGTGGTGCGGGCAGTTCATGGGCCGGAGCACCATCTCCTCGTGTTCCAGCTCCATGACAGGGAACATATCGTCCTTGAAGTGATCCCAGTGGCCGGACAGCTCGTACAGATCTTTCTTGGCGATGTGCGGCGTATAGACGTGGCTGTAGCCGGCCTGGCGCTCCAGCTCCGTGATGAACTCCTCCAGCAGCCGACGGACGGTTGCGCCCTTCGGGAGCCAGAGGGGCAGGCCGGCGCCGATCAGCTCGTGGGTGGTGAAGAGCTCCAGCTCCCGGCCGAGGCGGCGATGGTCGCGCTTCTCGGCCTCTTCCATCATGGCCAGGTGTGCTTTCAACTCCTTTTTCTTCTCGAAGAGGAGGCCGTAGATGCGCTGGAGCATGGGCTTGTGCTCGTCGCCCCGCCAGTAGGCGCCGGCCACGCTGGCGAGCTTGAAGGCGCCCACCTGGCCGGTGCGCTCCACGTGGGGGCCTTCGCACAGGTCGGTGAACTCTCCATGTTCGTAGAGGCTCATCTGGTCGACCTCGATGCCATCGATCAGCTCGAGCTTGAACGGCTGATCGGCGAAGAGGCGGCGCGCCTCCTCCTTGTCCACCTCGCGATGGACGAAGGGGTGGTCGGCGGCGATGGTGGCGCGCATCCGCTCATCGATGGCGCCCAGGTCTTCGGGTGTGAGCGGACGCGATAGCTCGAAGTCGTAGTAGAAGCCGTGCTCGATAGGCGGGCCGATGGCGAACTTGGCGCCGGGGAAGAGCTCCAGCACCGCCTCCGCCATGATATGGGCGGCGGAGTGGCGCATGCGGTAGACGCGGTCTTCCTGAGGCAGCTCGTGGAGCGGCTGAGGCATAGCGATCTCACCTTAGCATGGTCTCGGTGCGCGGTCGATCTGCGGCTGTGGGCTCTGGTGTATACTGAATCGGGAAGTCGCTAATTCGGGCGGTTAGCTCAGTCGGCTAGAGCGCTGCGTTGACATCGCAGAGGTCACTGGTTCAAGTCCAGTACCGCCCACCACAATAGCTAAGTACCAGCCCCGACAGCCCGTAGCGGGCAGCTCGCGCCCGACGACGAAGCGAGCCGGCTGGCGGGGCCAGGCTGCGGGCGGCGAGGTAGGCGCCCACCTGCTTAAGTGGGCGCTGGCGTAGACTTCCGCTTTCATGCGTCTTAGGACTCCTCCTTCGCGGCAGTTGCGCGCTCCAGTTTTTCTCTGGCTACCCTACGGTATCTTTCGATTTCTTCCGTTTTCATTTCTCGTGCCCTCTGAGGCCCCACTAGTCGCCAAACCAGGGCCAGCCTGCCAGTTCTTTCGAACTCCGAAAGGATTTCAAGG
>JACZYW010000012.1 GCA_022570885.1 Chloroflexota bacterium | reverse complement strand
CGATTCATACCGTCTCCACCGGTGCCGACGGCCTGATCTGGTTCGGCGTGAGCAACGATGCGACCAAGATCGGGTTCATCTCACCTGCCCATGATAACGCTGTCGTCTACCTCCCTGCCGTGGAAGGCATGGGCCGGGCTGCTGGCATTGTCCAGAATCCCAATAGCCACGCTGTCTGGATCGCCCAAGCCTTCGATAGGCAAATCGGCAGGCTCCACGAGCTGGGCGTGGGAGACGGCGATGGTGATGGCGTGCCTGACACGGCGGACAACTGTGTGCTAACGCCTAACCCAGGCCAAGAGGACTACGACGCCAACGGCCTGGGCGATACCTGTGATTACCTGGATAGCGATAGGGACGGTTGCAGCAACACCGAGGAGCTTGGGCCCGACCCCAGGCAGGGCGGCCTGCGAGACCCGAACAACCCCTGGGACTTCTTCGACCCAACCATGAACGGTAGCGTGGGCTTCCCAGACCTGCTGCAGTTTCTCCAACACATGCACACCAATGACAGCTCCGGAAAAGCATCGGTAAACCGGTATAGTGACCCGCTCACTACGCCAGATCCAGGACCCGGACGCTATCATCCACGCTTCGACCGTGGCCGAGTGATAGGTCCGTACCGATGGAGCACTGCTCCGCCCGACGGGACCATTGGCTTCGGCGACCTGCTAGTCTTGATAGTCCAGCTGTACCACACGTGCGCCGGAGGCCCGTAGCCAACAGCGGCCTACTCGCAGCGGTCGCGGCTAGACCCGGGGCGACTCCTCGTCACGTAGCCGGCGATGGCCGGGCACAAGCATGGCGATCGCCAGAAGCAACAGCACCAGGAGCACACCCACGCCCGCCACCATCTTCTGCACGCCAAACTGATCGGCCAATGCGCTCTCGGGCATGGTGACGAAGGGCATGATCGACCAGCTCAGCATATAGACGCTCATCACCCGGCCGTAATACTTCGGATCGGTGCTGCCCAGCACCATCGTGTTGTTCAACGCCCAGTATCCGTTCGAGGTCAGCCCGACGAACAGCAACGCCACCAGCCCCAACGAGAGGACAGGCGCCGCTGCGAAGAGCACCAGCGCCACGCCGAAGCCCAAGCCGCCGACAAGCTGAATAAGCGACCGCCGGGAGGTGTTCGTGAGCGACGCTACGCCAAGGGAGCCGACGAGCGCACCCACAGCCAGGAACGCACCCATCACCCCCAAGCCGATAGAGCCCACACCGTACACCTCCTCCTGGAACACAGGGAAGAACTGCCGGTACGGCATCGCCAGGACAATGGGGACGAACCCCATCAGGAGCAGCGTCGGTAACACCGGGTGCCGCCGGATGTAGTTCAGGCCGTCCACGATCTCGCGAAAGGGAGAGGCGTGTTCACGGCCCCGCACCGGTTCGCCGCCCGGGATGGGCAGCAGTCCTAGCACCACGATCGCGAAACAGGCCGCCATCAGATAGTACACGCCCGCCATCCCCACGAATGGCACCGCGATGAGGCCGCCCGCTGCGGCCGGCCCCACGATCCCTGTAAGCGTGAAGGCAGAGCTGTTGAGCGCCACCGCGTTCATCAGCTGGTCCCGCCCAACCAGCTCCGGGATCCATGCCTGGCGCGCCGGCACATTGAAGGCGAAGACCGTGCCGGTGACCAGGGCGAGCACGAAGATGTGCCAAACGGCGATGACGTCCGTCTGGATCAGGACCGCTGTGATGAGCGAGCTTACGGCCATGGCGCCGTGGGAGACCATCATGAGCCAGCGCTTATGCAGCCGGTCTGCCGCCACCCCTCCTACTAACGAAAGCGCGAGCAGCGGTATGCCCCAGCCCAAGCTCACCACCCCGAGCGATGTCGCCGTGCCCGTCAGGTCATAGGTCAGAAAGCCCTGCGCCGTGAAGGACATCTGCAGGCCGGTGAACGAAAAGAGCATGCTGACCCAAAGCAGTCGAAAATGAGGGTTCGTCAATGACGCGAAGGTGCGCCGCCAGCCCTGTCTAGCAACGCCATGGTCTAGCCCAGCCGGGTCGGCGGCGGGCGGCATGGAGGTAGAAGCCTCATCTGGAGACGACAAACTCATCATGATGTTGGGAAAAGGGGAACGACCCTCTCGTAAGCATACGGCCCCCGTACCTTTTCGTCAACGTAAGAGGTTGAACGTGGGGAGAAAAGCTGCGTAATTCGGCGCTCGAAACCGGGCGGAGGTTGACACCTAGCGTCCGTGCAGTAGAATCAGCCGTAGCGCTATGCCAGACGACACACCCACCGCCCTCGGCGATGTCCGCGTCCTCGACCTCACCGGCGAGCTCGGTTCCTATTGCACCAAGCTGCTGGCTGACCTGGGCGCTGATGTCATCAAGATCGAACCTCCGGGCGGCGACCCGGCGCGGGACGTTGGGCCGTTCTATCACGACGAGGCCGATCGCGAGAAGAGCCTCCCCTTCCTCAACCTCAACACCAACAAGCGCAGCCTCACGCTGAACCTGGACGATCCCGCGGCCCGCGAGGTCTTTCGCAAGCTGGCGCCCAGCGCCGACATCGTCGTCGAGTCGTTCCCGCCCGGCTACCTCGATTCGCTGGAGTTGGGATACGAGGCGTTGCAGGCGCTGCGGCCGGACGTCATCCTCACCTCCATCACTGGCTTCGGCGCGCAAGGGCCGCACGCCGGCTACTTGGCGCCGGACATCGTCGGTGTGGCCATGTCCGGCATCATGTGGCTGGCCGGCGACCCGGAAGACCCGCCGAGCCTCCCCTATGGCAACCAGGGCTATCTATGCGCCTCTATTCAGGCGGCCACTGGCACCATGATGGCGCTCTATCATCGCGACCTGACCGGCCGCGGGCAGCACGTCGAGGTATCGATGCAGGAGGCGCTGCTCATCGCCCAGGAGACGGCGATGCAGACCTACGATCTGAACAAATCGGTGCGCGGCCGCATGGGGCGGCGCGGCGGCCTGCCGATCACCGTGCCCGGCATGGGCCCCTACGAGGCGAGCGACGGCTGGATCTGGGGCTATGTGGGCGCGCCGGGAGGCGCCGCCTGGACCGAGCTGCTGAAGTGGCTTGAGGAGGAAGGGATGGCGGAAGACCTGACAGAGGAGCCCTATCGCCCGATCATCGAACAGCTCAACATCCGCTTCCTCACTGGACTGATGCTTAACCCAGAGGAGTCGAAGCCGAAGATACCCCTGCTCGAGCACATCGATGGGGTGCTGGCGCGCTTCTTCGCCTCCAAGACCAAGTGGGAGCTGTACGAACAAGGACAAGGGCGCCGGTTGCTCATCGGCATCGTCAGCACGCCGGAGGACCTGGTAAAGAACCCCCAGCTCAAGGCCCGCGACTGGTACCAAGGCGTGGAGCACCCCGACCTGGGCGAAACGTTACGCTACCCCGGCCCGCCCTACCGGCTCTCCGAGACGCCGTGGCGCATCGACCGCCGGCCCCCGCGCGTGGGCGAGCACAACGCGGAGCTGCTGAGCGAGCTGGGCTACTCGCAGGAGGAGCTGGAGGCGCTCGCCGCCTCCGGCGCGGTGTAGCGGCACCGCAAGATGAACACGCCAGCGTTCGATTCGGAGGACAGGTAGCATGGCCGCGATAGCCGCGAAAGATGAAAGGCAGCCGCTCACCGGCATCAACGTCGCCGACTTCTCCTGGTTCGGCGCCGGCCCCATCTGCCCCCAGATGATGGGCCTCTACGGCGCCACCGTCGTGCGCGTGGAGTCAGAGACGCACATGGATGCCCTGCGCGGCATCGGCCCATTCCCGCCGGGGAAGATGAGCTACAACGTCAGCGGCTACTTCAACAACTACAACATCAACAAGCAGAGCATCACCATCGACCTGAATACCGAGCAGGGCCACGATCTGGCGCTGCGCCTGGTGCGCTGGGCCGACGTCTTCCTCACCAACATGACACCGCGCATCATCGAGCGCTGGGGCCTCATCTACGACGAGCTGGTGAAGGTGCGGCCGGACATCATCGCCGTCTACCTGCCGATGCAGGGCTTCGACGGCCCGCACCGCGACTTCCTCGGCTTCGGCGCGGTGCTGGGGCCGATCACCGGCTTCAATCACCTCACGGGCTTGCCCAACCGGCCGCCCACCGGCATGGGCACCAACTATCCCGACTACATCATCAACCCCAACCACACGCTCATCGCCATCCTGGCTGCGCTGCGCCACCGACGGCGCACCGGCAAGGGCCAGCGCATCGAGCTGTCGCAGCTCGAGTCATCCGTCGCCGCGCTCGCCCCCGCCGTGATGGACTACACCGTGAACGAGCGGTCGCAGACACGCGCGGGCAACCGGCTCCCCCACGCTGCGCCCCACGGCGCCTTCCGCTGCCAGACGATCAGGATCCAGGCCCCCTTCGGCGAGAAGGACGAGGAGCGCTGGTGCGTCATCGCCTGCTTCAGCGAGGAGCAGTGGTCGGCCCTGCGCCAGGCGCTCGGCGACCCCGGCTGGGCCCGCGACGAACGGTTCGCGACACTCGCCGGCCGCAAGGAGCACGAGGACGACCTGGAGCGCCAGATCGAGGAGTGGACATCGCAGCGTTCGCCGGAGGAGGTGATGACCACGCTCCAGGCGGCCGGCGTGCCCGCCGCCGTCGTCCAGAACGGCCGCGACTGCCTGGAGGACGCACACCTGCGCGAGCGCGAGTACTACGTCCAGCTAGAGCACCCGGAAGCGGGCCGCACCACCCACGACGGCCCCGGCTTCCGCCTCTCCGAGACGCCCGCCCGCTACGAACGCGCGGCCCCCTGCCTGGGCGAGCACACGCACCAGGTCTGCAAGGAGATCCTCGGCCTCTCGGACGACGAGATCGCCGACCTGCTGGTGGCGCAGGTGCTGCACTAGGACGACCGGCCCCTGCCACCGCGCTTGACACCATAACGAAGGTACGCCATCATGCCTTCCGGCACCTCAGCACACCGTTCTGCATCGTAAGGAGCACCACCATGGCCCAGATCGACGGGGGCGACCTGGTCGCCCGCATGCTAAAGCGCGAGGGGATCGACGTCATCTTCACCCTCTCCGGCGGCCACATCCAGAACATCTACGACGGCTGCCTGGACGAAGGGATCGACATCATCGACGTCCGGCACGAGCAGGTGGCCGGCCACGCCGCCGAGGCCTACTCTCGCCTCACCGGCAAGTGCGGCGTTGCTATCGTTACCGCGGGCCCCGGCGTCACCGACGCCATCACCGCCGTCGCCACCGCCTACCAGAACGGTAGCCCCATGCTGCTCATCGGCGGCGCCGCGCCGGACGGCACCGCGTTCCAGGGCAACCTTCAGGAGATCCCCGGCACCATCGATATGTTCAAGCCCATTACCAAGTGGTCCGCCACTTGCCACGTCACCAAGCGCATCCCGGACTTTCTGGCCCAGGCCTTTCGCGTCGCCCTCAGCGGCCGCTACGGGCCCGTCTTCCTGGAGCTGCCCGCCGATGTGCTCTTCGGCCGCATGGAGGAGAGCGAGGCGCGGCTGCCGGAAGGCTATCGAACGGAGGGCCGGCTGCGCGGCGATTCCAAGCTCATCGCTGAGGCGGCCCAGGCGCTGGCGAAAGCGGAACGCCCGCTGGTGATGGGCGGCAGCGGCACGTACTGGTCCGATGCCGGCCAGGCGCTGGCCCAGCTAGCCGAACGGCTGGATGCGCCGCTCTACCTGAACGACATGGGCCGCGGCTGTGTCAGCCAGGAGCACCCGCTCTTCTTCAACCGCAGCCGCCGGCAGGCGTTTGAGACCACCGACGTCGCCATCTTCGTCGGCGTGCCCATGGACTTCCGCCTCGCCTTCGGGCGCAGTATCAACAAAGAGGCAAAGGTCATCGCCATCGACGTCGACCCGACGGAGCTCGGCCGCAACAGGGAGCTCGACATCGGCCTTGAGGGCGACCCGCGCACGCTGCTCGAGGAGCTGCACAGCGAGCTGGGCGACGGCAAAGCGCAGCACAACGAGTGGCTCCAAGGGCTGCGCGACCGCGAGACAAAGGTGGCGGAGCTGCGCCAGCGCTGGATCCACTCCGACTCGGTACCCATCCACCCCCTGCGCCTCTGCAACGACATGGCCTCGTTCGTCGATGAGAACACCATCGTCATCGGCGACGGCGGCGACATCGTCGGGCTTGCGGCGCAGGTGCTGCCAGTCAACTTCCCCGGCCAGTTCATGGGCCCCGGCCCGCTGGGCACCCTGGGCGTGGGCACCGGCTTCTGCATCGCCACCAAGTATGTGCACCCTGAGAAGAAGGTGCTGATGGTGAACGGCGACGGCTCCTTCGGCCTCAACGGCTTCGACTTCGATACGCTGGTGCGCTTCAACCTGCCCGTGGTCTCCGTGGTGGGGAACGACCGCCAGTGGGGCCAGATCCTGGTCGGACAGGAGCGCATGTACGGCGAGGATCGCGTCATTGGCACCCGCCTCGCCGACAACGCCCGCTACGACCAGGTGGTAGAGGCGCTGGGCGGCCACGGCGAGTACGTTACCGAGCCCGCGGAGATCAAGCCGGCGATCGAGCGCGCCTTCGCCTCCGGCAAGCCCGCCTGCGTGAACGTCATCATCGACCAGAAGCCGGAAGGCGTCAAGGGCGGCTACGAGTTCATGTAAACCCCGCGCCCGGCCGACCGAGATTGACAGCCTCAACGCCCCTGCGCTATCATGCGGGCACGCCTGCCCAGGTGTCACCTCTGTTCACCAGTAGCCTGCAGGAGGGAACCATGTACGGCACGCTGGCCTTAACTCAGAACGCACTCGACAACTACCGGTCCATCGTCGGCGAAGATGGCATCGACGAGATTCAGCGTCTCGCAGCGCCCCTCAAGGGGCTGCGCGTGCTCCACCTGAGCGTCACCGGCTTCGGCACCGGCGTGGCCGAGCTCCTGAACGCCGCCGTCCCGCTCTTCTCAGACCTGGGTCTGGAGTGCCGCTGGCAGGTGGTACGCCCCGCCGAGGAGTTCGCCGCCGCCAACAAAGCGCTCTATCGCGCGCTGGCCGGCGCGGGGGAAGCCTGGTCGCCGGAGCTGAGCGAAGTCTGGCTGCGATACAGCGCCATGAACGCCGAGCTGCTCGTCGACCCGTACGACGTCATCGTCGTCCACGACCCGCAGCCCGCAGCGATCCGCGCCTTCGTGCCAGAGGCGGCCCGCGCGAACACCCGCTGGGTCCTCCACTCGCACCTAGACCTCTCGTCAGCCCAAGCGGAGGCCTGGGCGCTCCTCCGCAGCCACATCGAGCCCTACAACGCCATCGTCTTCGAAGCCGACTCCTTCGTGCATCCGGACCTGCGCGCCGTGCCGATCACCATCATCCGGCCCGCGATCGATCCGCTCGGGCCGCGCAACATGGAGCTCTCGCCCGAGGCGATGCATCCCATCCTTCGACGCTACAGCATCGATCCGGAGCGGCCCCTACTCTGCCAGATCTCCCCCTGCGACCCCGGCAGCGATCTGCTGGGCGTCATCGACGTGCACGACCGGGTTCGCCGGCAGGTGCCCGACCTCCAGTCGGTCCTCGTCGTCGCCAACCCGCCGCAGGATCCGGACAGCATCGCCTACTTCGACGAAACGGTGCGCAAGTCGATGGAGTATTCGGACGTGCACATCCTGCGCGGCATGAGCGAGGTGGGAAACGTAGAGGTGAACGCTCTCCAGCGCGCCGCCGACGTGGTCGTCCAGAAGGGGCTGCGCAAGGGCTTCGGCCTCTGGATCTCGGACGCCCAGTGGAAGGAGCGACCCGTGGTGACCGCCCGCGCGGGCGGCCTCAAGCAGCAGGTGCTGGACGGCGAAACCGGCTTCCTTGCCGACAACACGGAGGAGTTCGCCGAGCGGGTAACGGAGCTCCTGCAGGACAGAGCGCTCGCTCAGCGGCTGGGAGAAGGCGGGCACCGGCATGTGGCGGAACAGTTCCTCATCACACGCTTCGTAGCAGACGGGCTGCGGCTGCTCACCGATCTCACCCGGGAAGGACGCTAGACCCTCCAACATGCTCGGCTCTGTGCCTGTGACGCCCATGGCGCTCGACGATCATGGGCCAATCGTCGGTGCGGAATGTATCGAAGAGATCCGCGAGCTTGCCGCCCCGCTCGCCGGGTCACGCATTCTCCACCTCAACTCCACCTCTTTCGGCGGCGGCGTCGCCGAGATCCTGACGTCGCTCGTGCCACTTATGGTCGACGTGGGGCTGGCGGCCGAGTGGCAGGTGATCCGGGGCAACGACGAGTTCTATCAGGTCACCAAGGCGATGCACAACAGCCTGCAAGGCATGTACGTGGACTGGACACCGCAGATGCGGGAAATATGGCTGGAGAACAACCGCCTGAACGCCAAGCTCTTCGACGAAGACTACGATTTCGTGCTGATTCACGATGCCCAGCCGGCTGCAATCCTAACGAGCCTGCAAGAACAGAACGGCGCCCGAGCCAACGGCAAGTGGATCTGGCTCTGCCACGTCGATCTCACCGACGCGCAGGTGCAGTCCTGGGATATGCTCAAACCCCACCTGCGCGAGTATGACGCAGCCGTCTGCACGATGCCGGAGTACATCAAAGAAGACCTCCACGGGCCACAGCTCTACATCGTGCCACCGGCGATCGACCCGCTGAGCCCCAAGAACGTCCCGCTGCCGGAGGAGACCTGCCACGCTATCCTGGAACGCTATGGCATCGACCACCGGCGTCCGTTCATCGCCCAGATCTCGCGCTTCGACCCGTGGAAAGACCCGCTGGGCGTGATTGAGGCGTATCGAATAGTCAAGCAAGAGATACCGGATGTCCAGCTAGTCCTCGTCGCCTCGATGGCGCACGACGATCCGGAGGGCTGGGCCTGGTACGAGCGCACCGTCCGGCGCGCCGGGGAGGACTACGACATTCACATTCTCTCTAACCTGAACGGCGTCGGCAACGTAGAGGTAAACGCCTTCCAGCGGGCGCAGGTTGTGATCCAGAAATCGGTGCGGGAAGGGTTCGGCCTGGTGATCTCGGAAGCGCTGTGGAAAGGGCGGCCGGTGGTGGCGGGCAACGTGGGCGGCATTCCGCTCCAGCTCGTCGACGGCGAGACGGGCTATCTCGTCAACACCACGGAGGAGTGCGCCGAACGAGTCCTTTCGCTCCTGCGCGACGAGGAGTTGGCGAAGCGCATGGGCGACATCGGCCGCGAGCACGTGCGCGAGCGCTTCCTCATCACGCGCTACCTACGGGACTGGCTACGCATCCTGCGGGTGCTGGCGGGCATCGACTCGCCGCCGGCTGGCGGGTCGTTCCCTGACACCGGACCGTCCCCAGCACAAGGAGGGCAGCAACCGTGAAGGGAGTCATCGCCATGATCCTGGCGGGCGGCCAGGGCGACCGCCTCAGCGTCCTCTCGGAAGAGCGAGCGAAGCCTGCCGTCACCTTCGGCGGCCGCTATCGCATCATCGACTTCTCGCTTAGCAACTGCACCAACTCCGACATTCACCGGGTAGGCGTCCTCACCCAGTACCGCCCCCGCTCTCTGAACGACCACATCGGCAGCGGCCGGCCGTGGGACCTGGACCGGACGGGGGGCGGCGTCGCTCTCCTCCAGCCCTATCTGGGTCACGATGCCTCAGACTGGTATCAGGGCACTGCCGACGCCGTCTACCAAAACCTCTACTACGTGGAGGAATCGCGCGCGGAGCAGGTTCTGCTCCTGGCAGGTGATCACGTCTACAAGATGGCCTACGACGAACTCATCGCCTTCCATCGCGCTAAGGGCGCCGACGTCACCATTCCGGTCTGTACCGTGCCCTGGGACCAGGCGAGCCGTTTCGGCACCCTCTTCCTCGACGACGAAGACCGCATCGTCGAATTCGACGAGAAGCCGGCGGAGCCACGCTCCAACCTCGTCTCCATGGGCATCTACGTCTTCAACAAGGATGTCCTCGTCCAGTCGTTGATCGAGGATGCGGAGCGGGACGAAAGCGAGCGCGACTTCGGCCGCGACGTCACCCCGACGCTCGTCGCCGACCCGTCGCGCAAGGTCTACGGCTACCGCTTCGACGGCTACTGGCGGGATGTGGGCACCATCGAGTCGTATTTTCAGAGCAACATGGATCTGTTGGAGGACGTCCCAGACCTGGACATGTACGACTCCGAGAGCCGCATCAGCACCCGCTTCGCTGGCTATCCTCCCGCCAAGATAGGCCGGCAAGCCGAGATCAGCCGCTCGCTATTGGAGTTGGGTTGCATCATCAACGGTCGCATCGAACACTCGGTGCTCTCTCCCGGCGTCTACGTGGAGGAGGGCGCCGTCGTTCGGGACTCGATCATCTTCGACGATACGCGCATCGAGGCGGGCGCGATCATCGAACGTTCCATTCTGGACAAAGAGGTTCGAATAGGCAAGGACTGTCACATCGGCTACGGCGAAGACTGGACGACGAACCGGGAGCGGCCGGACATCGTGAACTCGGGCATCACCATCATCGGCAAGCGAGTAGAGATCCCGCCAAACGTGCGCGTTGGGCGGAACTGCGTCATCGGGCCGGGCGTGCGCGCCTCCGGAATCGGGGAGCAATACATCGCCAGCGGCACCACCATCCGCGCCGAGCAACGGAGCAGCTCCTTTACTGTCTAGATTTGGTCTATCTGGGGCTTGCAATGTCTGTAGCGGTCTGGTACAGTGCTTAATTGACACTCGGCGAGCGGGTTGTTAGACTACGGTCACGGCTGGACTGACCTCTTATTATTGATCTCCCCATAGCAAACTAGAAGGCGGTGCCCTCCCTCGTGGCAGGGATGGGGCCGGTTTGTGATGTTCGTGTTAGGAGCGCTGCCATGGTAACGACCGGCGATTTGGTGCGGGCGGGGGGCGCTACCCCAGGCTTGACGAAATCCTACGCCAAGATCCCACATGTGCTGGAGATTCCCCACCTGATCCGCATCCAGCTAGAGTCCTTTAGCTGGTTTCAGGAGAAAGGTCTTCAGGAGCTCTTCGACGAGCTCTCTCCCATCCAGGACTTTACGGGCAATCGAATGGAGCTGCGCTTCGCCCGTGCCATCTCGCCAAAAGACCGGCAAGAGGATCTAGAGCAATACGTCGGGCTGGTTCCGCTCGAAGACGTGAAGGTAGGCCGGCGGACGCTGGCCCTCAAGGGAGTGCCGCTTACGCTGGAGGCGGCGCAGGACCTGCGCAAGGGGAAAATCGAATCGCTCCCTGTACGGCCTTACTCCTTCGGCGAGCCGAAGTATAACCAGGCGGAGTGCAGCGAACGGGACATGACCTACTCCGCCCCACTCAAGGTTTGGGTGCAGCTTCTGGTGAAAGAGACCGGCGAGGTGAAGGAGCAGGAGCTCTTCATGGGCGACTTCCCGCTCATGACCGAACGTGGCACCTTCATCATCAACGGCGCGGAACGGGTCGTGGTCGCGCAGCTCGTTCGTTCACCTGGTTGCTACTTTACGCTACAGTCGGACAACACAAGCGGTCGCGAGCTTTGTTACGCCAAGCTGATCCCCAGCCGCGGCGCCTGGCTGGAGTTCGAAACTTCCAACAAGAACATCCTCTCGGTGAAAGTGGATCGGAAGCGCAAGATCCCCATCACCACCTTGCTGCGGGCCATCGACGAGGACGATCGGCTGAAGGACGAAGAGTTGGGCACGGACGAACGGCTGCTGGCCGCCTTCGCCTCGGTTGACACGCATCCCGATCATCAGTACATCCAGTCGACGCTGGATAAGGAGCCCTCCAAGGGGAAGGATGAAGCGCTCTTGGAGTTCTATCGGCGACTGCGCCCGGGCGATCCGCCCACGTTGGAGAACGCCCGCAAGCTGGTAGAATCGCTCTTCTTCAACCCACGCAGATACGACTTGGGCCGCGTCGGTCGCTATAAGGTCAACAAGCGCCTCAGCCTGAAGGTGGACGAGACAAACCGCACGCTGACACCGGGAGACCTGATGGCCATCGTCCGCGAGATGATTCAGCTCAACAACCGCAAGAGCCGCCCGGACGATATCGACCACCTGGGGAACCGCCGCGTGCGGGCCGTGGGAGAGCTGATCCAGAATCAGTTCCGCATCGGCCTGCTGCGCATGGAGCGGGTGATCAGAGAACGCATGACCATCACCGACGGCGATCAGGCGACCCCTAGCGCCCTGATCAACATCCGGCCGGTAGTCGCCTCCATGAAGGAGTTCTACGGCGGCTCGCAACTCTCGCAGTTCATGGACCAGACCAACCCGCTGGCAGAGCTGGCGCATAAGCGTCGCCTCTCCGCCCTTGGTCCCGGTGGCCTCTCCCGCGATCGAGCGGGCTTCGACGTGCGAGACGTGCACTACAGCCACTACGGCCGCATCTGCCCTATTGAGACGCCGGAAGGGCCAAACATCGGCCTGATCGGCAACCTGGCTACCTACGGCCTGATCAATTCCTACGGCTTCATCGAGACGCCCTACCGCAAAGTCGTCCGCGAGCTGCCGCCGGAAGACCCCGCGTTGCTGGGCCAAATAGCACGGGAGACGTTGGCCGGCACCCGAGGCGGCGTGATCGCAGAGGTAGGACAGGAGATCACATCGGCCATAGCGAAGCGGCTAGCCGAGGCGGGCCTGAAGCAGATTCCGATCCTCCCGTATGTCTCGGACGAGATCGTCCACCTTGATGCGGATCGCGAGGAGGAGTACATCATCGCCCAGGCGAACTCCCTCCTCGATGAGAAGAACCGCTTCCTAGAAGAGCGCGTGGAAGCTCGCCAGGGAGAGCGGTTCCACGTGGAGCTGCCGGAGCACGTCGATTACATGGACGTGACTCCCACGCAGATCCTCAGCGTCGCCACCTCGCTCATCCCCTTCCTGGAGCACGACGACGCTCCCCGCGCCCTGATGGGCGCCAACATGCAGCGACAGGCGGTACCGCTCGTCCAGCCCCAGGTGCCGCTGGTGATGACGGGAGTCGAGAAGCGAGCGGCCGCGGACTCCGGCCAGGTACTGCTGGCGGACGGCCCGGGCACGGTTACTAGCGCCACGGCCACTGAGATCGTCGTCGAGTACGATTCCGGCGGGGAGAAGAAGTACCCGCTGATGAGATTCCGTCGCTCCAACCAGGGTACCTGCATCAATCAGCGCGCCTCCGTGCGCAAGGGACAGCGAATCGAGAAGGGCGACACACTGGCGGATAGTTCGTCGACGAACCAGGGCGAGCTGGCACTGGGGCAAAACGTGCTCTGCGCCTTCATGATGTGGGAAGGGTACAACTTCGAGGACGCCATCGTCATCTCGGAGCGCGTCGTGCAGGATGACCGCTTCAGCTCGATCCACATCGAGAAGCACGAGGTGGAATCGCGCGATACGAAGCTGGGCCCGGAGGAGATCACTCGGGATATCCCCAACGTAGGCGAGGAGAGCCTGCGCGATCTGGACGAGGACGGCATCATCCGCGTCGGCGCAGAGGTGCACTCCGGCGAAATCCTGGTGGGTAAGATTACCCCTAAGGGAGAGACGGAGTTGACAGCGGAGGAGAAGCTGCTGCGCGCCATCTTCGGCGAGAAAGCGCGCGAGGTGAAGGATTCCTCCATGCGAGTGCCCCACGGCGAAAAGGGCAAAGTCATCGACGTGAAAGTCTTTTCGCGCGAAGATCACGATGAGCTGCCGGCCGGCGTTAATCGGCTGGTGCGCGTCTCTATCGCACAGCGGCGCAAGATCTCCGAAGGGGACAAGATGGCCGGGCGCCACGGCAACAAGGGCGTCATCGCCCGCATCCTGCCGACGGAGGACATGCCCCACCTAGAGGACGGCACGCCCATAGATATCATCCTCAACCCGATAGGCGTGCCCAGCCGCATGAACGTCGGCCAGGTGCTGGAAACACACCTGGGCTGGGCCGCCCAGATGCTCGGCTTCCGCGCGGTCACGCCGGTCTTCGACGGCGCCAGCGGCGAAGAAATTGAGGACACCCTCGCCCGCGCATGGCTCGCTCAGGAAGCCAACGCCCTGCGTCCGTACGACGGCAACGGCAACAATGGCCACACACATGGTGAGCATCTGGACCTGCCCACCTTTGAAGCTTGGATGAAGAAGCACGGCTACGATGCCGCCGATATCCTCGACGAGAGCAAGGTCGGCGTCGCCAAGCAGGCCTGCGTCATGCTTTGGCTCGAGAGCGTAGGCGAGAAGCGGGTGAAAAACCTCTCCATGGAGCGACTGATGGAGCGCGCGGACCGCGTGGAGAAAGAGCTCAAGCTGGCCCCGCCCATCTTCGGCAAGCAGCCGCTATACGATGGCCGCACCGGCGAACGGTTTGACCAGCCGATAACCGTGGGTTACATCTACCTGATGAAACTGGTGCACCTGGTGGAGGACAAGATCCACGCCCGCTCCACCGGCCCATACTCCCTCATCACGCAGCAGCCGCTGGGCGGCAAGGCCCAGTTCGGCGGGCAACGTTTCGGCGAGATGGAGGTGTGGGCGCTGGAGGCCTACGGCGCAGCCCACATCCTTCAGGAGCTCCTCACCGTCAAGAGCGACGATGTCGTCGGCCGGGTGAAGACCTACGAAGCCATCGTCAAGGGTGAGGACGTCATTGAACCAGGCATTCCAGAATCCTTTAAGGTGCTGGTCAAAGAGCTGCAAAGTCTGTGCCTCTCGGTGGAAGTGCTGAACGCGGACGATGAACGCGTCGCCATTCCCGACGAAGGCCTCGACCCCCCACGATTGGGGATCAATCTAGAGGGCATGGAGCGAGGGGAGGAATAGCCGAGTGCTGGAAGTCAATGACTTCAACGCCATCCGCATCTCGTTAGCCTCGCCGGAGCAGATCCGGTCGTGGTCGTATGGCGAGATAACCAAGCCGGAGACGATCAACTATCGAACGCTGAAGCCGGAGAAAGACGGGCTCTTCTGTGAGAAGATCTTCGGGCCCACCAAGGACTTTGAATGCTACTGCGGGAAGTACAAGCGCGTCCGCTACAAGGGCATCGTCTGCGATAAATGCGGCGTAGAGGTGGCCCGCAGCAAGGTGCGCCGCGAGCGCATGGGCAACGTCGAACTCGCCTCGCCGGTGAGCCACATCTGGTTCGTCAAAGGAACCCCCAGCCGGCTGGGCCTACTGCTGGACATGTCGCCCCGCAGCCTTGAGCGCGTCATCTACTTCGCCCAGTACATCATCACCGAAGTCGACCAGGCGGCGAAGCAGCGCGCCCTAGACACGCTCCGCGAGCAGCGGGATGAGACGACCGCGCAACGGGAGCAGGAGTCGCTCGATAGCATCTCTGAGATCGAGCGGAAGCGCGATGAGACGATCGCCGAGCTGGAGAGCACGCGCGAGGCGGAACGGAAGGCGATCGATGCGGAGAAGAAAAAGCGCATCGGCGGACTCGCGAGGCTAGGCAAGACCATTGAGACCGATCTGAAGGCGCAGGTGGGCAAGAAGGCACGCCGCAACTTCGTCATCGATGAGACCACCTTTGTGGAGAAGGGCGAGGAGATCCCGAAGGACGCCTACAAGAAGGTGAAGCCGCTGGTGAGGAGCCTGACCAAGACGTGGGAAGCCGAGCTGAAGCAGCGGCGAAAAGACCTGGAGCTAACGACCGATGCCGCCTGCCAGCAGCTACGCGATAGCGCCCTCCAAGAGCTCAAACCGCTCCAGGAGCAGCTCGCCACTGTGCGGGAAGAGCTGGCGACAGAGTTCGAGGAGCAGATCGATGCGCTGGAAGGGCTGCGCGATCCGGTGGTCGATGACAGCGTCACTCTGCTTACGGAGACCGAGTACACGGAGTACAAAGAGAAATTCGGCCAAGTCTTCTCGGCGGGCATGGGTGCGGAGGCGATCCTCCAGATCCTCCGGCGGCTGGACATCGATGGGCTACGCCTGCGGCTGCACGAAGAGATCGCCACAACCAGCGGGCAGCGTCGGAAGAAGGCGACCAAGCGCCTGCAGGTAGCGGAAGCGCTGCACCGGAGCGGCAACAAAGCGGAATGGACCATCCTGACCGTCCTGCCGATCCTCCCGCCGGACCTGCGGCCCATGGTTCAGCTCGACGGCGGCCGCTTCGCCACCAGCGACCTGAACGATCTCTACCGTCGCGTCATCAACCGGAACAACCGCCTCAAGCGACTCCTGGAGCTGGGAGCGCCGGAGATCATCATCCGCAACGAAAAACGCATGCTCCAAGAAGCCGTGGACAGCCTGATCGATAACGGCCGGCGTGGGCGTGCCGTGGCGGGCTCCGGCAACCATAAGCTGAAGTCGCTCTCTGACATGCTGAAGGGCAAGCAAGGGCGCTTCCGCCAGAACCTGCTGGGCAAGCGCGTCGACTACTCTGGGCGCTCCGTCATCATCGTCGGCCCAGAGCTGAAGCTCCACCAGTGCGGCCTGCCCAAGCGCATGGCCCTGGAGCTCTTCAAGCCGTTCGTCATGCACTCCCTCGTGGCGGGGGGGATGGCGCACAACATCAAGATGGCCAAACGCATCGTAGAGCGGGCGCGGCCAGAGGTGTGGGACGTACTGGACGAGGTGATCAAGGCCCGTCCCGTGCTCATCAACCGCGCACCTACCCTGCACCGCCTTGGCATCCAGGCGTTCGAGCCTGTCCTCATCGACGGGAGCGCCATCCAGATCCATCCGCTGGTTTGCGCCGCTTTCAACGCCGACTTCGACGGCGACCAGATGGCGGTACACGTGCCACTCTCGCGGGAGGCGGTGGCGGAGGCGCGCCAGATCATGCTCTCTACCAAGAACCTCCTCTCGCCCGGCTCAGGCGAGCCCACCATCACCCCTACCCTGGACATGGTGCTGGGCTGCTATTACCTGACCGTGGAGCTGCCGAAGGCGCACGGAGCGTACGTAGCAGCCACCAACAACCGTCCGACCGTGGGAGCCTATGGAAACTTCCAAGAGGCGCTGCGGGCGCTGGACGCTGGCCTGGTCGAACTGCGCGCCGTGATCAAGGTGCGCGACGAGCGCACTGACGGCCAGTTCATCAACACGACGCCCGGCCGGATCATCTTCAACGAAGTGCTGCCCCCAGAGGTTGGCTTCTTCAACGAGGTGATGGACCGGCAGGCGCTCAAGAAAGTCGTGACCATTTGCCACTCCCAGCTAGGCGACGAACACACAGCAGTAGTGGTCGACGACATCAAGCGCATCGGCTTCCATTACGCCACCATCTCCGGCGTCACCATCGCCATCAACGACCTGCACGTGCCGGAGGAGAAGGCGCAGCTGCTAGAGGAGGCCGACCAGCGCGTCAACGAGGTCGAAGGCCAGTTCGAGATGGGCCTCATTACCGAACAAGAGCGATACGACGCCTCCATCTCTATCTGGACCGAGACGACTGCGCGGGTACAGCAAGCCATTGAGGACCACCTGGATGAGTACGGTTCGGTGTACATGATGGCCTCCAGCGGAGCGAAGGGTAACATCTCTCAGATCCGCCAGATGGCCGGGATGCGCGGCCTCATGAGCGACCCTTCCGGCCGCATCATCGACCTGCCGATTCGCAGCAGCTTCCGCGAAGGGCTGAGTGTGCTGGAGTACTTCATCTCCACCCACGGCGCCCGCAAGGGGCTGGCGGACACCGCCCTGCGCACGGCGGACAGCGGCTACCTCACCCGCCGCCTCATCGATGTGTCGCAGGACGTCATCGTGGAGGAGGAAGACTGCGGCACCACCGCCGGCATCTGGCTGGAGCAGCAATCGGAAGAGACCCTTAGGCAGCCGTTCCAGATGCAGGTGCTCGGCCGCTGGACGGCCTCCGATATCACCAACCCCAAGACCAAAGAAGTACTACTGCGCCGGGGAGAGGAGATCGACGAGCCCCTCGCCGAACAGATCGAGGCGCTGGGCATCGGACGGGTACACGTTCGCTCGCCGCTCTTCTGCCTAGTCAAGCGTGGCATTTGCCGACTCTGCTACGGCCGCAGCCTGGCCAGCGGCCGCCTCGTCGAGATGGCCTCAGCAGTCGGCATTATCGCCGCCCAAAGCATCGGCGAGCCGGGTACCCAGCTCACGATGCGTACCTTCCACACCGGCGGCGTTGCCGGCATCGACATCACGAGCGGCCTGCCCCGCGTCGAGGAGCTGTTCGAGGCGCGCATACCCAAGAGCCAGGCCGTCATGGCCGAGATCGATGGCACCGTGCGGATCAGCGAAGATGGAGACACGCGCAAGCTCACCGTGACCAGTACAGAGTTCTACAGCGATGCCTATGAGATCCCGAAGGACGCCGAACTACAGGTGAAGCACGACTCGCAGATCGAGCAAGGTGCGGTCCTCGCTATTCGCAAGCCAAAGGCGACCAAGCGAAAGAAGAAGACCGAAGAGACGGCGCTGGCCGAGGTTGAAGAGATCGCCGCCCGAGTCAGTGGCCGCGTCGTCTTCGAAGGGCGCAAGCGCAAGCCAACCAACATCTCCATCGTCTACGAGGAGACGGAGGAGCGAGAGTACCATGCGCCAGGCAACGTGCGGTTGCGCGTGCAGGACGGCGCTCAGGTGCAGGCAGGCCAGCAGCTCACCGATGGCCAGCCCAACCCGCAGGACATCCTGCGCGTCATGGGGCCAGAGGCGGTCCAGGTCTACTTGGTGGAGGAAGTGCAGAAGGTCTACCACTCTCAGGGCGTTACCATCAACGACAAGCACATCGAGGTCGTCGTGCGGCAGATGCTACGCAAGGTGCAGGTGGACATTCCAGGCGATACCAAGATGCTGCCGGGCCAGCTTGTGGACCGCGTCCGGTACGAAGACGAGAACGCTCGCGTGCTCGCCGAGGGCGGTGAGCCCGCGACTGCCGTGCCGGTGCTCCTGGGCGTGACCAAGGCCTCGCTCAGCACCAACAGCTTCCTAGCCGCGGCCTCCTTCCAGGAGACCACTCGCGTGCTTACCGAGGCTGCCATCTCCGGCCGGGTGGACAAGCTGCTAGGGCTGAAGGAGAACGTCATCATCGGCAAGCTGATACCGGCCCGTGCCCACATCGATCTGCCGCCGCGTCCCGTGCAGGAGATCGCCTTGCCGGAGGAGCTGGCCCTGGAAGAGGGAACAGAGCCGTCGGCAGAGAAGCCGTCGGCAGAGAAGCCGTCGGCAGAGAAGCCATCGGTAGAGAAGCGATCGGGAGAGAAGTCGCTGGAAGAGACGCTGACCGAGAAGGACGTCTCTGAGCTGATGGGCACCGAACCAGAGTCGACCGGGCCCGAGATTCCCACCAGCTACATCGCAGAGCCGGACGACGACTGACTCGATTCGAACGAGCAGTTCGAGAGGCCTCCCAATACGAGGGAGGCCTCTCGCTTTACATGCTGACCCCAGGCGAACTTGCTATCATGGCACAAGTCCTCATGGCCACCCCACGCTCCCAGACTCGCCTGACCATGCACCAACCACCCATCGCTGACGAGCCGGCGACGCCCGCCTTGAGCCAGGAGACGGCAGGCAACAAGATCGATCGCTCCTGGCCTATTCGCCGCCTGGAGTACGCCCTGCTGGCGAGCGCAGCGGTCATCCTCACCGCCCTCGCCCTCATCTTCCTCCTGCTAGGCATCGGCATCGGCCAGCTTGGCGCCTACGGCTACTTTGGTCTCTTCGCCGTCAGCCTGATCAGCGCCGCGTCGATCATCCTGCCGATGCCCGGAGCTGCCGCCGCCGCCGGAGCGGGCGCGCTGTTCGACCCCGTCTTGGGCATCCCAACGCCTATCATGGTGGGGCTGGTCTCCGGCCCGGCCGAAGCGCTGGGTGAATGCACCGGCTACGCCGCCGGCTACGGTGGCAGCGCTCTCTTCCGCGACCGGCCCGTCTATTCGCGGGTGCGGGGCTGGATGAAACGGCGAGGCATCCTCACCATGTTCCTCCTCGCCTCCTTCCCTAACCCG
Source organism: Chloroflexota bacterium (assembly GCA_022570885.1). Taxonomy (GTDB): domain Bacteria; phylum Chloroflexota; class Dehalococcoidia; order DSTF01; family RBG-16-68-14; genus JACZTE01. The sequence continues at coordinate 5,182 of JACZYW010000012.1, read as the reverse complement.
CTGCTCGACGTGGCAGGCGTCGCCGCCGGCGCAGTTCAGATGCGCCTGTGGCACTTCTTCGTCGGCGTGCTAGCGGGTAAAGTGCTCAAGAACATCTACCTAGCCTCGGGCGGGCTAGCGACCGCCGAACTGATCCGCCGCCTGTTCTGATAGCCAGAGAGGTATGTTCCACTGACCAGCCAACAGCCGCCAGACGTAGGCGCCGTGATCGTCGCCGCCGGGCGCAGCCGGCGCACGGGCAGCATCGATAAGCTGTGGACGCCCCTCGTCGACGCCAAGGGACGGAGCCGGCCGCTGCTCGCTTACTGCGTAGCAGCGTTCCAGCTCTGCCCAGCCGTCGGGCGGATCGTCATCGTCGTCGCCGAGGAGGCCATCGAGCGGACGCAGGCGCTGGCAGAAGGCGAGGGCTGGGACAAGGTGTGCGCCGTGGTGGCAGGCGGCGACCGGCGGCAGGACTCGGTGCGGGCGGGATTGGAGTCGCTCGACCGCTGCGAGTGGGTGATCGTCCACGACGGCGCCCGGCCGATGGTGACTCCAGCGCTCATCGAGCAAGGGCTTCGGGAGGCGGAGGAGACCGGCGCTGCCTGTTGCGCCCTGCCCGTGCCGGACACCGTCAAGGAGAGCGACGACGCAGGCCGTATCGTGCGCACGCTGGACCGCTCGCGGCTGTGGCTGGCGCAGACACCACAGACCTTCCGCTATGATCTGCTCATGAAGGCGCATGCCCAAGCTACGGGAGAGGCGACGGACGACGCCGCGCTAGTGGAGGCGCTGGGCGTGGACGTACGGCTGTACCAGGGCTCGCCTCGCAACCTGAAGGTGACGACCCGCGACGACCTGGCGCTGGCGCAGGCGCTGCTGGCTACATCGACATGAGGACCGGGACATGAGAACCGGCATCGGCTACGACATCCATCCGTTCGAGCAGGGGCGGCCGCTGGTGCTGGGCGGCGTCACCATCCCCCACGAGGCCGGCCTGGCCGGCCATAGCGACGCAGACGTGCTCGCGCATGCGCTCATCGACGCTCTGCTGGGCGCGGCGGCCCTGGGCGACATCGGCCGGCACTTCCCGCCCGACGACCCCAGCTATCGCGACGCGAACAGCCTCGACCTGCTGCGCCGCGCCGTCGAGCTGGTGGCGAAGGCGGGCTACCGGGCCGTCAACGTCGACGCCACGGTCATCGCTGAAGCGCCGAAGCTCTCGCCCCACATCGACGCGATGCGGGCCGCGCTGGCCGATGCGCTGGGCCTCGACGTGGGCGCGGTCAGCGTGAAAGCGACGTCCTCGGAGCGGCTAGGCCCCGTGGGCCGCGGCGAGGGGATTGCGGCGCTGGCCGTGGCCCTGCTAGACTCTATCTAGCGCTCGGAGGACTTGGGCAATACGTATCATGCCACTTCGCAAGCTCACACAGCATCGATCGCTCCTTCGGCGTAGGGTTCGTTGCATCTGTCCCTAGGGCGTTCTCCGCTCGAGGCGGAGGACGTCCCACCACGGACGTGACGAGACTACGCAGAAGGAGGTCCTGAGCGTGTCGCTCCTCAACAGCATCGGCAGAGATATCAAGGCCGCCCGGGAACGAGACCCGGCGGCCACCAGCAACCTAGAGGTCATCCTCGCCTACCCGGGCTTTCATGCCGTCCAGTGCCACCGGCTGGCCCACGCCCTCCACCAGCGGCGGGTACCGCTCCTGCCCCGGCTGATCTCTCACTTCGTCCGCCTCTTCACCGGCATCGAGATCCACCCCGGCGCTATCATCGGCGAGGGCTTCTTCATCGACCACGGCATGGGTGTGGTGATCGGCGAGACGGCAGAGATCGGCGATAACTGTCACCTGTACCAGGGCGTTACCCTGGGCGGCACCAGCACCAAGCGCGAGAAGCGCCACCCTACCCTCGAGGACGACGTCGAGGTGGGCGCGGGCGCTAAGCTCATCGGCGCCATCACCGTCGGCAAGCACGCCTCGATCGGCGCCGGCTCCGTCGTGGTGACCAACGTCCCCGCCAACGCCACCGTCGTCGGCGTGCCGGGCCACATCGTCGCCTACCGCGACCCCGGCTCGGATACCGTCCTCCACCTGCCCGACCCGGAGTGGGACCGCATCACCGAGCTGGAGCAGCGCCTCGAGAAGGTCATCGAGCGGCTGCGATCGCTAGAGGAGCGACCGACGAATACCCCGAACCGGAAGTCGCCGCGTCGCCGCGCCAGCGCACCAACGGACGAAGGGACAGCCAGCGAATGACGCTAAAGCTTCATAGCACCCTGAGCCGCCGCACCGAGGAGTTCGCGCCCGCCGACGGCCGCGTCGTGAGCATGTACGTCTGCGGGCCCAACCTCTACGCCCCCTGCCACATCGGCCACGCGATGAGCTACGTCATCTTCGACGTGCTGCGCCGCTACCTGGAGTACCGCGGCTACGAGGTTCGCCACGTCCAGAACTTCACCGACATCGAGGACAACATTGTGCAGCGAGCCCAGGCCGCCGGCGTCACCATCGAGGAGCTGGCCGACGAGAACATCAGCCGCTTCTACAGCGACATGGACGCCCTCAACGTCCGGCACGCCCACGAATACCCCCGCGCGACGCACGAGATCCCGAAGATCATCGAGATCGTCACCGGCCTGATCGAGAAGGGCTTCGCCTACGAAACCGGCGGCGATGTCTACTATCGGGTGACGAAGCAGCCCGACTACGGCAAGCTCTCGGGCCAGGACTTAGATTCGATGAAGGCGGGCGCCCGCATTGAGCCGGGCGAGCAGAAGGAAGAACCGGGCGATTTCGCCCTCTGGAAGGCCGCTAAGCCCGGCGAGCCTTCGTGGGACAGCCCCTGGGGGGCCGGCCGCCCCGGCTGGCACATCGAGTGCTCCGCCATGTCGCTCAGGTACCTGGGAGAGCAGATCGACATCCACGGCGGCGGCCAGGACCTCATCTTCCCCCACCACGAGAACGAGATCGCCCAGACCGAGGCGTTCACCGGCGTTGCCCCCTTCGTCCGCTTCTGGATGCATCACGGCCTGCTACGTCTGGTCGAGAGCGAGGAGAAGATGACCCGGCACCTGGGCAACCTGATTCCCATCGATGAGGTGCTCCAGCAGTACGGCAGCGACGGCCTGCGCCTCTTCATCCTCACCTCCCACTATCGCAAGCCGCTCACCTACACCCAGGAGGCGCTCGCCTCGGCGAAGGCGGGCGCAGACCGGCTGCAGGTGGCCGCTCGCGTCACGCCGGACGGCCCCGCTACAGGCGAGCCGCTCGACCCCGCATCCTACCGCCAGGCCTTCATCGAGGCGATGGACGACGACCTGAACACGGCGCAGGCGCTGGCCGCCCTCTTCGACCTGGCCCGCGAGATCAACCGCGCCCGCGACGAGAACCGCCCGTTCGACGATGCGCAGGCGGCGCTGCTGGAGCTGGCGGACGTGATGGGGCTGACGCTGGTCGAGGCGGAGGCGGCGATGGCCGCCGCCCCCTTCGTCGAGCTGCTCGTCAGCATCCGCGAGGAGCTGCGCGCCGCGAAGCAGTTCGAGCTGTCCGACCGCATCCGCGACGGCCTGGCGGAGCTGGGCGTCGCGCTGGAGGACACGGCCGGCGGCACCGCCGCCCGCCGGCGGGAGTAGCGCAGGCGGAACGAACGGCCCCTAGATAACCAGCTACTTCAGCAGCTAGGGCCGCCCGCCCAAGTTATAATGGTCGTGTCATGACACGCGCTCGCAGACTCCTGCTCCCCGTCCTCATCGTCGGCCTCGTCGCCTTCGCGGCCTTCGGCGTCCGCCAGGTCATCGTGGGCCAGGAGGCGTCCGAACCACCGTTTCCGCTCACAATCGAGGAGGCGCAGCGTGTCTCCCAGAGCCAGTTCGAATCAGACGAGCAGGGAGCCGATTTGCTTGGGCGTGTTATGAGCTGGAATGACGAGCGCTCCCAGCTAGCAATTCAGCAGTTCATCGATTCGGGCGGCGACCCCTGCTCTCTGCCTTTAGCGGAGCTTCTAGGAGATCTTTGGCTCATGTACCCTGACGTGCGCGCGCTGATCAACGATGCCAGCGTGATCGTGACGGGCCAGCTCGTGGGTACTATCTTAGAGGCGCCGGCTCCGGACGGCTTCCTCGGCGCCTCCCGCATCATCACCACCGTGCAGGTGGATGAGGTGCTCAGAGGCGCCTCTCCCGGCCCCGCGTTTTCGCTTGCTTCCGTTCAAGGTGTGCTGCTGGAGGGTACAGCATTGATGCGGTACGCAGCGGCTGGACTTGATTCCTGCACGGCGGGCCCTGGCCCTGTGCTCCTCTTCCTCGAAAGCACGGCGGAGCCGGGCGTCTTTTCCGTCGGTTATCAAGGCTGGGCGCACCTTGAGGGCGATGCTGTCGAGGCCGCGCAATACAATGAGATCTTCCAAGGCTATGCCAGCGCGCAGGATCTCGTAGCCTCCGTGCGCCAGACAATCCAGGTGCAGGAGGCGCAGGGGCTCCCCAAAGGCCTCCTGCTCTGCCGCGACCTGTGGGGGCCGTTGAACGTCTGCCCAGGCGATACGTTCAATCCCTTCCAAGTGTTGGGGCTCGCCTCGGCCACGAATGCTATGATCGTTCCGCTGCTGCCGGGCCCCGATGGGAGGATGCCAGCCAGTACCGACCTGGAGCCGGGTCCTCAGCTCTCTGCCCTCCTCGGCGCGCTGGACGTTGAGGTGACCGTAGAGCCGCTCGGCCTTCCTCTGGCTGATCGCATCGAACTTGACCTCTTCATATCGGAACCGGTCGGCGGCCGCAGCGCTTTCGCCTTGAAATACAGCCCCAGCACCGGCGTCATCCAGATGCCACGCAGCAGTGGCGGGCAGTTCCCGGCGCCGCCGGCGTTCCAGCAGGCGATGGAACCTTTCCTCGCGCCGCAGTAGGCCACCGCCCACGACGCCCCTGCGCCGGCGATGGTATACTGAAAGTCCTATGACTACCGCCGGCCCGGAGATCGACCTCAAGACGCTGATCAGAGACGTGCCCGACTTCCCCAAGCCGGGCGTCCTCTTCCGCGACATCACGCCACTCCTCCACGATCCCGATGCTTTTCGTTATGTCATCGACGAGCTGACGCGGCGCATCGGCGCGCTCACGCCGGACGCCATCATCGGCATCGAATCGCGCGGCTTCATCTTCGGCGCGCCGGTAGCCTCCAACCTGGGGCTCCCCTTCTTGCCGGTG